>NZ_JBWKAW010000062.1:0-19564 GCF_056437345.1 Kitasatospora sp. NPDC042419
TCGACGAAGCCGGGGACGACGGTGTACCCGGTCAGGTCGAGGTCGCCGGCCGTGGTGGCGCCGCCGACACCGGCGATCCGGGAGCCCTCGACGGCGAGGCGGTCGCCCTCGACGACACCGCCGGGCAGGACCAGCCGGGCACCGGCCAGTGCGATGGAAGTGGTGGCCACGTCGTTGCCTCCGCAGGGCGGGACACGCGGCCCCCTCCTCGGGCGTCCCGTCGCTCCGGGCCCGGGGGCCACGCCGGCAGGGAGAGCGCGCGTCGATCGGAAATGATTGATCGACCGTGACTCTAGTCAGATTCGAGCACATCGCGCCGGGGTTCGTCGACGAGGCATCGCGCGACTGCCTGGACCGCAGCGCGGGCGGGGCGTTCCGCTGCCGTCGCTGCGGTACGGACCAAGTGTCGTCTACACTCCCGGGCATGCTCAAAGCTGACCGCACTGCCAAGATCCTCGCGCACGTCACCGAAGCGGGAAGCGCCGATGTGCACGCGCTGGCGGAGTTGCTGGGTGTCTCCACCGCGACGGTCCGCCGCGATCTCCAGGACCTCCACAACCAGGGCCTGCTGCACCGCACCCGCGGCGGGGCGGTCACCGGCTCCGTCAACCTGGAGCTCCCGCTGCGCCACCGGCACGGCAAGCGGCAGGCGGAGAAGCGCCGGATCGCCCTGGCCGCCGAGCGCCTCGTCCCGGAAGGCGCCGTGGTCGGACTCACCGGCGGCACCACGACCAGCGAACTCGCCCGGGTCCTGGCGGAGCGCGGGGGCGGGATCACCATCGTCACCAACGCCGTCAACATCGCCGCGGACCTGATCGTCCGGCCGGAGATCCGGCTGGTGGTGGTCGGCGGCATCGCCCGCTCGGCGAGCTACGAGCTGGTCGGGCCGGCGGCCGAGAGGATGCTCTCGCAGTACAACCTGGACATCGCCTTCATCGGCGTGGACGGCCTCACCGCCAGCGAGGGCTGCACCACGCACGACGAGATGGAGGCGCACACCGACCGGGCCTTCCTCCGCAGCACCGCGCGCGCCGTCGTACTGGCGGACAGCAGCAAGGTCGGGCTGGTCACCTTCGCCGAGATCTGCCCACTCACGGACATCCACGACCTCGTCACCGACGACGAGTTGACCGGCGCGCAGGAGAAGGCCGTCACCGCCTGCGGCGTGCGGGTGCTCCGCGCCTGACCCCGCCGCGCCGTCCGGGTCGCAGCCCCCGCCCCGCCACCCCGTCGTGGTCCTCGCGTCCCCGCCCGGCCGGGCGGCGTCGACAGACCCGAGTGCGCCGCTCCCTGGCCGGGTGCGCAGGGGCAGCACCGTCTCCATCACATTTGCGCATCATCCGAGCAGATTCGAACGCGGTACTCCCGCCCGTCCGCCAGGATCTCACCTGTCATGCACAGGGCAAGAAGTCCCTCTGCGCATGACCGCCACGACCACCGGCGCACCCGCGACCACCAGCGGCGACCGGTGACGGCGGCCCGCCGGGCGGACCGACCGGCGGACCGCGGGTCGACAACGGTCCGGTAACAGCGCCTAGACCGCCCGGGAGCGCCTCGTGAATACTTCGCAGCGCAGCAGGGACCTTTCACATTTGCTCGCAACTGGCTATCTTCAAGCACAAGCAAGCACGAATGGCCGGTGATCGAGCGACCTGCCTGCTGCAACAGCCGACAAGCTCGGCAGAGCCCCACCCCTCCCGTAGTGCTCACCCAGCGCTCCCCCAGCGCTTCTCGGCAGCACCGACGCGGTGCCCGGCTCTGTACCCCAGGAGCGATCCCGCCCGGACGCGGGTTCGCAGGACGAAGGCGGTAAACGGCAATGAACAAGCGTGCCCTCACCATCGCGGCGGTGTCCGCCACCACCGCACTCGCCCTCACCGCGTGCGGCAGCGGCGGCTCCGGGGGATCCGGCGACGACGTCACCCTCAAGCTGGTCGCCGCCGACTACGGCGACAAGGCCACCAACAGCTCCAAGGCCTACTGGGACAGCGTTGCCGCCGCCTTCACCGCCGCCAACCCCGGCATCAAGGTCGATGTCCACATCGTCAACTGGAACGACATCGACAAGCAGGTCAAGACGATGATCCAGAGCGGCAACGTCCCCGACGTCCTGCAGACCGGGGGCTACGCCGACAAGGTCGCCGACGACCTCCTCTACAAGGCCGAGGAGGTCCTCTCCACCGGCACCCTCGCCAACCTCATAAGCACCTTCGCCGACGCCGGCAAGGTCGGCGGCACCCAGTACGGCATCCCCTTCGTCTCCTCCGCCCGCGCCTTCTTCTACAACAAGGCCCTCTTCCAGCAGGCCGGCATCACCCAGCCGCCCACCACCTGGGACGAACTCCGCCAGGCCGCCGAGAAGTTGAAGGCCAAGGCGCCGGGCGTCGTCCCGTACGCCCTCCCGCTCGGCCCCGAGGAGGCCCAGGGCGAGAGCATGCTGTGGGAACTCGGCAACGGCGGCGGCCACGCCGGCCGGAACGGGGCCTACACCATCAACAGCCAGGCCAACATCGACACCTTCGGCTGGCTGAAGGCCAACCTCGTCCAGACCGGCCTCACCTACGCCAACCCCGCCACCACCGACCGGAAGACCGCCTTCGCCGACTTCGCCGCCGGCAAGACCGCGATGCTCAACGGCCACCCCTCCCTCATCGCCATGGCCACCGAGGGCAAGGTCGACTACGGCGTCGCGCCCGTGCCCGGCAAGGGCGGCCCGCTCAAGAACACCCTCGGCGTCGCCGACTGGACCATGGCCTTCAAGAAGAACGGCCACGCCGAGGAGATCAAGAAGTTCCTCGACTTCGCGTACTCCAAGGAGAACACGCTCAAGTTCGTCGAGACGTACAACCTCATGCCCGTCACGCAGGACACGCTCAAGGAGGTGAGCAGCAACGGCAAGCACAAGGACCTCGAACCCTTCTTCGCCCTGCTGCCCGGCGCCTCCTTCTACCCCCTCGGCGACACCGCCTGGGACGCCGTCTCCGCCGAACTCAAGAAGGGCATCGGCAGCGCCGTCGCCGACGAGCCCGCCAAGGTCCTCGGTGACCTCCAGAAGAAGGCCCAGGACGCCGTCGCCGGCAAGTAGCCCGGTCGAGCAGCCCGGTCGAGCAGCCCTCCCGTCCCGTGGCCGGGGCACCACCGTGCGGCGGCGGCTCCCCCTCTCTCCCCCCTCTCCCCCCGGGCCGCCGCCACGCTCCGTCCGCCACGCCCCGCCCGCCGCCACGCTCCCTCCGCCGCCTCCGCCCGGAAGGCACCACCCGTGTCCCTCAAGTCCGCTGCTCCCAAGGCCCGGAGGCCCCGCCGGGGAGCCCCCGCCCGCTCCGGCCTCGCCAGGCTCGGCCCGCTGCCCTGGATCGCCCCGGCCGTCCTGCTCATCGCACTCGTGGTCCTGTGGCCCGTCTACGAGATGGTCCGCACGTCCTTCCTGCGCATCAGCACCAGCGGCTTCGTCCGCGGCGCGGCCGGCCTCGACAAGTACCGCAAGCTCCTCGACGAGCCCGAGCTCGGCCAGGTCCTCGTCCGCACGGTCGTCTGGACGGTCACCGTGGTCGGCGTGACGATGCTGGTCTCACTGGCCCTGGCCCAGCTGTTCGACCAGCGCTTCCCGGGCCGGAGGTTCACCCGCTGGGCGCTGATCGCCCCGTGGGCCGCCTCCGTCCTGATGACCTCGATCGGCTTCAAGTGGATGCTCAACCAGACCTCGGGCGTGCTCAACACCCTGATGTCGGACCTGGGAATCGTCGACGCCCCCGAGGACTGGCTCGGGGACCCCGCCACCGCCATGCCCTGGATGATGTTCGTGGCGGTCTTCGTCTCCCTGCCCTTCACCACCTACACCCTGCTCGCCGGCCTCCAGACCGTGCCCGCCGAGCTGTACGAGGCAGCGCGGGTCGACGGGGCGTCGACCGCGCAGGCCTACCTGCGGATCACCCTGCCGCTGCTGCGGCCGGCCTTCCTGGTCGGCCTCGTGATCAACCTCATCAACGTCTTCAACTCCTTCCCCGTCATCTGGGGCATGTCCCAGGGCGGCCCGAACAGCGACACGGCCACCACGACGGTGTTCATGTACCAGTTGAAGAACACCGACATCGCCGAGTCCGCCGCCATGTCCGTCGTCAACTTCGCCCTGGTCGTCCTGATGGTGCTCGTCTTCCTCAAGGTCAGCCGCTGGAACGAGGAGGAGAGCTGATGCCCCGCCCCACCGAGCGCGTCCGACGCCCGATCAGGCCCCGCACCGTCGTGATCACCGCGGTGGCCTGGGGACTGGCGGCGCTGTTCCTCCTGCCGTACCTGGAGATGGTCGTCACCGCGGTCCGCCCGGCGGACGAACTGCGCGACCCGACGTACCTGCCGAGCGAGTTCGCCTGGTCCAACCTGGTCGACGTCTGGCGCGAGTCCACCCTCGGCGAGAACCTCCGGGTCACCCTGCTGGTCTCCGCCGGCTCCACGCTGCTCGCCCTGGCGGTCGCCCTGCCGGCCGCGTACTACACCGCCCGGATCAGGTACCGCGGCCGCAGGCTCTTCCTGCTGCTCGTCCTGGTCACCCAGATGTTCCAGCCGACCGCGCTCCTGGTGGGCCTCTACCGCGAGTTCTACCAGCTGGACATGCTCAACTCGGTCTGGACGCTGATCCTCTGCAACGCCGCCTTCAACCTGGCGTTCACGATCTGGATCCTCACCGCCTACATCGGCTCGATCCCGGTGGCCCTGGAGGAGGCGGCCATGCTCGACGGCCTGAGCCGGCTCGGGACGCTGCGCAGGGTGGTCCTGCCGCTGGCCGTGCCGGGCGTCGTCACCGCGGTGATCTTCACCTTCATCTCCGCCTGGAACGAGTTCGTCATGGGCCTGACCCTCTCCACGGAGCCCGGCAGCCAGCCCCTGACGGTCGGGATCAACAGCTTCGTCGGCAACTACAGCGTGCAGTGGAACTACCTCTTCGCCGGCTCCGTCATCGCCATCGTGCCGGTGGTCGTCCTCTTCGCCGTCATCGAGCGGCACGTCGTGTCAGGGCTCACCGCGGGCTCCGTCAAGTAGCCCCGGTCCCGGTCCCCGCCGGATCCGGGGCCGGGGCCGGGACCACGCCCGGGGCCGGGGCGCTGTCCACCCGACCGGCTCCGCCCTTTCCCACCGTTCGTTCCCGGCACATCCACACTTCCTGCCGACCGTATTCACTTCAGCCGTCTTTCGGCCAACTGTGCGAGAGGTCTGGTCGCCGCCCCGGCACCCCCCTAGAGTGACCGCGATCCTCGACACGTGCCCTTCCCCTCACGCCGGTTCACTGGCGCCCCGGACGTTCAGCGCAGCCTGTTCCCATCATCGAGCGGAAGGGCCGGGTCCGTGACGCAGGCGTTCCAGTCCCCCGGCTTCGCCGCGCTCGCGGCCGACCGCGCGGTCGAGACGCGGCTCGTCGAGGAGCGCTGGCAGGCGGTCGCCTGGGACCTGAGGACGGGTCGGCGCCGGGTGGTCACCGACCGGCCCGGGGGCGTCCACCTCAGCGAGATCGAGCCGGACGGCGACGCCATCTGGTGGTTCGACGCCGACAGCGCCGGAGAGGGGCGTTGGCGGCGCGAGCCGTTCACCGGCGGAGCGGACGGCGCGGCGCTGCACGGCGTGCCGCGCGGGCGGGCGTACGGCGTCGCCTTCGACCGGACGGGCACGCTCGCGGCGGTGGCCGTCGGCGTCGGCGACGCCTCGCACTGCTACGTCGGACCGCCCGCGGGCAAGGCCCGGCTGGTCGGTTCGGCACCGGGGTACCTGGGCCTGGCCGACCTGTCGCCGGACGGTCGGCTGCTCGCCCTGAGCGGGCAGCCCGACGGGGACGACGCGGTGGTCCTGTGGCCGACCGACGCCCGGGCGGACGGTCCGTCGCGGCTCGCCGGGGACGGCCGACTGCGGCTCTGGCCGATCGAGTTCAACCCGCTCGCGGTGGTCGAGCCGGAACTGCTGCTGGTGGTCGAGGAGGACGAGCGGTACACCGTCGCGACCTGGCGGGCGGGCACGGGGCTGCGCAGGTACCCGAGGCTGTCGTTCGACTCGCAGATCTCAGCCGGGTGGTACCAGGGGCCGCGCGGGGTGCTGATCCAGCACGAGCGGGCCGGGCGCAGCCGCCTGCTCCTCGCCGACCTCGACCCGTCCACGGGACAGGCGGCGTCGCAGCCCGGGCCGGCCGGCCGAGGGCCCGCGGAACAGGGGCCCGCGGACGAAGGGCCGACGGAAGAAGGGCCGACGGAACCGGGCCCGGCGGCACCGGGCCCGGCCGGACTGGCTCCGCCCGCCCGGGAGATCAGCACGCCCGGCGGCACGATCCACGACCTGTCCTGCGCCCCGGACGGCACCCTGCACTGCGTCTGGAGCCGGGAGTCGACACCGCCCCGCCCACTGGTGCTGCGCCCCGGCGCGGCCACCGGCACCGGCACCGGCCCGGAGGCGGCGGACCACCCCGGTCCCGACCCGGGCGACACCTCCCGCAGCCGGCGCTGGACGCCCCGGCCGTACGGACGGATCCACAGCTTCGTCAGCACACCGGCCGGCGACGGCCCGTGGCCGACCCTCTTCCTGGTGCACGGCGGCCCCGCCACCCACGACCGGGACTCCTACGACCCGCGGGTGAACGCCCTGGTGGGCCACGGCTACGCGGTGGTGCGCACCAACTACCGCGGCTCCACCGGCTACGGCGCCCGCTGGCAGCACGAGTACGGCCACCGGGTCGGGCTGGCGCAGATCGAGGACCTGGCCGCCGTCCGCGCGGAACTGGTCGCCGACGGTACGGCGCTCGCGGAGCGCACCGGCCTGTGCGGATTCTCGTGGGGCGGCTACCTGACCCTGCTGGCGGTGGGCGCGCAGCCGGAGTTGTGGTCGCTCGGCATGGCCGCCCAGCCGATCGCGGACTACCCCGCCGCCTACCGCTCCACCACCCCCGCGCTGCGCGAGCTCGACCGGCAGCTCTTCGGCGGGACCCCGGACGAGGTTCCCGAGCGCTACCGCGCGGCCGACCCGCGGTCGTACGTGCACCGGGTCCGCTCGCCCGTCCTCCTGGTCGCCTCACGGACCGACGAGCGGTGCCCGCCCGAGCAGGTGGCCCGGTACGCCGAGGACCTGCGCCGGCTGGCGGTGCCGCACGAGCTGCTCTGGGTGGACGGCGGCCACTACAGCCGCCGGACCGCCGACCACCGATCGGTGCTGGCCGCGATGGTCCGGTTCGCCGGGCACGCCTGGCCGGCACCGCTCCCCCGAGCACCTCGGGGCGACCGCCCCGGGGTACCCGCCGAGCCGACGGAAGGAGGTGAACAGCCATGAAGCGACGCAGCATCCAGAACGACCCGATCAGCACCCCGGAGCGTGACCGGGGCGCCGTCGTGGTCCAGAACTTCGCGCTCGACATCACCAAGGCCACAGCGGTCGCGCCTGCCCTCAAGGGGCAGCCGAAGCCGAAGCCGGAGCTCAAGGGCAAGTGACCCACCGTCGCTCCGGGGCGCCTGCGGTGCCCCGGAGCGACACCTCGCCGACCGCCTGCGAACGACAGAAGTGGCCATCATGCGTATCGTCCTGCTGCACATGCCCTGGGGTGCGATCGACGTGCCGTCGCTGGCGCTCGGGATCCTGCACACCGCCGCCGCACGCGCCGGCCATCGGGTCGAAGTGCGGTACGCCAACCTGGACTTCGTGGACTGGGCGGCCGAGACCGCGGATTTCGGGGTGGACGACTACCAGTACTTCTCCGAGAAGTCCTACTTCCAGGGAGCGGGCGACTGGGCGTTCGCCGGCGCGCTGTACGGTGACGACGGCCCGGCCCCCGGCGACAGCGACGGCGGCACCGACGGCCACCCCGGCGACAGCGACGACGGCGATGCCGACGACGCCGCGTTCGCGAGCTACTTCGAGCACCTGGCCGGCAACGGCGCGAGCGAGCAGGAGATCGCGCTGACCCGGGCCACCCGCGCGATCGCCCCCGCGTTCATCGCCCGCTTGGTCGAAGAACTCGCCGCCGACCCGCCGGACCTGGTCGGCTTCACCACCACCTTCCAGCAGAACACGGCGAGCCTCGCCGCCGCGAAGCTGCTCAAGCAGCGGTGCCCGCAGGTGCGCACGGTGTTCGGCGGCGCGAACTGCGACGGTCCGCAGGGTGCCGCGCTGCACCGCAACTTCCCCTTCCTGGACTACGTGGTGCGCGGCGAGGGCGAGGCCGCCTTCCCGGCGCTCCTGGAAGGCGGCGACCTCTCCGCCGTCCCCGGCCTGTGCTGGCGCGACGACTCGGGGAGGTCGACGGCCAACGAGATGTCGAAGCGTCCGCTGCCGCCCGCGGCGATCCTGACGCCCCGCTACGACGGCTTCTTCGAGCGGCTCGACGCCTCCGTCGCGGCGGGCTGGGTCGATCCCAAGCTGGTCCTCGAAGGCTCCCGGGGCTGCTGGTGGGGCGAGAAGCACCACTGCACCTTCTGCGGGCTCAACGGCTCCTCGATGGAGTTCCGCTCCAAGCCGCCGGCGGACTTCCTCGCCGAGGTGCTCACACTCGCGGAACGCCACCAGCTGCTGGACGTCTACGTGGTCGACAACATCCTGGACATGGGCTACTTCGACACCGTCCTGAAGTCGCTGGCCGAACTCCCGGTCGACCTGCGGCTGCATTTCGAGATCAAGGCCAACCTGCGCCGCCACCAGTTCCAGCTGCTCGGCGACTCGGGCGCGGCCCAGGTGCAGCCCGGCATCGAGAGCCTGAGCACCCGGGTCCTGCGGATCATGGACAAGGGGGTCACGGGCTGCCAGAACGTCCGCGCGCTGCGGGACGCGCAGAGCGCCGGGGTCTCGGTGAGCTGGAACTACCTCTACGGCTTCCCCGGCGAGCAGCCGGCCGACTACGAGTCGGTGATCCGCCAACTGCCCGTCCTGCACCACCTGGACCCGCCGACCGGAGCGGGAAGGATCGCGATCGAGCGGTTCAGCCCGTACTTCGACCGCCCCGAGCTGGGCTTCGCGATCACCCGGCCGGCCTTCCAGTACCGCGCGACCTACCGCCTCCCGGAGAGCGAACTGGCCGAACTCGCCTACGTGTTCACCGCTCCGCCGCGCGGGATCGGCGGCGACCTCGCGGCGCGGCTGAGCGCGGCGGTGGACACCTGGATCGCGCGGTTCCCCGACAGTCGGCTCAGCTACCGGGAGGCCGGCGGGCGGATCGTGCTCGTCAACACCCGGCCCGGGTACGACTGGCGGGTGGTCGAGCTGACCGATCCGGTGGAGCTCGCCGCCTTCCGGCTGCTGTCCCAGCCCCGCTCGCCCGCCGCGCTGGCCGCCAAGGTCCCCGGCGGCGCGGCGGCGGTCGAACCGGTGCTGGAGCGCTTCACCGCGCTGGGCCTGCTGTTCCACGACGGGGACAGCTTCCTGCAGGTCGCCGTCGAGTCCGACAACCAGGTGCTGATGCGGATGCAGCACCGGCACGGCCCCGCCGCCGTCCGTCCTCGCGCCGAGGAGGTGCTCGATGCCGTCACGATCGGCTGAACGGACCGACGCCGCCGCCTGGCGCGCGGCCGGCCCGGAGGTCGAGCTCTGGCTCGACTACGACCCCGCCGCAAGGGAGTTGCCGGGCTTCGCGCTCGGTCGCCGCACCCTGGCCGGCCCGGCGGAGGCGGAGGTGACCGAACTGCACCGCGCCGGGGTCCGCTGCCTGCGGCTGACCGAGCCGGTGCGGCTCTGCGCGGACGCGCCGGCGGCCTCCGCGCGGGCGCTGATGCTGCTGCGCGAGGCGACCGGACAGGGGCTGGCCGTGCTCTGGGAGGCGGTCTGCACGGACGGCTGCGCGGCGCGGCGCCGGTTCCACCACCTCTACCCGCCCGAGCAGTTGACCGGCGCCCCGCCGGAGGTCGTCGCCGA
The DNA here is from genome assembly GCF_056437345.1 of Kitasatospora sp. NPDC042419. NCBI lineage: Bacteria > Bacillati > Actinomycetota > Actinomycetes > Kitasatosporales > Streptomycetaceae > Kitasatospora > Kitasatospora sp. NPDC042419. The sequence continues at coordinate 9,865 of NZ_JBWKAW010000062.1, forward strand.
CTGGCGCGCCACGTACTTCCCGAGCAAGTGCGTGTTCCGGCGCGGCCCCGGCTTCGTCGAGGTGCGCGACCGCCGGTTCGGGACGCTGGAGCTGTTCACCATCGACGAGCCGGGCCACCTGGCCCAGCTGGACGCGCTGGCCGAGGGCGTCGAGGTCGGCCTGCTGCCGGACGCCGTCCACCAGGACTTCGCCGTGGCCGGCCTGATCGCCGAACAGGCCGGCCGCGCGTGGTTCCTGCCCATGCGGGTGCGCCGCTGGCCCTTCCCGTCGCTGACGGTGTAGCCGGGTGGCCGCGCGGCCGCGAGAGTTCCGACTCCGAGGAGAGATCCATGAGCACCGCGGTCGACGACGCCGCCGCGCGGATGTCCGCCTTCATCCGCGACCCCTACCCCACGCTCGCCCGGATCCGCGAGGCCGGCGCGGTCTCCGTCGTGGAGTTCGGCGAGGGCCTGCCGGTCTACCTGGTGACGCGCTACCAGGACGTCCGGGCCGCGCTGATGGACCCGCGGTTCGGGCAGGACGTCCGCCGCAGCCAGGCCATCGCGAGCGGGCGGGGCTCCGGCCTGACGCTCGGCTCGGAGGTCGTCCACATGCTCAACAGCGACCCGCCGGACCACACCCGGCTGCGCCGGCTGATCCAGGGCGTCTTCACCCGCCGGCGGGTCGACCTGATGCGACCGCTGGTCGAGCGCATCGCCGGCGACCTGCTGGACGGGCTGCGCGGGCAGGAGACCGCAGACCTGGTGACGGACTTCGCCTTCCCGCTGCCGATCATGATCATCTGTGAGCTGCTGGGCTTCCCCCCGGAGGACATGCAGGCCTTCCGCACCTGGTCGACCGCGATCCTCACCCAGGGCGGCGACATGACGTTCCAGCAGGCCACCACCGAACTGAACGACTACCTGCGGGAGTTGATGAAGGCCCGACGGGCGTCGCCGCAGACGGACATCCTGACCGACCTGGTGCAGGCCCGCGACGCCGGCGAGCTCAGCGAGCAGGAGGTGTTCTCGATGGTCTTCCTGCTGCTGATCGGCGGTCACGAGACCACCGTCAACCTGCTCGGCACCGCCACCCTGGCCCTGCTCCACCACCCCGACCAGCTCGCCTGGCTGCGCGCCAACCCGGCGGCGATGCCGGTCGCGATCGACGAGTTCCTGCGCTACGAGTCCCCGGTGAGCATGGCCACGCTGCGGTTCACGAACGCCGAGGTGACGGTCGACGACGTGGAGATCCCGGCGGACGAACTGGTGCTGCTCTCGCTGGGCGCGGCCAACCGGGACCCGGCCCGCTTCACCGATCCCGACCGGTTGATCCTCGACCGGGGTGATCCGGGCCACCTGGCCTTCGGGCAGGGCCTGCACCGGTGCCTCGGCTCCTTCCTCGGCAAGCTGGAGAGCGAGGTCGCGCTGACCGGCCTGCTGGAGCGCTTCACACGGATCGAGCTGGCCGCCGCGGAGGCGACCCTGCCCTGGCGCAACACGATCATGCTGCGCGGTCTGGAGTCGCTGCCGGTATCTCTCGATGGCTAGCAGTACGGGCACGGGCGGCGCCGGGACGGGCGGCGCGAGCGCAGGCAGCACGGGGACGGGCGGCGCAGGGACGGACAGCACGAGCGGCGCGGGCGACGCAGGGACGGGCGGCGCAGCGGGGCTGTTGCGGTTCCGCCCCCGGATCGGCCTCGCGCCGCTGCGCTCGCGCGGCTACCGGCTGCTGGTGATCGGGCAGGCCACCTCGGAGTTCGGCAACGCGTTCCAGGTGGTCGCCCTGCCGCTGCTGGTCTACTCCCTCGGTGGAGGCGCCCGCCAGTTGAGCCTGGTGGTCGCCGCCTACGGCGCGGGACGACTGGCCGCCACCCCGCTCGGCGGGGTACTCGCCGACCGGTTCGGCGCCCGGCGGGTGATGCTGGCCGCCGACCTCGGCCGGCTGCTCGCCACCGCCGGGCTGTGCGCGGTCGCCGCCGGCGGGGCGCCGGCGTTCTGGCTGATCGGCGGGCTCGCCCTGCTGGTGGGCCTCGGGGCGGGGGTGTTCCTGCCGGCCGCCTGGGCGATCACCCCGGCCCTGCTGCCCGCCGAGGACCTGCACGCGGGCAACGCGCTGAACAGCACGGTCACCTTCGGTGCCGGTCTGGTCGGTCCGGCGGTGGCCGGCCCGCTGGTCGCCTGGCTGAACCCGGCCGCCGCCCTGGGCCTGGATGCGGCGACCTTCGCCGTGTCGGCGGCGACGCTGCTGCTCATCGGTCGCGGCAGCCTCGTCACACCGCCCCGTCCGATCTCCGAACGTGCCTCCGTACCGAGGAACTTCCGCGTCCTGCTGCGGGAATCGCCACTGCTGCGCGCGGTGCTGACGGTGACGGTGATCGCGAACCTGACGGTGGGCGGTGCCACCCGGGTCGCCCTGCCGACCCTGGCCACCGACGGCTTCGCCGCCGGTGCCGTCGGGCTGGGCCTGCTGCTGGCCGCGTTCACCGGCGGCGCGCTGGTCGGCGGCCTGTTCGCGGCCGGACTCACCGACCTGCGCTCGCGGGGCCGCACGGCGATGCTCTCCGGCCTGGTGATGGGTGCGGCGATCGGCCTGGTGCCGTTCACCGGCATCGTCGGCGCCGTGCTGCTGCTCTGCCTGGCCGGCGGCGCCAGCACGGTGACCAACGTCCTGGTCGTCACCGGCGTGCAGAAGAGCACGCCGCCCGCGCTGCTGGCACGGGTCATGGCGGCCATCACCTTCTGCGCGCTGGGGGTCTTCCCGGTCTCGGTGATCGCGGCCGGCGCGGCGGTGGACGCGTTCGGGAGCCGGGGGGTGTTCGCGACGACCGGGCTCTGCCTGCTGGGCGCGTTCGGGTACGCGCTGACCAGGCGTGAGATCCGCGAACTGTGAGGCCACCACCCCGCGATCCGGCTCCGCCGGGGGACCACCCTCGCGACGGACCGAGGTACAGCCCACCCTCACAGACGTGCGAACACCTGACAGGCCGTTGCCGTACCGGTCCTTGTGGCCCGCCGGCTCGCCGCGCGCCGGCGGCCTGATGGACCTGGTACGCCGCCGCGCGGTACGGTGCTCGGCGCCTCCCCGGATTCTCACCTGGTCAGGTCGACCCGGGGGCGCCGCCGTCGGCCCCGTACCCCCGGGTGCCGCTCCGGGAGCACGCGCCCGACTCGGTCCCCCGACCTGATCGGGGATGTCGGTCCGCCGGGTACGGCGTGTCGTCCCGGGCGTCGCGGCCTCCGTGCCCGAGACTGCCGGGAGCCCACCGACACACCCCGCAGCCGACAGACAAGAAGACGCGTGGAACTCTGGCTGCTGAACCACATCCCCACCGCACTTCTCACCCTCCTGGTGGTCGGCGGCTTCCTGCTGCTGGCGCTGACCGGCAGCGTCGTGACCGCTCGCCGCTACCCGGCCCTGGCCGACGGCGAGAACAACGACGTGATCGGTGTGCTGCTCAGCCTGTTCGGCGCGATCTACGGGATCATCCTCGCCTTCGTCATCGTCAACCTGTGGACCAACCTCCATGACGCCGACGCGGTCGTCGCCGCCGAGGCGAGTTCCGTGTCCCAGATCGCCCGCGACGCACAGGGGTTCCCACCGGAGACCCGCGAGGCCGTGCACCGGGCCGTCCACGGCTACGTCCACGCCGTCGTCGAGCACCAGTGGCCGCTCATGAGGACCGGCCGGGGCGACTCGGCGGCCACCACCCAGGCGGTCGACACGATGTACCAGGTGCTCATCGACTACGAGCCGCAGACCGTGTCCGAGCAGGCGTTCTACGACCATGCGCTGGACAGCCTCAACGAAGTCGCCGCCCACCGCCGGGCCAGGATCGCCGACAGCCACGCGCGGTTGCCGGTGCTCCTGCAGACGCTGATCTTCGGCGGCGCGGCCGTGATCACGCTGCTCACCCTGCTGTACGGCATCCGAAACCGGCCGCTGCGGCTGCTCTTCATCGGCTCGACCGCCGCACTGGTCGGCTTCAGCCTGCTCCTCGTCATCGTCCTCGACCGGCCCTTCGCCGGTGACCTGAGCGTCTCCCCCCAGCCGTTCAAGGACAGCGCCCTCGCCCGCTTCTGGTGACCGGCGGCATCGCCGGGCAGGCGGCCCGCCGCGACGGCCCCCGGGCACCTGCGCGAGCTGCACGATCGAGTGGTTCGGCGAGGTCGCCGCCGTGGCGCCTCCGGCATCCGGCATCCGGCAGGAGGACGGCGGCCGCCTACCGGTGCCGGGGCTCCGCAGGGTCGGGGCCGATGCCGTGCGGGGCGAGGACGGCCCGGCAGGTGTCGTGGGCGGACGGGCTCAGCAGGGGCCGCCACCGGGTGAACAGGGCGTGCAGGTCCGCACCCCACCGTTCGCGGAAGGCCGGGTCGATGCGCGCGATGTCGAGTTCGTTGGCGGCGGTCAACTCGGCGAGGTCGCCGGCGTCGGACGGGTCCAGATCGCGCGTGCGGCCGGTGAAGCGGTCGTGGAGGACGGGGGCCGGGCCGGACAGGCCGGGGTAGGTGGCGCCGCGGTCGCAACTCGCGTACCGGTGGACGAGGCGCTCCGCCTCGGGGCCGATCACGGCGACCAGGTCCGCCCGGCGGTCGAGCGGCAGGAGGGCGCCCGGGAGGCCGTCCGTCCCGTAGACGGCGTGGCAGAGGCCGGCCAGTTGGAGGGCGGGGCGGGCGCCCCAGTCGGAGAGCTGCCGGCGGACGCGTTCCAGGTGGTCCAGCAGGGTGCCACCGGGGTGGGCGAGCTCCGCCGCACCGAGCTCGCGCAGCAGGGCAACGGCTTGATCGAGCGTCAACTCACGTGCTCCTCACAGGATTGCGGGTCGGCACCCGCCGCGCCCCGCCGTGCGTCCGGAACACACGGGGGGAGTCGGCGGGTTGCCGCCCTGGGCCCTGCAGCGATGGTCGCGCCCCGCGGACACCCAAGTCAATCCAGGTATTTGCTGGGAAACCCCCAAGGTCAGGCTTGGAACCGGGCGCGGCGTACTGTGGCCGGCGTGACCCTCGATGATCTCCGCGTCTTCGCCGCCGTGTGCCGGGCCGGCTCGCTGAGCGCCGTCGCCCGTCAGCTCTCGTGCACGCAGTCCGCCGTCAGCCAGCACGTCAAGCGGCTCGAACGCGAACTGGGCGTCGTGCTGCTCGAACGCCACCCCCGCGGCGTCGTGCCGACGAAGGCCGGGCAGGTGCTCAGGGCGGCGGCCGTCGACAGCCTCGGCGGCATCGACCAAGCGCTGCGCAGCATCGACGAACTCGCCCGCGGGGAAGGCGGATCGGTGCGGATCACGACGGGCGCCACCAGCATCCGGCACTTCATGTCCGCGGCCGTCGTCGACTTCCGGCGCCGCTACCCCGGGGTGAGCCTGGAGTTCCAGACGGAGGTCTCCAGCCGCAGCTGCTTCGAGTCGCTCGCGGCCGGCCGGGTCGACCTCGCCTGGACCACCCTCGGCTCCCCCGTCCGGGGCATCGCGCAGCGGCCGGTGCTCGACCTCCCCTGGGTGCTCGCCGTGGCCGCCGGGGACCCGCTCGCCGGCCGCACCCACGTCGACCCGGCCGACCTCCAGGGCGCCCGGCTCATCGGGCTGCCGCAGAACTCGATCTCGCGCTCCCAGCTCGACGCCTGGCTCGCGAGGTCCGGCATCCGAGCGGTCTTCGACACCAGTGTCGCGGACTGGGACACCGCGATCCTGCTGGCCGAACTCGGCCTCGGCCAGGCCGTGGTGCCGGCCCTGCCCGAGTGGCAGACCCCCGGCCACCCCGGCCTGCGGCTGATCCCCCTCCCGGCCCTTCCCGTCCTCACCGCCGGCTGGGCGGTCCGCCACTGGGACACCCTCTCCCCGCTGGCCCGGGCCTTCGCGGACACCGTCGCGGACAACTGCGGCGCGCGACGGTAGGGGCTTCCGGGCGGGTCCGGGGCCCACTCCCGGTTCCCGACTCCCGATCTTCGCCAGACTCGGCGTCAACAAGTCGGTGGGACCGGCCGCTTCCAGGCGGCGGCCCGACCGCGATCGGCCTCGCCGTCGTGCCCGTCGTGCCCGCCGTGCCCGCCGCAGTGGGGATCGCCCCGCAGGCCCGCGTCCACCGACCCCGGCCCCGGCCCCGGCCCGCAACCCCGTCGGCCGAGGCAACGATGCGCCCGCGCCCTCGGCCGGACGAACCGACCACCGCTCCTCCGTCACCGCGACGACGTACTCGATCGTACGGAGCCCGAGACCTGACGGACCGTCAGCCCAGCTTCCGAAAAAGGTAGTTGTGAAAGTAGTTGTGACGGAACCCGACCTGCCGCGCGCCGGTGGGGCGGTACGGTGGTCCGGTGTGCGAACAGCGGTCGTGACCGCTGTCATCACCGCTGTGTATCGGACGCGCGCGGCCGGGGCACCGAGGCTGGTGACAGGGCGTCGGCCGGACCCGCGGCCCCGGCGAAGGGCGAGGACAGACAGATGAGAGTGACCGTCGTCGGCGGCGGCATCGCCGGGCTGACCTGCGCCCTGAGCCTGCACGCCGCCGGCTTCGCGCCACGGGTGTACGAGGCGGCGCGGAAGGTCGAGGCGGTCGGCGTCGGGATCAACCTGCTGCCGCACGCCGTCCGGGAGCTCTCCGAACTCGGCCTGGACGGCGAGCTGGCCGCCGTCGCGCTGCCCCCGCATCGGCTGAGCTACCGCGACCGGGCGGGCGCGACGGTCTGGGAGGAGCCGCTGGGACGCGCCGCCGGGTACCGCTGGCCGCAGTACTCCGTGCACCGCGGCCGTCTGCAGATGCTGCTGCTCGCGGCGGTGCGCGAGCGGCTGGGGCCGGACTCGGTCCGTACCGGCCTGCTGTTCCAGGGGTTCGAGCAGGGCGCGGACGGCGTCCGCGCCCACTTCCTGGACCGGGCGGACGGCCTGCCCGTGGTCGACGACGCCGACGTGCTGGTCGGCGCGGACGGCATCGACTCCGTGGTCCGCAGCCGCTTGTACCCGGACGAGAACCCTCCGAACGGGAACGGCGTCCACATGTGGCGTGGGGTCGCACGGCACCCGCACGTCCTCGACGGCCGTTCGATCGTGGTGACCGGGGGCACCCCCGGCGCGAAGTTCGTCGCCTACCCCGTCGAGGACCCCACGGCCGCGACCGCCGACGCCCTGGTGAACTGGGTGCTGGAGGTGCGGCACGGGCCGTCCGCCCCGCCCCCGGGCGGCCCCGGCCGCCGCGTCGGCGCGGCGGAGGCCCGCGCCGGGCTGTCGTCGTGGAACCTGCCGTGGATCGACCTCGCGACGCTCGCCGAACGCTCCTCGGCGATCGTCGAGTACCCGATGACCGACCGTGACCCCCTGCCGCGCTGGAGCTTCGGACGGGTCACCCTCCTCGGCGACGCCGCACACCCGATGTTCCCCATGGGCATGAACGGAGGGTCGCAGTCGATCGTCGACGGCCGGGTACTGGCCTGGTGCCTGGCCCGGGACGACGACGCCGAGACCGCGCTCCGCCGCTACGACCGGATGCGCCGGCCGGCCGTCAACGCGATCGTCCTGGCCAACCGGGACCTGGGACCGGAGGAGTCCATCGCCCGGGCCGAGGAGAAAGGCGGGGCCCTTCCCGTCGGGGAGGCCGAGCGGATCGCGACCCGCTACAAGAGGCTGTCCGGGGCCACCGCGGCCCAGGTCAACACCCACCCGTCCTGGACGGTCCCCGCCGTCACCGCCGATCAGGGGCCGCTCCGCGGGTGAGACGGACCGACCGGGCTTCGGCGAGGTGCCGCGTGGTCACCACGGCGGGCGCGGCTGACGCCGGAGCGGCCGGCCGGGGCCCCGGGCGTCACGCCGGGCTCACCTGCTGCCGTGCCCGCCACGGCGGCGCCGCCGTGCTCGTGCCCCGGCGGATCGCCTCGGTGGCGTCGCCGCCGCGGGCGACCCCGGTCCGACGCCACCGGCGAACAGGCCCCTCCGCAAGGTCGTGGTCATCATGGAACTGTGGCCGACGGCAGGAGGATGACGCGATGGAGCTGTTCCCGGCGATGCCGCTCGCCGAGTGGCGGGACACCAAGGAGACGCTGCACCGCTTCGCGCAGGTGGTGGGCAAGATCCGCCTCGCGGCGAGCGTGCGGCGAAACCACTGGTGGAACGTCCCCTTCCACCTCACCGGGCGCGGGATCACCACCCGGCCCATGGGACAGGTCGACGGCAATCCGGTCTTCACGATCGACTTCGACTTCGTCGACCACCGGCTGGTCGTCGCGACAGCGGACGGCAGGACGGAGTCCTTCCCCCTCCTCGGCCAGTCCGTCGCCTCGTTCTACCGGCAGACCGTGGAGACGCTGGAAGCGATGGGCGTCCGGGTGGAGATCCGGGTCCCCCGGCCCTACCGGCTGGCCGACTCCGACCGGCCGTTCGCCCAGGACTTCGAGCACGCGACCTACGATCCCGCCTCGGCGAACCGCTTCTGGCAGGTGCTCGGCCAGGTCGGGCTGGTGCTGGAGGAGTTCGCGGCGCGCTTCTCGGGCAAGGTCAGCCCCGTCCACCTCTTCTGGCACTCACTCGACATCGCCCACACCCGGTTCTCCGGGCACAGCCTCGACCAGCCGCCACAGGTGGACCCGGTGACCCGCGAGGCGTACTCCCGGGAGCTGATCAGCTTCGGGTTCTGGTTCGGGGACGCCGACCTCGGCGAACCGGCCTTCTACTCGTACACGACTCCCGAGCCCCCGCACCTGGCCGAAGACCGGCTCACACCCGCGTCCGCCCGGTGGACCGCGCTGGAGGACAGCCACCTGGCGGTCCTGCGCTACGACGCGGCCCGCTCCGAGGCCGATCCACGCGCGGCCGTGCTCGCGTTCTACGAGAGCGCGTACCAGGCCGGCGCCACCCGCGCCGGCTGGGACGTCGGCGGCCTCGCCTGCCCGGGCGGAATCACGGCCGCGCAGCTGCCCGACCCGCCGCTCTGAGCAGGTCAGTGCAGGTGCGACTGCCAGTCGGCGGGGACCTTGCCCGGCGGACCGGGCACCGGCTGCGAGGCCGGGTGCGCGGCGGGCGCCGCCAGTTCCGGCCCCTCGTAGTACTGCTCGGTCTCCACGTTCCAGAACCACGCCTCACCGGGCTCGAAGCTGACCAGGAACGGGTGCTCCGCCTCTCGGGCGTGCCTCGTACCGTGTTGTGAGGGCGATGAGTCGCAACAGCCGATGTGCCCGCACTCGGCACAGCGCCGCAGGTGGAACCACCACCCCGGCCCGTCACCCGCCAGGCACTCCACACACCCCTCCCCGCTCGGCTGCGCGGAGGGGTCGATCCCCCGGATCGGGCTGTCAGCCATGGCACACGCCTCCCGTCGGGGCCGGTCGGGCGCCGGTCCGGCAGGTCGACGCCGCACCGTCGGACCGCCGGTCCGGATCCCCACCTGCCGGCTCGCGCGGAGAGACCGCGGCGAGCAGCAGTCGGACCTCCTCAGCGTAGGCGTTCCGGCCGGGGCCGCGCATGGCTGGAGGGAGCGGCAGCGGCCCGGTGGGCAGCGAGGTGCTCCGGCTCGACGACGAGGTGGGGAGTGTGCGAGCCGCCCCCCGTGGAGCGGTCAGGCGGCGCGGCAGAGGGCCGCGGGGTCGGTCGGGGCGGTGGTGCGGGCCAGGGTCGCCGGCACGGGGTGGACGGTCGGGACCGCGCCTGCGGCCCGGGAGCGGTCGCGTGCGAAGACGACCAGGCGCAGGACCGCGAACCGTGCGACGCCGGTGAGCGCGGAGGCGGAGAGGTAGACGGTC
>NZ_JBWKAW010000063.1:0-17999 GCF_056437345.1 Kitasatospora sp. NPDC042419
CGGGCCGGCCCCCGCCGGGCCGGGCCCCCCCCCCGCCCGCGCGGCGCCGGGCGCCGGGCCCCCCCCCCGCGCGGCACCGGGGGGGGCCGCCGGCCGGGGCCGGCGCCACGGCCGAGCTCGTCCGCGGGCTGCGCGCGGCCGGCACGGTGCTGGAGTGCGACGCGCTGCTGGCCGCCGGGCCCGTGGACTGGACCGCGCTCGGCGCCGCCCACCGGCACGAACCCTTCGGGCGCAGGCAGCAGCGGGCACTGATCGCGCGTCGGGACTGCCCGGACGAGGTGACGGCGGCGCTGCTCAGCCCCTGGGACCCGGCGGTCGCCAACCGCCTGGTGGTCCGGCGGCAGGAGCTGCCCGGGTGGATGTGGCGGCCGGGGCTGCCCCGGATCGGCGAGTTGCGGCCCGCGCTGCTGCGCCACGTGCTGAGCGAGGCGACCGCGGCCGAGGTGCTGTACGGGACGCCTCGGCTGGACGTGCTGGTCCGGGCCGTCGACGGGTACGACCACAACGGGAGCCGCTGGACCACGGCCTTCTGGGCGGCGGTAGGCACGTCGCTGCGCGCGGAGCTCGGCACCGACGAGCGCGCCTGGTACGCCGCCGCGGCGCGGCTGCCCGGGTACCGCGGCAGCCTGCGCCGGCTGCTGCGGTCACTCGACACACCGACGGCCGGAGCGGCGCGGGACGCGGGAGCGACACAGGGGGTCGGAGCGGAGCAGGAGGCGGCGGTCGGAACGGCCGCGGCGGAGGAGCTGCCCGATCTGCGGATCCTCGCGCAGGCGCCGCCCGAGGTCCTGGCCGGCATCGTGGCGCGGCTCGGCGACGCCGAGCTGGAGCGGATGGCCGAGTACCCGCTCGGCCGGCTCCAGGGCCACCGCGTGATCGGGGCGACGGCCCTGGACCGGTTCCGGGAGGCGGGCGTCCCGCCGCGGGTGCCGTTCGCCCGCTGGGCCTACAGCACCGGCTCGGGCGCCGAGACCTGCTCCTGGCTGTACGGTCTGGACTCGCGGCTGGACCGGTACCTGGAGGGCCGAGCCTCCTACGACTCCGGGCTGCGGCGGCTGCTGGCGGCCCGGAGCACGCCACCCCTCCCGCCCGCCACCGCCGACCTGGCGGACGGCCCCACCGCCGACCGCGCCGGGGGCCTCGCGGCCGAGCTGCGGCGGTGCACCGGGCCGGTCGAGGCGGAGGTGGTGCTCAACGCCGCCTGCGGCACGGCCGGGAGCCCCGACTGGCCCGCGTTGGTCCGGGCCCAGAGCGCCGCGCCGCTGCCGGAGCCGGTGCTGGTCGTCCTCGCCGACCGCGCCGGGTTCCCGGACGCCCTGGCCCGCGCGCTCCCGCGTGAACGGCTGGCCGCCCTGGCCGACCGGGGGCCGGCCACCGCCCTGGTCGCGCTGGCGACGGTGCCCCGGCCGGCCGACACGAGCCGGGTGAGCCGGGTGATCGACGCTGTCCGCCGGACCGGTGTGCTCGACGACCGGGCGGTACTGGCCGCCGCCCGGCCCGCCTACGAGGTCCTGCGCGACGGACGCGGGCTCTCCCCGCAGGCGCCCGGCCGGGACGCCTGGCTCGCGCTCCTCGCCGAGACGGTCGGACGGGCCGCGCTCGATGCCGGACCCGGGTTCTGGCGGGCACTGGCCGAGCGGCTCCCCGCGTTCGACGGCCCGTTGCCGGCGCTGCTGGCCGACCTGACCGGGACCGCCGCCGACCCCGGCAGTCCCCGCTAGCCGGCCGACCCCGCCGCTCCACCATCACGCCCGCCCCCGCCGTTCTCACTGCTCCACCATCACGCCCGGCCCGCCCGGCCGTTCGCGGGCTCCGGGTAATTCGCTGGCCCGCGCCGGGGCGGCACCGCCACGCTGGGCGGCATGGCAGAACCCGCGTACCGGATCCGCGCCGTCCACACGGCCTCCACCGTCACCGTCTACCAGGCGTACCCGCCGGAGATCGGCCTCCCGGCGGCCCGTGACGGCCGCTTCCCCGCCGAGTGGAAGCGCGACCGGATGACGTGGATCAAGCCCTCGTTCCTCTGGATGATGTACCGCTCGGGGTGGGGGACGAAGGAGGGCCAGGAGACCGTCCTCGCCGTCGAGATCAGCCGCGCGGGCTTCGAGTGGGCGCTGGAGCACGCCTGCCCGGCCCACTACGAACGCGGGCTGCACCCGGACCGGGCCGCCTGGAAGAGCCTGCTGCGGCGTGCTCCGGCCCGGGTCCAGTGGGATCCCGAACGCGACCTGCACCTGCGGCCGCTGCCGCACCGTTCGCTCCAGCTCGGTCTCGCCGGGATCGCCGCCCACCGCTACGCGGAGGAGTGGACGGTGGGAGTCACCGACGTGACCGCGCTCGCGCACCGGATCCGGCAGCGCGTTCGTGACGGCGATCAGGACGGCGCCCGGCGGCTCCTGCCCTCCGAGCGCCCCTACCCCTCCCCAGACGGGATGCTGGCCCACCTGCACCGCTGACCCTGGCCGGCCCGGGTCCGGACCCAGGAACCACGCGTCGAAGTCCGCCGGTTCGTATCGAAGCCGCCGGCGAAGCGGCCGGCGACCGGCGTACCGCACCGGCCGATCGTCTGACCACCGGTCACCGCTCCGGACGGTCCAGCGGACAGCCGTTCGACCGGGGCACCCTGACCGGGATTCAGGCACCCTCGAAAAGCCCCCGGTCGGGACACTCCACCCCCGCGCGCGGTCCGCCTCGGCGTGGCGGCGACCCGGCGGCATACGATCGGCGGATGTCGCAACGCAACGCATCCCCGTCCTCGACCGCCTCGCTGGCGCTCTGGTCCAAGGACTCCGTGCTGTCCGTCGGCTCGGCGGGCTCGGTCCTGTCGATCGGCTCGGTCGGGTCCGTCCTGTCGGTGGGCTCGGTCGGCAGTGTGCTGTCGGTCGGCTCCGCCGGCTCGGCGCTCTCCGCGCTCTCGGCCGGCTCGTGGCTCAGCCTCGGTTCACTGCTGTCCGCCAACTCCCGCTGGTCGGTGCTGTCCTGGCGGTCCCGGAACGGGCTGATGGCGGCCGGTGTGGTGGCGGTCGCGGCCGGGGCGGCCCTGGCCGGCAGCACCCGGCCGCGTCGGCGCTCCCGCTGACCGGGCCCGCCGGACAGGGAGTGAGGTCGTCATGATCCGTGGGCTCGTCCGCAACCCCGCGGCCTGGTACGTGGCCGTCCTGACCGCCATGTGGCCGACCCTGGAGCTGCTGCCGCCCGACCGGGTGCTGGGGCTGCGGGAGTGGGCGTCGACCAACCTCGCCAACCTGCACCCGTGGCCCGAGGGCCACCCGGTGGAGGCGCTGGTGGTGTCGGTCTTCGTGCCGCAGGACAGCGCGTGGGTGTGGCCGGTGTTCGCGCTGTCCCTGTTCGCGGTGGTCTCGGCGCTCGGCGCCCGCCGTGCGGTGGCGGCGCTGGCGCTCGCGCACGTCGGCGCGACCGTCCTGACGGAGGCGCTGGTCTGGTGGCGCATCGAGCACGGCTCGCTGCCGGCCGCCGAGGCGCACACGCTGGACACCGGTCCGTCCTACGTCGTGGTCGCGGCGATGGCGGTGGCCGTCTGCCGGGCCCGCCCGCTGTGGTGGCGGGCGGTCTGGCTGGTGATGCTCGCCATCGCCGCCCCCGCCCTGCTCAGCGGTCTCGGTGAGGGCGCGGTGTCCGCAGTCGGCCACGTGCTCGCGTTCACCGCCGGCCTCCTGATCGCGGGCGTGCACCGGTTCCGCCCGCGGACGGCAGCCCGCCGCACCCCGGAACCGGCCACCCCGACCCCCGTCCGGCCCTGACCGCCCGGCTGTCCTAGCGACAGCCGGGCGCCGTTCGAGCTGCTCGGGCGGGCCGGTGGCCGGGCCGCTGCCGTTGCGGGCCGGCCCTGCGGGGCGCAGCATCCTGACCATGACGACCGAGGAAGACCGGATCAGGTCACTGGTGCAGGACTGGGCCTCGGCGGTCCACCGGGGCGACCTCGCCGGCGTCCTCGCGGACCACGCCCGGGACATCGTGATGTTCGACGTGCCGCCGCCGTACGAGGGCGTGCGGGGCATCGACGCGTACCGCGACACCTGGCCGCCGTTCTTCGAGTGGCAGGCCCAGGGGGCCGCGTTCGAGATCGAGTCGCTCGACGTCACCGCAGGCGCCGAGGTGGCCTTCGCCCACGCCCTGCTGCGCTGCGGCACCCCGGCGGACCTCGCCGAACGGCCCGCCCGACGCCTGCGGCTCACCCTGGGGCTGCGCAAGGAGGACGGCCGCTGGGTGGTCGCGCACGAGCACCACTCGTTCCCGGACACCACCGGAGCGGAGTAGCTCCCCTCTCCGGCTACCCGCCACCGGGCACCCTCGGCGCGCGGTGCGCGTTCAGCCCGTGATCAGCGGTTCGTAGGGCGTCCCCTCCGGCGTGAAGACCAGGACGAAGTCGCTCCCCGCGCCGGTGGCGACCTCGCGCAGGCGGGCCAGCGCCTCGCCCTCGCCGGGAAGGTCGAGGCCGAGGGCCTCGGCCGCGCGGGCCCGCCGGTCCGCCAGGTCGGGCATGTCGGCCAGGTACTCGGCCGCCGACTCGGCGCTCTCCTCCGCGGTGAAGGTGCGGCAGTCGCGCCACCAGGGAGCGACCAGGAGGAGCTTCAGCAGCTCCGGCAGGCCGATCGCGACCAGCGCCGCGCCGCCCTCGGAGTCGGCGTACAGGACCGGACGTTCCTCACCGCCGGCCCCGCAGAAGAAGTACGTGCCCCCGGCCCCGTCGCCCGCGAATCCCTCCAGCGCCGCGCCCGACGCGAGGTGGACCTCCTCGACGTGGTCCCCCCGGTCGAGGTCGAAGTCACCCGGCCAGGCGAGGAAGCGGGCGGTCTCGTCGTGTCGGCGGACGGCGGCGATCAGCGAGTGCATGCGCCGCACCCTAGCGACCGGGAACGACACCGACGTCGACGGGTACCCGCGGCCGGTCGCGGCGGCGCCCAACTGGTCTGTCCCGATGGAGGATCGGGACGTTCCCCTGACGGTCGGAGGGCTCGTCCGCAGGCGCGGTGACCGCCCCGCACGCCGGGTCCGGCCCGCATCGCACCGGACCAGCCGGCACCACCCCGAACCGCCCCGCACCGCCCCGCACCGCCCCGCCCCTGACCGGCGCCGGCGCCGGAGCCGGAGCCGTGTCCGGATGTGACAGGGAACCGTCATTGCCGCCATGCCCCGCAGCGGGCCAGGATGGGTGCATGCCCACTCCGCACCGTGTCGTCATCGCGGTCTTCCCCGACGTCGACCTCCTCGACGTCACCGGCCCGGCCGAGGTCTTCGCGCTGGCCAACCGGGAGACGGCGGGCCGCGCCGGCTACCAGGTCCGCCTCGCCGGGCCCGCGGTCGGCGAGGTCCGCACGTCCGCGGGGGTGCGGCTGCTCACCGACGTGGCCTTCGAGGACGTCGGCGGGCAGGTGGACACCCTGCTGGTGCCGGGCGCGGTCGACATGACCGCCGGCGGTCCGCGGGCCCGGATCGACGACGCGGTCGTGGCGTGGGTGAAGGAGACCGCCCCGCACGCCCGGCGGGTGGCGTCGGTCTGTGTGGGCGCGCACCTGCTGGCGGCGGCCGGCCTGCTGGACGGGAAGACCGCGACCACCCACTGGTCGACCGCCGACCAGCTCGCGGCCGACCACCCCGGCGTCACGGTCGACCCGGACCCGATCTTCGTCCGCACCGACCGCGGCCGCCTGTGGACCGGGGCCGGCATCAGCGCCTGCCTGGACCTCTCGCTGGCCCTGGTCGCCGAGGACCTGGGCGAGCAGGCCGCCCTGGCGGTGGCCCGGCAGTTGGTGGTGTACCTCAAGCGGCAGGGCGGGCAGAGCCAGTTCTCCGTCCCGCTCAGCCGCCCGGCCGCCGGACGCCGGGACATCGACGAGCTGCGCCTGTGGATCGCCGACCATCTCGACGAGGAGCTGTCCGCTCGGGCGCTGGCCGCCCGGATGTGCCTCAGCGAGCGGCACTTCGCCCGCGTCTTCAAGCAGGAGACCGGCACCACACCGGGCGTCTACATCGAATCGGCGCGCGTCGAGGCGGCCCGGCGCCTGCTGGAGACCACCGACGATCCGCTCGACCGGGTGGCGGCCGCGGCCGGGCTCGGTTCGGCCGAGACCCTGCACCGGGCGTTCAGGCGGCAGCTCGCCACCACCCCGGCGGCCTATCGCCGCCGCTTCCGCACCCAGGCCGGCTGACCCCCCGGATCCGACCGCCGCACCCTCCCGCCCCGGCCGGGACGAGAGGGGACGAGGCGGGACGGGGCCAGACGGGACAGGACCAGGCCGGACGAGGCGGGACGACCGGCTCCGCCACACCTCCCTCCGCCGTGCCGTCTTCCGGCCTGCCCGGATTCCTCGCGCGCCCCGCGCCCCGCGCCCCGCACCTCCGCGCACCCCCGCACCTCCCGCCCGCCCCTCCCGGGGCGGCGCGTCCGTCCCACCCGACGAAAGGCCCCACGATGACCACCACCACGACCCCGTCCACGACCCTGCGCGACGTCATCGGCCTGGACAACCGGCCGCCCCGGCTGGCCGAGGCAGTCCTGATCATGATCGACTTCCAGAACACCTACCGCACGGGCGTCATGGCGCTGGACGGCGCCGAGGAGGCCCTCACCGCCGCGGCCCGCCTGCTGGAGCGTGCCCGCGCCGCCGGCACGCCGGTCGTCCACGTCGTCAACGACGGCGGCGAGGGCACGCCCTACGACATCCGCGCAGAGATCGGCTCCATCAGCGCCGAGGTGGCACCGGTCGACGGCGAGCCGGTCGTGGTCAAGCAGTTCCCCGACGCCTTCCACGCCACCGAACTGACGCAGACCCTGGTCGGCCTCGGCTTCGGCCCGGACAGCGGCAAGGACCTCGTCCTGGCCGGGTTCATGACGCACATGTGCGTCACCTTCACCGCCCAGGGCGCCTTCAAGCTCGGTTACCGGCCCACCGTCGTCGCCGGGGCCACCGCCACCCGGGCGCTCGCCGGTCCGGACGGCACCGTGCTGCCCGCCGCGGCCCTCCAGTCGGCCGCGCTGACCACCGTCACCGACCTGTTCGGGCTCACCGTCGCCGGCGTCGACGACCTCCCCGCCTGACCCGGTCCCGGCCTGACCCGACCCGGCCCGTCCCCGTCCCCGGCCTGACCTGAGCCGGGGACGGGCCGGGGACGGGGCCGGGCACGAGCGCGGCACCGCACTGCGGGCGCGCCTCGGAGAAATCGACTCCCCGCCGAAAAAAAATCCGCCGGAGTTGAACCGCTCCGCGACCGGATCCGTGTTGGGGGTGCAAGCGTCACAGCGACGCTCTCAGCGCCAACCTACCTACCAACAGGGGGAGTTCGCCATGCCCAAGTTCACCGGTCGCCGTCGTCTGCTCGCCGCCGCCGGCCTCGCCGCCGTCGTGCTCACCGCCACCGCCTGCGGGCCCGGCGAGGACACCTCCACCGGTGCCGCCGCGCCGGCGCCCGGCGCCGCCGCCGCGTCCTCCCCCGCCCCCGCGGCCCCCGGAACCCCGGCCGCCACCGCCACCGCCCCGGCCTCCTCCGCCGCCCCGGCCACCCAGTCCGCACGCATCGTGGCGGTCGACTCGGCCACGCTGGGCCCGATCGTCACGGACGCCACCGGACGCACCCTGTACCGGTTCGACAAGGACACCGCCAAGCCCTCCACCACCACCTGTGTCGACGCCTGCGCCGCGAAGTGGCCGCCCGCCACCGCGCAGGACAAGGTCGAGGTCACCGGCGTCCCCTCGGCCCTGGTCGGCAGCGTGACCCGGCCCGACGGGAGCAAGCAGCTGACCCTGAACGGCTGGCCGCTGTACCGCTTCGCCGGGGACACCGCTCCGGGCCAGGTCAACGGCCAGGGCGTCGGCGGCACCTGGTTCGCGAGCACGCCCGAGGGCAAGAAGGCCGCGGCCGCGACCGGACAGGGCTCCGCCCCGGCCGCGGGCGCGACCACCCCCTCGTCGGGCTCCTCGAACGGCTACTGACCCTCCCCCGCCGGGGCAGGGCGGCCGCGCGGAGCCGCCTTGCCTCCGCAGCAGCCCGCCGTGGAGACTGTCGCGGTGCACCTGGGCCGCCGTCACCACCTGCCGGGGGGCGCCGCACTTCCGGTCGGCGTCCTGCTCTGCCTCGTCCTGGGGCTGTCGCTGCTGGCGGTGCGCCTGTGGCCGGCGGCCCCGCGGCCGAGCGACTTCGTCGGGATCGGCGCCGTCGCCGTCGCCGCTCCCCCACCGGAGGCGGCCGGCCCGGACGCCTCCACCGGCTCGTTCACCCAGGACTGCGGCCGCAACCAGGAGGGGCACCGCAACACCGACAACGTGGTGATCTCACCGGGCGTCGTCGGCGGGGCGCACCACACCCACGACTACGTCGGCAACCTGTCCACGGACGCCCTGTCCACGGACGAGAGCCTCGCCGCGGCCGGGACCAGCTGCACGGGCGGCGACCGTTCGAGCTACTACTGGCCCGTGCTGCGCCGGACGGACCGCCCCGACGGTGCGCAGCACGGCGCACAGCACGGCGCCCGGCCCGGCACGCAGCACGGCTCACCATCCCGCCCACAGCCCGACGCCCGCGCCGCCGGTGCGGCGGACGACGGCCACGGCAACACCGGCGAGATCCTCGTCCCCGAGACGGTGTCCGTCGAGTTCCGCGGCAACGCGTGGAGCAAGGTGGTGCCGATGCCGCGCTTCCTGCGCCTGCTGGAGGGGAGCCCGACCGCCGCCACCGACGGCGGCGCGGACGCCCGGGCGCAGTGGGGCTGCACCGGCTTCCCCGGCCGGACGACCGACCGCTATCCGCTCTGCCCGGCCGGCAGCCTGCTCACCCGGACCCTCGACTTCCCCAGCTGCTGGGACGGGCGCCGCACGGACAGCCCCGGCCACCGGGCCCACGCGGTGTTCCCGTCCGCGTCCGGCGTCTGCCCGCGCAGCACCTTCCCGATCCCGCACCTGCGGGTGACCATCGGGTACCGGCCTCCGCCGGGCAGGGACTTCGCACTGGACGCCTTCCCGGAGCAGCGCCACAGTCCGCGCACCGACCACGGGGTGTTCATCGGCCTCATGGACGACGACCGGATGGCAGCCGTCGTGGCCTGCCTGAACCGGAACCGCACCTGTCGGGAATCCGGTTGAACCGGACGGCCGCGCCGTACGTGCTGTTCGTGGCACCCGACGACGGAGGAATGGGCGGATGGCGAGGACACGACCCGGTGCGCGGCACGACGCGGCCGACGAGGCACTGATCCGAACGCTCTACGAGCAACACGGCGGCGCGCTGCTCGCGTACGCCGTCCGGCTCACCGGCGACCGGGCGGCGGCCGAGGACGTGGTCCAGGAGACCCTGATCCGTGCCTGGCGCAACCCCGAGGCCCTGACCGAGGCCCGGGGTTCGGTGCGGGGCTGGCTGCTGACGGTGGAGCGCAATCTGATCACCGACCGGTTCCGGGCCAGGGCCGCGCGCCCGGCCGAGGTCGCCGAGGTGTCGGAGGAGATGGCGACCGTGCCGGTGGAACGCGACCACGCGGACGGCGTGGTGGAGACGCTGGTGATGACGGAGGCGCTGGAGCAGTTGTCGCCCGAGCACCGGGAGGTGCTGCGGTCGATCTACTTCCAGCGACTGTCGGTGGCCGAGGCGGCGGAGCAGTTGGGCGTGCCGCCGGGGACGGTCAAGTCCCGGGCGCACTACGCGCTCCGGGCGCTGAAGCGGTCGTACGCCGGCGGGGCCGGGACGTTGAAGGAGGTGACGGCATGAGCACGGAGCAGCACGAGCAGAGCGCGGGGCTCGTCGGCGCCTATGTCCTGGGCGCGTTGGAGCCGGCGGACGTGGAGTCGGTCGAGCAGCACCTGTCCGGCTGTGCGTCCTGCCGCCGGGAGGTGGCCGAATTGCGGGAGCTGGAACGCGTCCTGGGCGAGGTGCCGCCCGAGCTGCTGGTGGACGGGCCGCCCGAGGGCGGCGACCTGCTGTTGCAGCGGACGCTGCGGCGGGCCCGCGCGGAGCGGGGCTCGGAGGTGCGCCGGCGCCGGGCCTGGGTCGGGGTGGCGGCGGTGGCCGCGGCCGCGGCGGTGCTGGCCGCGGGGGTCGTCCTGGGCCGGAACACGATCTCCGCCGAGCCGGTGGCGACCGGTCCCGCTCCGTCCTCGGCCGGGGTGACGCCTCCTCCGGCGGGCACGCGGACGGCCTCGGTGACGGAGCGGTCCACCGGTGCCCGGATGACGCTGGCGGTGACCCCGGCGGCGGGCTGGGTGCGGGTGAGTGCGGCGGTCTCCGGGATCCCGGCCGGTCAGCGCTGCCGTCTGGTGGTCACCGGCAAGGACGGGAGGACGGTGGACGCGGGCAGCTGGCTGGTCTCGGCGGCCGGCGCCGAGGCCGGGACCACGCTCGACGGGTCGGCGCTGGTCGCGCCGGAGGACGTCGCGTCGGTGTCGGTCGTGAACGAGTCCGGTCGGACGTTCGTGACGGTTCCGCTGTAGCGGCCGTGAGTGGCCGGTGGCCGGGTGGCCGCTCCCCGCTCGGGGGGGGGCGGCCACCCGGCCACCGGCCACCCAGTCGCGGGGTGGAGCGGCGTCCCCAGCCCGCCGCTTCATCGCGTTCATGTCAGATTTTCGGCCAAGGTTACCCCTCCACTCCACGGTCACACCACGTCCACAGGACCTCCGCGTAGGGTGAGGCCGTTCCACCGCCCGGTTTCCCCGACCAACGGGGCGCGTTTCCGCGTGCCCGTCGACAGGACTGGAGTGAATTGACCATGCATGACCGTCAATTGTGGAAGCACCCGGCAGCCTCGATCGTCCGCGGGATCCTCCGCGCGGTCGTCCGCCGAGGGGTCGGCGCCACCGTGGGCGCCCTCGCGCTGATCGCGGCCTTCGTCCTCGCGGGCACCACGGCCGGGACGTCGGACGCGGCCGCGGCCCCGTCGTCGTCGACCGCCTCCGGCCGGTGGGCCTGCTCCGGCGCACCCATCACGGCCGGATGGGTCGTCACCGCCTGGGACCGCAACGGGTGCAGCGGCTCCGGCTCCTGGTACCAGCAGCCGGCCACGGACGGCATCTGGACCTGCTCGGGCTCGCCGGTCGTGACCGGGTACGTCATCACCGACCACACGCAGAGCGGCTGCAACGGCATCGGGAACTGGCGCCACAACCTCGTCCGCGACGGGATCTGGACCTGCGGCGGCTCCCCCGTCGTCACGGGCTACGTGATCACCGACCTCATCCGCAGCGGCTGCGCGGGCGTCGGCGCCTGGCGCCACAACCTCGCCCGCGACGGCATCTGGACCTGCGGCGGCTCCCCCGTCGTCGCCGGGTACGTCAGCACGGACTACATCGCGAGCGGCTGCAGCGGAGCCGGCTCCTGGCGCCACAACATCGCGCGGGCGGGCCTGTGGACCTGTCCCGGCTCGCCCATCCCGCCCGGCTTCCGCTCCACGACCTACCAGGCGAGCGGGTGCGGCGGCCTCGGCGCCTGGGTCCTCGCGAGGGCCTGACCCCGCCGCACAGCCCGCCGCACAGCCCGGAGGCACCGCACCCGCTGCGGTGCCTCCGGCACGTCCGCACGGACTCGCACCCGACCCCGACCCCGACCCCGACCACTCCCGGCCCCACGGACCCAGCCCGGCCCCGGCACCCGCGACTTGACGATCAAGCAGACGGTGCTGCGATAGTGAGCGCGTGCGTGTCGGCCTCCTCGGATCCCTGGTGCTGGACACCGGCGCCGGCCCGGCGCCGGTCGGCGGTCCGCGACTGCGGGCGCTGCTCGCCCGGCTGGCGCTGGACGCCGGACGCGCCGTCCGGCCGGAGCTCCTGGCCGAGGCACTGTGGGGCGGGGCGCCGCCCACCGACCAGGCGAACGCGCTGCAGTCCCTGGTGTCCCGGTTGCGCCGCGTCCTGGGCGGCCCCGCACTGCTCACCTCCGGGCCCGCCGGGTACCGGCTGGCCGTCGAGGCCGACGCGGTGGACGCCGTCCGGTTCGAGCGGCTGGCCCGGGCCGGCGGGCGGCTGCTGGCCCAGGACCGGCCCGCCGAGGCCGCCGCGACGCTGCGGGAGGCCCTGGGGCTGTGGCGCGGCCCGGCGCTCGCGGACGTCCGCGAGGCACCGTTCGCCGACGCCGAGGCCGAGCGGCTCGGACGGGCCTGGCTGGTCGCCACGGAGGACAGGATCGAGGCCGAACTCGCGCTGGGCGGCCCCGGCCCCGACCTGGTCGCCGAACTGGAGTCGCTGACCACGGAGCACCCGCTGCACGAACGGCTGCAGGCCCAGCTGCTCCGCGCCCTCGCCGCCGGCGGCCGGAGCGCCGAGGCACTGGCCGCCTACCAGCGGCTGCGCGACCGGCTGGCCGAGACCTTCGGCAGCGACCCCGGGCCACAGCTCCAGGCGGCCCACCTCGCCGTCCTGCGCGGCGAGACACCCCGGCACCCGCCCCAGCGGCCGGGCCGACCGCCGCACCCGCACCCGCACCCGCACCCGCACCCGCAGCGAGGGCACCGACCGCGGGTGCACGGCAACCTGGACGCCCCGGTGACCAGCTTCGTCGGGCGCCGGGAGGACGTCCGCCGGGTGGTCGGCCTGCTGGACCGGGCGCGACTGGTCACCCTGGTCGGCCCCGGCGGCTCCGGCAAGACCAGACTGGCCGGCACCGCCGGCCACCGGCTCACGCCCGCCGCCGGGGTGTGGTTCGTCGCCCTGGCCCCCGTCGGTCCGGAGGGCGTGGCCCGGGCGGCGCTCGACGCCCTGCGGGTGCGCGACGCCGACGCACCCGAACGCCCACCGACCCCCGAACGCCCGCCGGCCCCGGGCCTCCCGTCCGATCCCTCCGCGGGCACCGGCCCCGGTACGCCCGGGGAGGTCCTGAACCGCCTGGTCGAGGCGGTGGCGGACGACGACCTCGTCCTGGTCCTCGACAACTGCGAGCACGTGATCGAGACGGCCGCGACACTGGCCGGGGCCCTGCTCGCCCGGTGCCCCCGGCTGCGGATCCTGGCCACCAGCCGCGAACCGCTGCGGATCGACGGCGAGACCCTGCACCCGGTGCTCCCGCTGGAGCTGCCCGGACCGGGTGCGACGGCCGCGCAGGCCCGGGCCTGCGCGGCGGTCCGGCTGTTCCACGACCGGGCCGCCGCGGTGCGTCCCGGCTTCACCGCGGACGACGACCTGCCGGCGGTCGTCGAGATCTGCCGCCGCCTGGACGGCCTGCCGCTGGCGATCGAACTGGCAGCGGCAAGGCTGCGGACCCTGCCGATCGAGGTCGTCACGGCCCG
Organism: Kitasatospora sp. NPDC042419; assembly: GCF_056437345.1. NCBI lineage: Bacteria > Bacillati > Actinomycetota > Actinomycetes > Kitasatosporales > Streptomycetaceae > Kitasatospora > Kitasatospora sp. NPDC042419. The sequence goes on from NZ_JBWKAW010000063.1 coordinate 13,220, forward strand.
CCTGGACGACAGGTTCCGGCTGCTCACCGGGGGCAGCCGCACCGCGCTGCCCCGGCACCGGACCCTGCGCGCCGTGGTGGCCTGGAGCTGGGACCTGCTGGCCGACGGCGAGCGGACGCTCCTGGAACGGCTGGCGGTGGTGCCCGGCAGCTTCACCGAGGACGCGGCGCGGGCGGTCGGAGACCTCGGCCCCCACCCGGGCGGCCTCCTCGAAGTTGACGCCCACACCGGCGAACTCCCGGACGACGTTCAGGAGTTGCTGTCCGCACTGGCCGACAGGTCACTCCTCCACCCGATCTGGTCAGCCGACACCGGGGAGCTGCGCTACCGGATGCCGGAGACCATCAGGGAGTACGGCCTGGAGCAGCTCGCCCGGCGGGCGGAGACCGAGGCCGTCCGCACGCGGTACAGCGGCTTCCTCCTCGACCTGGCCGAGCGCGCGGAGCCCCGGCTGCGAACCCGTGACCAACTGCGCTGGCTGGCAAGGCTGTCGGCCGAGCGGGACAACCTGTTCGCGGCGGTCCACTGGGCGGCCGGGGCGGGGGACGCCGGCACGGCCGTCCGGTTCGGCGCGGCACTGTGCTGGTTCTGGACCATGCGGGGCAACCCACCGGAGTCGCTGGACCTGCTCGGCCGGGTGCTGGAGGTCCCCGGGCCGGCCGATCCGGTGGCCAGGGCACTGGTGGTCGTGACGCACACGCTCGGCACCGAGGCCGTCGGCCCGCCGCAGGAGGCGGAGGCCGCCGTCCACCGGCTGGTGTGTGCGACCGAGGGCATCGACCCCGCCGTCCACCCGCTGCTGGAGATGGCCAGGCTGGCGGTCGCAGCCGCCCGACCGGCCCCGCCCCCCAGCGCTCCCGCCTCCCCCGACACGTCCGACATACCCGTCTCTCCCCACGCGCCCACCTCCCCCGACGGGCCGGACAGCCCGGGCGAGCGGCGACAGGACCCGTGGAGCCGGTCGTTCGGGCTGACGGTCCGGGGCCTGCTGGCCCTGCGCACCGGGGACCTCGCCGGCGCGGCGGACCTGCTCGCCCGCGCGCTCACCGGTTTCGAGGAGCTCGGGGAGCGGTGGGGCGCGGCGACCACGCTGAGCACCCTGGGGTCGATCCGGCAGCGGTCCGGCGACCCGGCCGGCGCGCTGGCCCTGCACGAGGCGGCGACCCGGTACTTCCAGGATCTCGACATCCGGGAGTACTCGATCGAGAACGACGTGCAGACCGCGCTGACGATCGCCCAGGCCGGGGACGTGGAAGGCGGACGGCAACGACTGGACGGCCTGCTCGACGAGGTGACGCGGGCCGGGGCGTCGGAGTCGTGGACGCAGGTCCGGCTGGGCCTGGCCCGCCTGGAGTGGCAGGCCGGACGGCCGGGGCCGGCCCGCGCACACGCACAGGCCGCGCTGGCCGGGGCGCCCGGCGGCCGGACGGCCCCGTCGCACCTCACCGCCCTGCTGCTGGCGGTCCTCGCCCAGGTGGACACGGCGGAGGGCCTCCCGGAGGACGCGGCCCGCCGGCTCGACCACCCGGCGGTGCACCTGATGTTGGCCGGGGACACCCCGGTGGCGGCCGGCATCGTGGCCGCGGTCGCGGGGATCGAGCTCGGCCGGGGCCGGCCGGAGCGCGCGGCGCGGCTGCTCGGGGCCGCCGCCGCGCTGCGGGGGCCGGACGATCCCGGCGACGCCGTCGTCCGCGGGGTCGAACGGCGGGCCGCGGCGGCGCTAGGGGCCGGGTTCGCGGCGGCCCGCGCCGCGGGTGCGGCGCTGCCGCGGACGGAGGCCAGGGGCCTCGCGTCGGCGGTCATCGCCGCACCCGGAGCCCGACCGGGCCCACCGCCGGATCAGCCCGGTCGGCCAGGTCGGCCGCGTCAGCCCGGCCGACCCGCCTGAGCCACACCGGCGACGGGCGGCACCGCCCCCGCCGGAACCGCAGCCGCACCCTTACCGGCACCGGCACCCGCCGACGGAGCCGGAACCGGAGCCGGTGCCGGAACCGGCTTGCCGAACATCGTGCAGAGCACCGCGTTCCGAAGCGCCCGGTCGGCCTCGACGAGCCCCTGGTCGGCCCCGAACTCGAACAGGAACTCCGTCGGAACGAGCACCGTGGCGGTGCGCCCGCCGGTGCTGTCGGTGTAGTTGGCGCTGCTGTACCCGGTGATTCCCCCGCCGTGCGCCCAGACGGTGCCGCACGGGGTGGCCCCCGTCTCGATGCCCAGCCCGTAGCCGGGCCCGTCCGGGTCCTCCGCGTCCATCGGGACGGTGCTGCGCAACTGCTCCAGCTGCGCGGCCGGCAGCAGCCTGCCGGACATCAGCGCCCGGTAGAAGCGGGACCAGTCCTCGGCGGTGGACACCACCGCCCCGGCCGTCCCGCCCCAGCTGGGGCTGTTGCCGGAGACGTCCACATGGCCGTCACGGCGCTGCCCGGCGACCACCCGGAAGTCGACGGGCACGCCCGGCGGCATGTGGGCGGCGTCCGGCTCGTAGCCGCGGGCGTACCGGCCGCGCCAGGCGGAGTCCGTGGCCAGGTAGGTGTGCCGCAGGCCCAGCGGGCGGGCGATCCGGTCACGGATCAGGTCGGCCGGGCTCTGCCCGGTGGCCGCTTCGAGGACGGCACCGACCGCCGCGTAGTTCGTGTTGCTGTACGACCACTGCGCGCCGGGGGCGAACAGCGGCTCGTGCCGCACCGCCACCGCGAGCTGCTCCGCGGGGGTCCACCGCCGCCGGTCGTCGCCGAGGATCGAGGCCAGGACGGCACCGTCCTCGGTGTAGTCGAACAGGCCGCTGGTGTGGTTGAGCAGCATCCGCAGGGTGATCGCCCCGCCGTTCGGGACCCGGCCCGGCAGCCACCTCTCCACCGGGTCGGTCAGGGCGAGCCTGCCCTCGGCGACCAGTTGCAGCACGACGGTGGCCATCATGGTCTTGGTGTTGGAGCCCATCCGGAACTCGTCGCCCGCCCTGAGGCGGTGGTTCCGCTCGGCCCACGGGGCCTGCTCGACGATCTCGACGGGCAGGCCGCGGCCGTCGTCCACCCGCACGATCACCCCGGGGGCCCCGGCCTCCACCACCTTCCGGGCCAGCTCCGCCAACCGGGCCCGCTGCGCCTCGGCGCCTTCCCGAGCCACGGCCGGGGCGGACCGCGCGGCCGGTCCCGCCGGGGCGGACTGTGCGGCCGGTCCCGCCGGGGCGGGGACTGCGACCGCGGGCGCGGCCAGCCCGACGGCCAGACCCGACGCCGTCACCACCGCCGGCACCACCCGCCGCCAGCGTGACCACACCGCGCGACCCGACGTAGAAGCAAATTGGGACATTGAACCGTTCCTCCGCACTCTGGCCGATCCGGACGACCACAGCCTCCGCGCACCCGCTGGCAGACCGCGCACAACACGCTGTCAGCCGGCGGGCCCACCGCTCGCCGGCCGGTGCGGTCGCGGTCAGCCCGCGGTGGCGCCCGGCAGCCGGGTCGTTCTCGTGACCCTGGGTGGCCGTCGCGGCGGCCTCCGTCGAATCCCGGTCGACTCCCGGTCGACGCCCCCGCCACGGACCCCGGCGCGCGGGCGGCCCGCCGAGGCGGAGCGCCGTCACGTCCTCGGAAGCACCGGCGAGAGCCCGGGGTCACGTCCGCCGCCGCGTCAACTCCCGTTTCCCCGAGGGCCGCAGGAGTCACCGCCGCCCGCCGCACGCGCCGCGCCCGCCCACCCGACGGACCCGGGCGCCCAGGGTGACGCCGCGGTCACCGTCCGGCCGCGCCGCCGGCCCCCGGCTCCGCACGTCTGGCATGTCGCGCCCCGGAGAGGTTCACTGGTAGTGAGCAGGGCAGGAGACGGAGGCCCGGCGATGGACTGTCCCCACCCATTCGGGTTCCATGCGGAGGTCCGCGAGCACTACGCCGCCGCCGGAGCGGAGGTGGCCAGGCTGGTGCGCGCCGTTCCCGAGGACCGCTGGACGGCGCCGACCCCCTGCCGCGCCTGGGACGTGCGCACACTGGTGAACCACCTTGCCGCGCAGCACCTCTGGGTCTGCCAGGCCGTGGCGGGCTACACCCCCGAGCAGATCGGCCACCGCTTCGAGGGCGACGTCCTGGGCCGCAACCCCCTCGGCGTGTGGACGATGGCCGTGGACAGCGCGGTGCGCGCGCTCAACGGACCGGGCGCCCCCGACCTCCTGGTCCACCTGTCCTACGGGGTGCGCGATGTCGGCGGCTACGCGCGGGAGCTGACCGCCGAGACCGTCGTCCACGGCTGGGACCTCGCCCGGGCGCTGGGCGAGACCGGCCGGATGCCCCAGGACTCCGCCCGGTACGCACTCGCGGAGTTCCGGGGCTACCGCGACCTGGCCCGTACCGGCCGCTTCGACCCGCCCCGCACCGCGCCACCGGGCGCCGACTCCCAGGACCTGCTGCTGGCCCTCACCGGCCGCGACCCGCAGTGGTCCCCCGGCTCCCCCGACCGACTCTGAGCGGACACCCCCCTACCGAACACCGGGCGCGGATCCGCGCGCGGGCGCGGGTGCGGAGCCGGGCGCGGGCGGCAGAGCCGCGTTCATGAGGCCGATCCCCGGGACCACCGGTCCCGGGGATCGGCCTCTTCCTCTCCGAGGGGTCGGCCTCTTCCGCGACCGGGCCGACGGCGTGCTTGCGGGCCCGCAAGGCGGCCCCGATCGTCACCGGGCTCCATGATCGCGACACGCAGGGTGAGGGCTGTGGTGCGGGCCACCCGGAGCCGGGTCGCCCACCACCCTCTCCACCACCCCCGGCAGAGGGACCGTCACCCACCGTCGACGATG
>NZ_JBWKAW010000064.1:0-16614 GCF_056437345.1 Kitasatospora sp. NPDC042419
TCCGCGGAGGTGTCGGGGGGTGCGGTGTCGGTGGGCCGTCCGTTCGCGAACACCCGGGCGTACGTGCTGGATTCGGGCTTGCGGCCGGTGCCGGTGGGTGTGGCGGGCGAGTTGTACCTGGCGGGTGCGCAGCTCGCCCGTGGATACGTGGGCCGTGCCGGGTTGACGGCGGAGCGGTTCGTGGCGAACCCGTTCGAGTCGGGTGAGCGGATGTACCGCACGGGTGATCTGGCCCGTTGGGGTGCGGAGGGTGAGCTGGAGTGCCTGGGCCGGGCCGACGACCAGGTGAAGGTGCGCGGCTTCCGGATCGAGCTCGGCGAGGTGGAGTCGGTCCTGGAGCGTCACGGGAGCGTCGCCCGGGCGGTGGCGGCGGTGCGCCGTGACACGTCGGGTGACGCGCTGCTGGTGGCGTACCTGGTGCCGCGGGAGGAGGGGGCGGAGCCGGACCTTGCCGGGATCCGGGCGGATCTGGGCCGGGAGCTGCCGGGGTACATGGTGCCGTCGGTGTTCGTCGTCCTGGACGAGCTGCCGCTGACCGCGAACGGCAAGGTGGACCGCAAGTCCCTGCCCGCACCGGAGATCGAGGCCCGCGAGGACTCCCACCACTCGGTCACCGCCTTTGAGGCGAACGTCGGTGCCGCCTTCGCCGAGGTCCTCGGCCTCGAAAGCGTCGGTGTGGACGACGACTTCTTCGCCCTCGGCGGGCACTCCCTCCTCGCCGTCCGGCTGGTGGAGAAGCTCAGCGAGCGCGGCGTCGAGATCGCGGTGCGGGACGTCTTCGCGGCTCCCACCGTGGCCGAGCTGCTGAAGCGGACGAGCCTGTCCTCGATGCGGGACGCGTTGGCCGTGCTGCTGCCGATCCGGGAGCGGGGCGAGCGGCCGCCGTTCTTCCTCCTCCACCCGGCGGGTGGCGTGAGCTGGTGCTACATGCCGCTCGTCCGGCACGTGCCGGACGACGTCCCGCTGTACGCGCTGCAGGCCCGCGGTCTGGACGGGGTCGACGAGGTCGCCGGATCCGTCGCGGAGATGGCGGCGGACTACATCGAGCAGATGCGGTCGGTGCAGCCGAGCGGCCCGTACCACCTTCTGGGCTGGTCGTACGGCGGCGTGGTCGCGCACGAGATCGCCGTCCAGTTGCAGGCGGCCGGCGAGGAGGTCGGGGCGCTGGTGATGCTCGACCAGTACCCGTGGGACCGCGCGCGGGACGAGGCCCAGGCGGCCGAGATGGCGGAGTTCGAGGAGGAGGAGCTGATCGGCCGGCTCGTCGAGATGGTGCAGCGGGAGGCTGGCGGCGTGCTCGGTGCCGTCACCGACGAGGAGTACAGGACCTTCGCGAAGGTCCTGTACAACGGGAGCCGGATCCGGCCCCGGCACACCCACGGCCGGTTCGACGGCGACGTCCTCGTGGTCGTCGCCGAGGAGGGCCGCGCGGAGGACGGGCCGGCCGCCGAGGCCTGGGCGGACTTCGTCACCGGTACGGTCTCGGAGGCCGGGGTGCCGTGCAGCCACTACGACCTCGCGAAGCCGGAGAACCTCGGCCAGGTCTGGGCCCAGGTGTCCGCCTGGCTCGGCTGGGAGGACTGACGCCGGGAGGCGTGCCGGGCGGAGCGGTCCCGACGGCCGCTCCGCCCGGCCGGCGCGGCGCTTCGAGGACGGGAGCCGGGTGGTTCGCGGGTGCGGCCCCGGGCGCGCGGCGCCGCCTGTTCGGCGGGTTCGCCGACGCGGTTCCCGGCGCGCCGGGTCGGCGGTACTCCTGCGCGTCGGCGCAAGGCCGGATCCACTCGTGGGCGCATCGGACCGCAGGTGTCAGCTGAGGGCTGACAAATCCCATCGGTTGTTGCGACCGGGGGTTGATGCGGTGCGCGCCCGGACCACTTCACCATGGTGATCATGATCGAGATAAGAGAACTGACGAAGTGCTACGGCGCGCTCGCGGCCGTCGACGGTCTGAGCTTCACGGCCGAGGCCGGGCGCGTCACCGGACTCTTCGGGCCGGAAGGCGCGGGCAAGAGCACCACGCTGCGGCTGCTGCTGGGCCTGAGCAGTCCGACCAGCGGCAGCGCCGCGATCGACGGCCGGGAGTTCCGGGACCGCCCGCCGGGGCCGCGCGAGGTTGGCGTGCTGCTGGACACCCACGGTGTGTACTGCCGCCACATCGGCAACACCGCCCGGGAGTGCCTGACCGGGCTGGCCGGGCGGTACGGGATCCCGCGCGTCCGGGTGGACCGAGTGCTGGAGGAGGTGGAGCTGGCCGAGGCCGAGCAGCGCCGGGTCGGCACCTACTCGCTGGGGATGCGTCAACGCCTCGGCGTGGCCTGTGTGTTGCTCGCCGACCCGCCGGTCCTGGTGCTGGACGAGCCGCTCAACGGGCTGGACCACCGGGGCCTGACCTGGGCACGCACCCTGTTCCAGCGACTGGCCGGAGAGGGGCGGACGGTACTCGTCGCGGGCCAGCCGCCGGTCGAACTGGCCTATCTGGCAGATGAGTTGGTGGTCATGGCGGGCGGTCGTAGGGTCGACGGGCAGCGGGCAGTGCTGCTTGCCGGCCGGGGCGGCCGGGTGCGGACCCGGGTACGGACGCCCGACGTCGCGGTGCTGACGGCCCTGCTGGTCGACGAGGGCGGGTCGGTGGAGCTGAACGACGACCAGTCGCTGACGGTGACGGGTCTGAGCGCGCGGCGCATCGGCGACGTCGCCTTCCTGAACGTGGTGCCGGTCTACGAGCTGGCCCCGGAGGCCCCCGGGTGCTGAGGCCGCACCCCCGCGCCGCGCGGCGGCTGTTCAGGGCGGGGGTGCCGCGGGCCGTCCCCGCGTTCCTATGATGACGGCTCGTCGACGTTCCTGCGCGCCCCACGAGTCGTGCGCGGATCTCCGAGCCGGCGGTCGGATCCCGCTGGGCATGCGCCACGACCGTCGGTCCTTCCCGACGGCGCCCATCTGCCTACGGAGAAACGGTGTACCGCCGTCCATGCTGCCCCCGAACCGCAGCCGCCCGCCCTGCACCGGCCCCGCCCGGGGCCGCCCGGCCCGTCCCTCCCGCCCGGCCGGAGGAGGCCCCGGATGACTGAGGTCCTCGACGTCTTCCAGCGCCTGAACGACCTCCTCGCCTCCGGCGAGGCCGCCTACCGGACCATTCCGCACGAGCCCGAGGGCCGGACGGAGGCCGCCAGCCTGCTGCGCCGCCACCCGCTGGCGCAGGCCGCCAAGTCCATCGTGGTCCGGGTGGCCACCGGCAAGCGCTCGCGCCGCTACGTGCTCGCGGTGGTCCCCGGGGACCGCCGCGTCGACCTGCCCGCCCTGGCCCGGCGCTACGGCGGCCGGGAGGCCTCGTTCGCCGTCCGGGAGGTCGCCGAGCGCCTCGCCGGAAGCGTCAGCGGGTCCATCGCCCCGTTCGCCTTCTCGCCCGAGCTGGACCTGCTCGTGGACGAGGGCCTGCTGGTCCACGACGAGATCTACTTCAACGCCGGGCGGCTGGACCTGTCCGTCGTGCTGTCCGTCGCGGACTACCTGAAGCTGGCCCGGCCCGCCGTCGGGGCGATCGCGGTCTGACGGCCGGCCGCCGGCCGCGGGCGGGCGACCGTTCAACCGCCGCGCCGACGCAGTTGCACACGGTCGGGCGGGGGCGTCCCGCGACCCTCGCGGCGCGCCCGCCGCCCGGCCGTGTTCAACATCCGTGCCCGGCCGCCGAGTATTGATCCGCCGCGTTGCCCCGGGTCATCCTGATTGCGGAGAGTGCGCTGCGTGCGGCGATCTCCGCGTGGCGAGGCGGATGTGTTTCGTCGGCTTCCAGGGCTCCCGGCCCGGGCCGATTCTCTCTGGTCGTCATCCCATCGCGGTCCGGCCGGACGCGCGGAACCCGGAAAGTGCTGTCCGGCCGATTTGTCAATTTCTTTGATTTCTTCTGGAGAGAGGGGCGCAGATGTCCGACGAGCAGCTGTTCCTGCGGTCGAAGGCCATCATCGAGCCACTGGTGGACAGGTTCTACGCCTGGCCGTACACCATCGCGCCGGTGCAGGCGGCGATGAACCTCGCGTTCCTGCAGCTTCCGCTGCTGGAGTCCTACCTGCAGTCCCCGCAGGTTCACGTCGCGGCCAGCAACAACCCGGAGCTGCGCGGCGGTTACTTCATCAACATTCCGGAGTCGCGCGCCGACGAGGTCCGCGACCTGGTCGCCGCGATCAAGCGCGACCGGGCCGACATGCTGCGCTTCGCCGAGGCCATCGCGGCCGGCCAGGAGATCCTGCGCGCCAATGCGACCGGTTTCGACCTCACCCCGCTCTACCCGAAGATGCCGGAGGAGCTCGGCGGGCTCATCGAGCTGGCCTACGACACCGACAACCAGGCGCAGATGCGCTTCATGGAGCCGGTGGCCTACAAGAGCAAGGTCTACGACGAGTCGCGCCAGTCGGTGCAGCTCTCCCTGGAGACCGGGATCGAGCGCCCGTTCATCCTGAGCACCCCGCGCCTGCCCTCGCCGGACGTGCTGGAGCTGGACATCCCGTTCCGCCACGCGGGCCTCACCGAGCTGTTCAAGGCCCGGGTGCACGGCACCACCCTCGCCCACCTGCGCGACGCGCTGGGCCTGGACGACGCCCAGGCCGTCCAGCTGTCCCGGCTGCTGACGGACCGCCCGAGCCTGTCCGAGGACCGCCACATCGAGGGCGGCGGCCGCATCCGCTACTTCGGACACGCCTGCCTGGTGCTGCAGACGCCCGAGGCCGCCATCGTCACCGATCCCTTCATCAGCGCCGACAACACCGCCGGCGACCGCTACACGCTGGACGACCTGCCGGACTACATCGACCTGGTGGTGATCACCCACGGGCACCAGGACCACATCGTCCTGGAGACGCTGCTCCAGCTCCGCGGCCGCCTCGGCGCGATCGTCGTCCCGCGCTCCTCGCGCGGCAACCTCGCGGACCCGTCGATGGCGCTGATGCTCAGGAACCAGGGCTTCAACGTGATCGAGGTCGACGACTTCGACGAGGTCGAGTTCCCCGGCGGCAAGATCACCGCGACGCCGTTCCTCGGTGAGCACTGCGACCTGGACATCCGCGCCAAGTCGACGTACTGGGTGGAGCTGGCCGGCAAGAAGATCTTCGTCGGCGCCGACTCCTCCGGCATCGAGCCCTCGCTCTACCGCTACATCAAGGGCCACCTGGGCACCGCCGACATCGCCTTCCTCGGCATGGAGTGCGACGGCGCGCCGCTGACCTGGCTCTACCAGGCGCTGCTGACCGTCCCGGTCACCAAGAAGATGAGCAACTCGCGCAAGCTGTCCGGCTCCAACGCTGAGCAGGCCGCCGCCATCATGACCGAGCTGGGCGCCCGCGAGGCGTACGTCTACGCCATGGGCGAGGAGGACTGGCTCGGCCACGTGATGGCCACCACCTACACCGAGGACACCTACCAGATCAAGCAGATCGAGGAGTTCCTCACCTGGTGCAAGGACCGCGACATCAAGGCCGGCCACCTGTTCAAGCAGCAGGAATGGCGCTGGTAGCCGCCCGAGGGCGGTAGGGACCGTCGGGGCGGGACACCGGGACTTCGTCGCCTGCGACGACCCGGTGTTCCCGCCCCGCCCGCTTGCCCGGATCCGCGAAGCCACGTCACCCACGAAGCGCCACCGGCCGTCGGCCGTTCAGGAGGTAGCACCATGGCTGTGCAGGACATCGTCTACGCCGAACTGTTCACCGCGGAGAAGGTCTCCGCCGTCGACTACTTCGTGTCGGCCCTGGGCTTCAGCAGAGTCGCGGACTCGGTGGAGGCCGACCGCAGCTCCGTGCTGCTGCGGCAGGGCGACGTACGGCTGGTGGTCACCTCGGGCCGCGGCGTCTGGGGCTTCCTCGACAACCACGGCGACGGCATCGCCGACCTCGCGTTCAGCTGCGAGGACCCGGCGGAGGCCGGCGACCGGGCGGTGGCGGCCGGGGGCGCGCGGCGCGAGGACGCCCGCGGCAACGTCGTGGTCTCCGGCTTCGGCGGCGTCTCCCACACCCTGCTCCCGGCCGCCGCCCGCTCCGGCGGTCCGATCGCCGACGGCCGCCGGTGGACCCCCTGCCCGGCGGGGCCGGCGGCCACGTCCTCGTGGATCCGGCTGCTGGACCACGTCGCGGTCTGCCTCGCGGGCGGCACCCTGGCGGACCACGCCGACTACTACCGGGACGCGTTCGGCTTCTCCCGCTACTCCAGCGAGTACGTGGCCGTCGGCGGACAGGCGATGGACTCCATCGTGGTCCGCAGCGCCTCCGGCCGCGTCACCTTCACCCTCGTCGCCCCGGACCCGGCCAAGCAGCCCGGCCAGCTCGACGCGTTCCTGGAGCGCAACGGCGGCCCGGGCGTGCAGCACCTCGCCTTCCTCGTCGACGACATCGTCGCCGCGGTCGGCGACGCCCGGGAGAGCGGCGTGGAGTTCCTCAACACCCCGGACACGTACTACGACCTGCTCGCCGAGCGCTTCGACGGGATGTCGGACCAGATAGCCGAGCTGCGCAAGGCGCAGGTGCTGGCCGACCGGGACGAGTGGGGCCACCTGCTGCAGCTGTTCACCCGCTCGCCCTACGACCGCAACACCCTCTTCTTCGAGCTCATCCAGCGACAGGGCTCCCGCGGCTTCGGCAGCGCCAACATCCGGGCCCTGTACGAGGCCGTCGAGCGCGACCGGCTCACCTCCTGATGGGCGGCACCGACCCCGTGGCCGCGAGCCCGCTGACCCCCGCCGAGTACGAGGTCCTGTCGCGCCGCCGGCTGGAGCCCGCCGTCTGGGACTTCCTGGCGGGCGGCGCGGGCGAGGAACGCACGCTCGCCGCCAACCTGGCGGTGTTCGACCGCGTCCGGCTGCGCCCCCGGGTGCTGACCGGCCGGGCCGCGCCCGCCACCGGCACCACGGTCCTCGGGCGGACCTGGTCCCTGCCGCTCGGTGTCGCGCCGATGGCCTACCACACGCTGGTCCACCAGGACGGTGAGGTCGCCACCGCCCGCGGCGCCGGCCGGCTCGGAGTCCCCCTGGTCGTCAGCACCTTCGCGAGCCGCACCTTCGAGGACATCGCCGCGGCCGCCGCCGCCCCGCTCTGGCTCCAGGTGTACTGCTTCCGCGACCGGGCCACCACGCGCGAGCTCGTCCGGCGCGCCGAGCGGGCCGGCTTCGAGGCGCTGGTGCTCACCGTGGACGCCCCGCACCTCGGCCGCCGGCTGCGTGACCTGCGCAACGGCTTCCGGCTGCCGGACGGCGTCGTCCCGGCCAACCTCCGCGGCGCGGACTTCTCCTCGCCGGGCGGGCACGCCCGGACCGAGTTCGACCCCTCCCTCGACTGGTCGGTGGTCGAGTGGCTGCGGTCCGTCAGCTCGCTGCCCGTGCTGGTCAAGGGCGTCCTGACCGCCGAGGACGCCAGGCTGGCGCTCGCGGCGGGCGCCGACGGCATCGTGGTGTCCAACCACGGCGGCCGCCAGCTGGACGGCGCCCCGGCGACGCTGGAGGTGCTGCCGGAGATCGCGCAGGAGGTCGCGGGCGCCTGCCCGCTGCTCCTCGACGGCGGGGTGCGCCGAGGCGCGGACGTGCTGGCGGCGGTGGCCCTGGGCGCCGACGCCGTGCTCCTCGGACGGCCGGTGCTGCACGGCCTGGCCGTGAACGGCGCGCAGGGTGTGGAGCACCTGCTCGGCCTGTTCGCCGAGGAGCTGACCGAGGCGATGACCCTCACCGGCACCGGCTCGCCCGCCGCAGCCGGTCCGGAGTTGCTCGCCGGTCCGAAGCTGCTGGCCGGTCCGGAGCGGCCCGCGCGAACGGCGCCCGGGCCGCGGCGCCCCGGCCCCGCCGGGCAGGACCGGCCGACCGGCGACCTGCGCCGCGACGAACTGCACGGCAGCCTCCGCGACCCCGTGCTCGACACCATGAACTTCCTCAACGAGGTCACCCAGCGCTACCCCGACGCGATCTCCTTCGCGCCGGGCCGCCCGTACGCCGGCTTCTTCGAGACCGAGCAGGTCTTCGGCTACCTGCGCCGCTACCTGGACCACCTGGCCGAAGGCGGCACCTCGCCCGAGGGCATCCGTTCGGCGATCTTCCAGTACGGCCCGACGGCCGGCCAGATCCGCGAACTGCTCGCCGACACCCTGCGGGCCGACGAGTCCATCGACGTGCCCGCCGAGTCCGTCGTGGTGACGGTCGGCGCCCAGGAGGCGATGCTCATCGCCGTCCGGGCACTGATCGCCGGCCCCGAGGACGTGCTGCTGGTCTCCAGCCCCTGCTACGTGGGCATCACCGGCGCGGCGCGGCTGTTCGACATCGTGCCGACGCCCGTCCCGGAGGCGCCGGGCGGTTTCCGCTGCGCCGACCTGGAGGCGGTGATCCTCGCCGAGCGGGCGCGCGGGCGCCGCCCCCGGGCGTTCTACGTGGTACCGGACCACTCCAACCCGTCCGGGACGACGATGCCGCTCGAACAGCGCCGGGAGCTGCTCGACCTGGCGGACCGTCACGACATCCTGATCCTGGAGGACAGCCCGTACCGGCTGGTCAGCCCGGGAAGGCAGCTGCCGACCCTTAAGGCGCTCGACCGCCGGCGGCGCGTGGTCCACCTGGGCTCGCTCTCCAAGACGCTCTTCCCCGGCGCCCGGGTGGGCTTCGCCGTCGCCGACCAGGTCGTCGTCGGCGCCGACGGCTCCACCGGCCTGCTGGCGGACGAACTCACCCGGATCAAGAGCATGGTGACGGTGAACACGTCGCCGATCAGCCAGGCGGTGGTGGCCGGGATGCTGCTCGCGGCCGGCGGGCGGACCGCGGAGTTCAACGCCGGGACGGCCGCGTACTACGGGGACGCCATGCGGGCCACCCTGCGCGAACTCGACCTGTGCTTCCCCGAGTCGGAGCGGGCGGCGCTGGGCGTCCGGTGGAACGAGCCGACCGGCGGCTTCTTCCTGGCCGTCGACGTGCCGTTCGTCGCGGACAACGCGGCGCTGGAGCTCTGCGCCGAGAAGTTCGGGGTGATCTGGACCCCGATGTCGTACTTCTTCCCGCAGGGCGGCGGCGAGCGCAGCCTTCGGCTCTCGGTCAGCTACCTGACACAGGATCAGATCGCCGAGGGAGTCGGACGGTTGGCCGACTTCATCCGCTCCACGGCCGCGGACCTGACCTGACCTGGTCCGACTGAGCTGACCGGCCTGCCGGCAGCCGGGGTGGGGGTGGTACGACGAAGGGCCCGCGGGGAACGCGGGCCCTTCGTCGTACCACCCCGGAGCGGGACCGGATCAGCCGTAGCGCTTCATCTCGTGGAAGAAGTCGGGGACGGTCAGCAGCGCTCCCGCCGCGCTGACCTCGTCGTAGACGAACTTGGCCACGGCCAGGTCGAGCACGCCCAGGCCGAACGGGGAGAACACGACGGGGCGGTCGGCCGGCGGAGTGGTCCGCCCCTCCAGCAGGTCGTGGAGGGTGCCGTCGACGAAGTCCCGGTTGCCGGTGAGCTGCTCGGCCAGGTGCGGCGAGGTGTTCGCCTTCAGGCAGTGGTCGACGTCGTCGACGAGGTTGTAGGAGGACAGGATGATCTCGGGGGAGAGGTCGCGCAGGGAGACGTGCAGGACCAGCGGGTTGTGGGCGAGGAGGGCGGGGTCGAGGATGTGCGGCTCGCCCGCCACCGTGGCGAGCACGATGAGGTCCGACCCCGCGATGAGCGACTCGGCGCTGTCGTGGATCGTCACCGGCCCGGCGCCGGCGCGGCCCAGGTACCCCTCGAAGCCCTCCGCGTGCTCCCGGGACAGGTCGAACACGCCGACCTCGTCGAAGGACAGGCCGCCGGCCACCAGGTAGGTGTGCAGGTAGCGGGCGATCAGCCCGACACCGACGAAGCCGACCCGGCGCGGCGTCACACCGCGCCGGTCCGCGAGCGTCACTGCCGCGAGCGCCGCGGAGGCGGCGGTCCGCGACGCGCTGATGACGGAACTCTCCAGGCAGGCCAGCGGATAGCCGGTCGCGGTGTCGTTGAGGATGACCACGGCGGAGGCGCGCGGGATGCCGGCGGCGACGTTCTCCGGGAACGAGGAGATCCACTTGATGCCGTGCACGTCCACGTCGCCGCCGACCGAGGCGGGGAGGGCGATGATGCGGGAGGACGGCTGCTCCGGGAACCGCAGGAAGTAGGAGTCGGGGTTCACCGTGCGGCCCTGGCCGTGCAGGCGGTACGCCTTCTCGACCGTCGCGGTGACCTGCTTCTCGCGGCCGCGCAGGGCGTCGACGACCTGCGCGCCGGAGATGACGGAGAACGAGGGGGCATTGGTCATGGGTGCGGGCTCCAGTGCGGATCGGTGGGGGGGTCGCTCTGGCCGAAGTGTTCGCGCAGCCAGAGGTCGTCGTAGATGGACGTGAGGTAACGCTCCCCGAGGTCGGGGGAGATCGCGACGGCCACCGGGGACTCGCCCGGGTACTTCTCGGCGAGCCAGCGGGCGGCGCCGCTCACCACCGTCCCGGTCGACCCGCCGAGCACGAAGCCCCGGGCCGCCAGGTCGTGGCAGGCGCGGATGGTGTCGGGTTCGGAGACGTGCACGACGTCGTCGATGCACGACTCGTCGACCAGTTCCGGACGCGTGCTGGTGCCCAGGCCGGGGACGACCCGGCGTTCCGGGACACCGCCGAAGGTGACCGAGCCGACGGCGTCGACGGCCACGATCAGGACGTCGGCGCGGTGCTGCTTGAAGTAGCGCGCGCACCCCATCAGGGTGCCGGTGGTGCCCGCGCCGACGAACAGCACCTCCAGGTCCGGGAAGCTGTGCGCGATGGCCGGCGCCGTGTGCTCGTAGTGCGCCCGCCAGTTGTTGGGGTTGGCGTACTGGTTGAGCCACACGTAGCGGTCGTCGGAGGCGCAGAGGTCGCGGACGTACTGGATCCGGCTGTGCAGGTAGCCCAGGTTGGCGTCCTGCGTCGTGATCACCCGGACGTCCGCGCCCAGCGAGCGCATCAGCCGCTGGGTGGTGGAGTTGCACCGGGGGTCGGTCACGCACACGAAGCGGTAGCCCCGGTCGGCCGCGATGATGGACAGCGCGATGCCGAGGTTGCCGGAGGACGACTCCACCAGGACCGAGTCCGGGCCGATCAGGCCGTCCCGCTCCGCGGCGTCGACCATCGCGGCGGCGGCTTTCAGCTTGATGGAACCGGCGAAGTTGAACCCCTCGCATTTCAGGTACAACGGCGTGCCGTTCACCCTGCGCAGATCCAGGTAGAGATCCTCGACATTGAATTCGTGCGGCGAACTGATAATGGGCATGGCGCCGGCCACCTCGGCAGGACGGAAATGGATGTGGGAAGCAGTCGAGACGACCGAAAGCCTGCATCAAGAGGCCGAGTTGACCAGCCCGGCACTCTGCTGTCCCCGGCCGGGAGCATATTCGCATCGCCTTGCCGAGCGGGCGATTTCGGTATCCGATCGCCCCCGGTATCGAGTACCGTACTTCACGGGAAGTGGCCCGACAAGATCCGGATATTCCCTGGACAGCTGACCGCGGATAAATGCCGCCGATCAAAAGGAGCGGATTCGTGAAGATCGAGGACGGCCTGCTCGGCCCCGCCGGACTGCCGGAACTGTCCATCGCCCCGGAGGAGCTCCGGCGAGCCCGGGCGCTGGCCCTCACCCGCGACCACCCGGTGGACCTCGCGGACGCGGTGATCACCCGGGTGGAGCGCTTCGCCCGGGAGCGCGACCGGCCGGCCGTCCGGGACGCCCGCGGCCGCCTCGGCTACGCCGAACTGGCCCGGGAGGCCCGCCGGCTGGCCGCCCTGATGGAGGCTTCGGGGGTCACCCCGGGCACCGTCGTCGCGGTCGGCGGCGAGCGCGGCACCACCGTGGTCGCCGCCTTCCTGGCCACCGAACTGCTCGGCGCGCTCTACCTGCCCGCCGACGGCAACTGGCCGGCCCGCCGGGTCGCCCAGGTCCTCGACCAGGCCGGCGCCGTCCTGCTGCTCACCACCGACCCGGACACCGTCTCGCCCTCGCTCGCCGAGGGCGCCGCCGAGGCCGGCGTCCGGGTCGTCCGTGCCGCGGAGGCCGCCGGACGCGAGCCGTGGCAGGGCCCCGCCCGGTCGACCGGCCCCGACCAGCCCCGGTACGTGCTGTTCACCTCCGGCTCCACCGGCCGGCCCAAGGGCGCGGTCGTGGAGCACCAGGGCATGCTCAACCACCTCTACGCCAAGGTCGTCGACCTCGGGCTCACCGCGGAGGACGTGGTCGCGCAGACCGCCCCGCTCGGCTTCGACATCTCGATCTGGCAGATGCTCTGCCCGCTGGTCGTCGGCGGCGAGGTCACCGTGGTCGCCGACGCGACCGCCCACGATTCGGTGGCGTTCGCCCGGCTCGTCGACGAACACGGGGTCACCGTCGTCGAGTTGGTGCCCACCATGGTCCGCCTGCTGCTGGACGACCTGGCCGCCGTCCCGGCGGCCGGCCGGCTGGCGGGCGTGCGCTGGATGCTCGCCACCGGTGAGGAACTGCCCACCGAGGTGGCCCGGCGCTGGCTCGCGGAGATGCCCCAGGCCGGACTGGTGAACGCCTACGGCCCCACCGAGTGCTCCGACGACGTCACCCACCACACCGTGCTCCCCGCCGACCTCGACCTGCTGCGCCTGCCGATCGGCACCCCGGTGGTCAACACCCAGCTCTACGTGCTGCGCCGCGAGGAGGACGGCTGGCAGGCCTGCGAACCGGGGGAGACGGGGGAGCTGTTCGTCGGCGGGGTCGCCGTGGGGCGCGGCTACGTCGGCGACCACGACCGGACCCGGGACGCGTTCTTCCGCGATCCGTTCCGCTCCGCGCCCACCGGGCGGCTCTACCGGACCGGTGACGCGGTGAAGGTCCTCCCGCAGGGGGCGCTGCAGTACCTCGGGCGCGTCGACCGCCAGGTCAAGCTCGCGGGGGTCCGGATGGAGCTCGGTGAGATCGAGGCGGTCCTGCAACGCCACCCGGCCGTGGGCGCGGTCGCGGTCGTCGTGCACGACTTCGCGGCCGGCCGCTAGGGCCGGCCCGCGGTTCGACGGCCACGGCGCCCCGGCCGACCGGTTCCACGGAACCGGTCGGCCGGGGCGCCGCGGCCGAACCACGTCAGTTCTGCCCCGCGCCGAGCACCGCCTTCTCCGGCGGCTCGTGCTGGGCGAACTGGGTGCGGTAGAGGTCGGCGTACAGGCCCCCGGCGCCCAGCAGCTCCTCGTGCGTCCCGCGCTCGCTGACCCGCCCGGCCTCCACGACCAGGATCTGGTGGGCCTCGCGGATCGTGGAGAGCCGGTGGGCGATCACCAGTGAGGTGCGCCCGGCCAGCGCGGTCCTGAGGGCACGCTGGATCGCCGCCTCCGCCTCCGAGTCGAGGTGGGCGGTGGCCTCGTCCAGGATCACCACCGGGGGAGCCTTGAGCAGCAGTCGGGCCAGCGCGATCCGCTGCTTCTCCCCGCCCGACAGCCGGTGGCCGCGGTCGCCGACCACGGTGTCCAGGCCCTCCGGGAGCGCGCGGACGGTGTCCCAGATCAGCGCCGCCTCGCAGGCTTCGACCAGCTCCTGCTCGCTCGCCCCCGGCCGCGCGTACTCCAGGTTGGCCCGCAGGGTGTCGTGGAACAGGTGGGCGTCCTGGGTGACCACACCGACGGTGTCGCGCAGCGACTGGAGCGTCAGGTCCCGGACGTCGTGCCCGTCCAGGCGGACGGTGCCCTCGGTGGGGTCGTACAGCCGGGGCACCAGCTGGGTGATGGTGGTCTTGCCCGCGCCCGACGGCCCGACCAGGGCGGTGAGCTTTCCGGCCGGGACGTCGAAGCTCAGGTCCCGCAGCGTCAGCGCCTCCTCCGGCGCCTCGTCGGCGTGCCGGGAGGCGGGGTGCCCGAGCGAGGCCAGCGAGTCCTGGTCGGCGCCCGGGTAGCGGAAGGAGACCTTCTCGAAGGTGATCGCGGGTGCGCCGCCGGAGCGCGGACCGGTGAGGCTCCGCGCCCCCGGGGCCTCGTCGATGTTGGGCTTCAGATCCAGGATCTCGAAGACCCGCTCGAAGCTGACCAGCGCCACCATGGCGCTCGCCTGCAGGCTGGACAGCTGGTTGACGGGGCCGTAGAGCCGCATCAGCAGGGCGACCATGGCGACCAGTGTGCCGAGCTCCAGGGAACCGTCGATGGTGAGCACCCCGCCGAGCCCGTAGACCAGGGCGCTGGTGAGAGCGGTGAGCACGATGGTGAGCACGCCGAGGATCCGACTGTGGATGATCACCGAGATGGCGATGTCGCGCACCCGGGCGGCCTTGTCGGCGAACAGCGCCGACTCGTCCCCCGCGCGGCCGTACAGCTTCGCGAGCATCGCGCCCGAGACGTTGAACCGCTCGCTCATCAGCGCGCTCAGGTCGGCGTCCAGCTCCATCCGCTGACGGGACAGCCGCTGCAGCCGCCGGGCTATCAGTCGCGCCGGCACGAAGAACAGCGGGACGACCACCAGGGCCGCGAGGGTGATCTGCCAGGACAGGTAGAGCATCGAGGCCAGCACCA
This sequence comes from Kitasatospora sp. NPDC042419, assembly GCF_056437345.1. Taxonomy (NCBI): domain Bacteria; kingdom Bacillati; phylum Actinomycetota; class Actinomycetes; order Kitasatosporales; family Streptomycetaceae; genus Kitasatospora; species Kitasatospora sp. NPDC042419. The sequence goes on from NZ_JBWKAW010000064.1 coordinate 14,486, forward strand.
GTCCCAGCGACAGCACGGTGGACAGCGACTCCGACAGCAGACTGGTCACCGCCTGCCGGGCCCCGACCACGTCGGTGTTCAGCCGGCTGACCAGCGCCCCGGTCTGGGTACGGGTGAAGAACGCCAGCGACTGCGCCTGGACGTGCGCGAAGACCTTGTTGCGCAGGTCGTAGACGACGCCCTCGCCGATCCGGCCGGAGAACCACGCCACCACGTAGACGGAACCGGCCTCGATCAGGGCCAGACCGGCGACGGCCAGGCACAGCCACACCACGACGTCCTTGCGCCCGGGCAGGATGCCGTCGTCGATGATCTCCTTCAGCAGCAGCGGGCTGGCCGCGGTGGCCACCGCGTCGACCACGGTGCTGGTCAGCAGCGCTGCCACGCTCCACCGGTAGGCGAGGGCGTACGGGACGATCCGCCGGACCGTCCCCTTTCTGACCCGGCCGCCGGCCTTCCTGTCGTCCTGGACCTCGGCCGGGTTCGGCTGCGAGCCCTTCCTCCATGCCATGTTGGAACCAACTCCGTGCTCGTCGGGGGCCGTCAGTGCTTGTCGAGGAACTCGATGATCGCCGTGTTGACCGCGTCGGGGTTCTCCAGGTTTCCGAGGTGGCCGCACCGGGGGATCTCCACGTAGTCGCAGCCGGGAATGGTGTCCGCGACCTCGGCGACCAGGTGGGGCGGGCAGATGAGGTCGTCGGCGAAGGCGATCGCGCGGCAGGGCACGTCGAGCGTGCGCAGGGCGTCGCGGCGGTCGCCGACGGTGTCCACCCCCTGCTGGCCGGGGGAGCTCTGGCCGGCGGTCAGCTCGAAGACCTGCAGCCAGCTGGAGGCGGCGGCGTCGTCGTTGAGCGTCGAGGGGGAGAGCATCTCCAGGACGGTGCGCACCGCCTCGTAGGCGGGCGGCAGGGTGATGCCGGATTCGGTCAGCGCGCGCTCCCCGGCCAGCATCATCCGGCGGGTGGCGTCCGAGCGGGCCCTGGTGGCGATGAGGACGGCGCAGCGCACCAGGTCCGGCCGGGCGAGCGCGACCTCCTGGGCGATCATGGCGCCCATCGACGTCCCGACGATGCGGCACGGCCCGAGGTCCAGCGCCTCGATCAGCCCGATGGTGTCGGCGGTCATCTCGGCGAGCGTGTATTCGCCGGGTGGTGCGTCGGAGGGGGCGATGCCCCGGTTGTCGAAGACGATCGTCTCGTACCCGGCCTTGTTCAGCGCCGGTGTCTGGTGCACCGTCCACACCCGGCCGGCCGCGCCGGAGCCCATGACGAGGAGCACCGGCTCCCCCCGGCCCGACCGCTGATAGGAGACCCGGATCCCGTTGGTGCTCACGAACGGCATGACGGTGCCTCCTCGCCGGCGACGGGTGCGGGCATGACGGCCTCCTGGGAGTCGAACTGGCGGTGGTGTGGAGCGGACTGTCCGCAGCCGGAGGAGAACCGCGCCCCTGTCACTGGCGTATCCCGGGGCGGCCGGAGCGGACGGGGTTCGGCCCCTCGCCGCGGCGTGGCAGCATTCCACGATGACACCTGGCCGACACGCCGATCAAGATCGGTCCGTCCCGGCCGAGTTCGCGGTCCGTTCCGCTGTTCAACCGGCGCGCCGGGCCAGTTGAACAGTCCGGCCGGGCGGGCCGGCGGCACCGGTTGACTCGTCGGCGCGGCTTGGGGACATAGTGGGCTCGCACGGGGCCCGGCACCGCGCCGGACGGCCACCGACGGTGGGGCGATTCCGGGTGAACCGCCCGGGTGAACGCGCACCATCGATGCGATCCAGCTCATGTATCCAAGAAAGGACGGCGTGGTGACGAATCCCTTCGACGACCCCGATGCCGAGTACCTGGTCCTGGTGAACGACGAGGGCCAGCACTCGCTCTGGCCCGTCTTCGTCGATGTGCCCGAGGGCTGGGAGTCGGTCTTCGGGAAGGCCGGGCGCCAGGAGTGCCTCGACTACATCGAGAAGTCCTGGACCGATCTGCGGCCCAAGAGCCTTGTCGAGGCCATGGCGGCGCAGAACTAGCCAGTCGTGGGGGGGGGGGGGGGCGGGGCGGGGGGGGGGGGGGGGGGGGGGGGGCGGGGGGGGGGGGGGGGGCGGGGGGGGGGGGGGGGGGGGGGGGGGGGGGGGGGGGG
>NZ_JBWKAW010000065.1:0-404 GCF_056437345.1 Kitasatospora sp. NPDC042419
CGCCCCCTGGCGGTGTAAGGGTCTCGGCTACGCCGGACGGAAATGCGAATTCCGAGGAATTCGGCAATTACTCCGGACTGCGTCCGTCGTGAATTTTCTTTCTTATCTGTGTTGCGTGCGGGCGGGAATTCGGGGCCCGGATTCTCGAAATTGCGCGAGAATTGAGAATTGCGCGGATCTTTAATTCGAGACTAATAGGGTCCGTTTATCCAGCGCTTTATGTCGGTGAATTCTAGTGCCTTTCTGTGTCGCTTATCAACGGTATCGCGCCGAGGTTTTTGGCCCCGCCCTCGGGGTGCGCTGCCGAGGCCGGCCGCTCCCCCGCCGCCGAGGTGTTCCCCCTGCGGTCGGGCCGAGGGGGAACACCTCCCCCCTCCTGTAGTGGGGTCGTTTCGGGGGGACGC
>NZ_JBWKAW010000065.1:499-16260 GCF_056437345.1 Kitasatospora sp. NPDC042419
GAACAAGGGGGAACAGGGGGAACATGCCCTTGACCTGCGGAAACGTGCGCCAGGCTTGTTCCCCCCTGGGGGGAACAAGGGGGAACAAGCGCGGGGCGGTCGGGCCGAGGGGGAACACCTCCCCCCTCCTGTAGTGGGGTCGTTTCGGGGGGAACAAGGGGGAACAGGGGGAACATGCCCTTGACCTGCGGAAACGTGCGCCAGGCTTGTTCCCCCCTGGGGGGAACAAGGGGGAACAAGCGCGGGGGAACACCTCGGAGCCTCCCTGTTCCCCCCGGGTGCCAGCCGAGGGGGAACACGATGCGGCCCCCTGTTCCCCCCGGTGTCGAGCCGAGGGGGAACAGGGGGCCGAGGGCGGCGCAGGGGGTCAGGAGGCGGGGCCGACCCTCCAGGAGGGAGCGTCGGGGAACAGGGCGTGTCGGTCCTCCAGTACGGCGGCCCCGGTCGTTCCGTGGAGCCTGACCCACTCCAGGAGGACAGGGAGGGGTGTGTCCCGGGGGGCGAGGAGGAGGGCGTCCGCCCCGAAGTCGTGGGCGGGGCTCGGGCCGAACGCTCGCCAGTAGAGAGGGTTCGACCAGACCCACACGGACTCTCGGGGGTTCCAGGCGAGCACGCCGTCAGTCGTGGTGAGCGGGGCGGTAAGCGCGGTGGTCATGCCGGGGTAACGACCACCGCGGCTTGTTGTTGCGGACCGCGCCACGCGTTGTGCACGTGCGGGGTACCCCCTTGTTCCGGGGGTTTTGCTGGTTGCTGGCGCGGTCCGTTGCGCGTTCTGTGCGCGGTGGTTATTTCGGTATTGGCGTTGCTGGTTCGGCGCGGTGTGTCGAAACGTCGGCTACTTGCGGCGGTAGATCGTGGCGCTGATGAACTCCGCATGGTCGGCCGTCGCGGCCAGGGGACGGGCGTGCGCGGGGCAGACGTACGCGTCCGCCTCGGTCACCTCCTTCCGGAACCGCACGACGTGCGACGCGGTCGCGGGGCACCGCTGGCGGTCGCGCGGCTGGGTGGTGTCGAGCGCTTCGCACAGCCCGGCCGGCTGGTTGTACCAGACCATCAGCGACGCGGAGAGCGACCGGACGATCTGGCACACGTCGTCGCGGCGGCGGACCTCCTTCGGGGGGAGCGTCTGCGGGTCGATGGGCTGAATCCCTCCCCCGGCGGGGGCCGCCACCGGAGCCGGTGCGGGGGCCGGCCGAGGCGCCGGAGCGGGCCGAGGAGGCCGAGGCGCGGCGGCGGGGGCCGAGGGTCGGGCCTGGCCCTGGAGGGCGCTCAGGATGGCCGCCAGACCCCCGGGGGCCGGAGCTGCGGGCCGAGGCGCGAACGCACGGACCAACTCCTCTCGGCCGCCGCCTCGGAACCACGTCGTGAGCGGGGTTCGGTCGTCGTGTTCGTCCTCCTGGTCCTCCTCCTCGTCCGGCTCCCAGCGTGGTTCGGGCCGGTACCTGGCGGGAGGCGGGGCCGGTGCGCGGCGACCCTCGGGACGGGGTCCGGTGTTCTCGTGGGTGCGGTGGGGGACGCGCTGCCCGGTGCCGCATTCGGGGCACCGGATCGTCATGCGGTCCTTTGCCCGCGACTGCCATTCGTGACCGCACCCGCATTCCACCCACACGGGGGGCCGTTGGGCGGTCTGTGCGGCCCGTGTGGCGGCTCCGGAGAGGTCTTTGGGCACCGGGCCCTCCCACTCCTGATTCAGGCGCACATGGCGCGACGTGCGGCATTCGGGGCACCGGGTGTTCCCCCCTCGGACCGTGGTCCGGAAAGGGGCGGTGCACTTTCGGCAGACGATTTGCACGGGGACAGTTCGCACGGGGGGTCCTTTTGCTGGTTGCTGGCGCGGTCTCAGTCGATAGTCCCACGTCCCGTAGTTGAATTCGAGGGAAAAGGGAAGGGCCCCCGCCTCCAATCGGAGACGGGGGCCCATTTTTGGGGTCAGGCGATGGATTCGGCGGCCCCGGGGCGGTTGCGGTGCCACTTCTGGAGTTCGTCGGCGGTCCACTTCCCGTCATCCCCGGTGGGGAATTCCGGATCGCGCCGCTTGGCCTGGCGCAATGCGTCTGCCGACATCGGCACAATGCCTTCCCGTGCGGCGGCGGCCAGGCTGTACCGGGGCACCTGCGGGGGCACGGTGGGCATGGGCGGGAGGGTCGGCTCGTCCTTGACCAGACGGAGGACCGGTGTCACGTCACGTGACGCGGGGACGGTATCCGCCGAGGTGAGAGGGCCCGTGTGACTGTGTGACGTGACACCGAGGCCCCCGAGGTCCGGGGCGGCGGCCACGGTGCCGGCGGTCGCCCACGCGCGTGCCTCGGCGTCGGTGAAGAACACCACCTGCGTTTCGTGGGCGACCCCGCCCAATACGACCTGTGCGCGGCCGATATGACGGGTGGAGCGGGGTACGGGCTGGACCTCGGGAACGAGCATGTTCCAGGCGTTCCGGGTGTAGCGGGCGAGAATTCGAGTGGCGAAGCATTCCCGAACCTCGGGGCCGCCGAGGGCCGCCGCAGTGGCCGACTGGGCGACAAGGAAAACGTGCATCCGCACGGCCCGGCCCATGAACAGGATTTCCCGCAGGGCGTCAATCGCGGGGGATTCCTTCGGGTCGGCGGGGCCGAATTCGTCGCCCTTGCTCCGGCGAATTGAAGCCCAATACCGCTTCAATTTCGCAATGGTCGCGTTGGCCTCCTCCAGAATGAGAGCCAGGCGGGGGCCGACCGGGGCGTCTCCCTCACCCTCCCAGTCATCAACGACGATGTTTCGGCGGTGGCCCTCCTGGCCGAGTTTCACCAGCGCATCGTGAATGTCCGAGATATCGCGGCAGTAGGCCACGTTCGGAAGTCCACGGGCCCACTTGTGGGAATGCCGTTTGAAATCCAGGACGACCAGTTGCGACCCGTTGTGGAGCATCTGGGCCGCCATGGCCCGCGTGATGACCGACTTACCGCCGCCGGTGGACGCGGATACGAGGATGTGGGGCGACTCGGCGTCCAGGTCCACGGACACACGGCTGTCCTGCGGGCCGAGGCCGATCAGCGGCGCGGACTCGGCGGCCCCGCTGATGAGCGCCTGGACGTGCTCGTCAGCGAACATCACCTTGCCCGGCGGGCGGGGGGTCTGCCGGATCATCAGGTGAGGCCGGCGGCCCTCCAGTTTGAACGTCACCGTCGCGTCGGAGAGACCGAGCTTGGTCTTGACGATGTTTCCGATCGTCGCGGCTCCGCCGTCCACCCCCACGAACGTGGGCGGGAGGTCGATACGGCCGACCTCGGTGCGGCCCGGGTAGTCCCGGGGGATGCGGATGTACGAGCCGGGGCGGACGCCCGGCGGGAGGCCGAGGGGGCCCTCCAGGGCGACGTGGAGGGGGCGAACCCAGTTGTGCATGTGCCGGACGTTGGACACCCAGTTCCCGGACGCGTACCCGGCCCCGAGGGACGCGGCGGCCCCGATACCGGCCCATGTGCCCACGGTGGCGTCCGGCGCGGCCTGGAGGCCCCACAGGGTCCCCCCGGCGGCCCCGAGGGACCCGAGGCGCATTCCGGCCCGCTCGATGCGGGAGAGGCGGCTCCAGGGGTTCGAGCGGCCCCCGTCCAGGGCCCGGGTGCCCCGGGTGATCCACCCGGCGTCGGTGCGGTGGATGCCGTCCATGTGGTGGCCGGTGGTGAAGCGGTAGGCGACGCGGATTGCGCCGGCGGTCGCGCGGATTGTCCCCGCGCTCTTCTTCTCTGAGATGGTGTGCACGATCGCTCCTGTAGCCGTGAGAAGTGTCAGGAGGGGTCCCGAGGTTCCGCCCGATTGCTGCGGGCGGAACCTCGGTCAGTTCCGGATGGAACCTGGGTTGTGCGGGTGGAACTTCCTGGTTCCGGCGGCGGAACTACAGGTACGCGCCGGTGCCCCGGTCGTTCCTTCCTTCCGCGACAAGCTGACGAAGGTACCGGTCCGAGGGCGGCTTGATCCCTCGGTTTTCCAGGGACTCCCGGATGGTTCCGAGGTCCATGGTTCCGCCCTGGATCAACTCCCGGGCCGCGCGGGTGGCGGCACCCCGGGCAGGGGCCGGAGCCTCCGCCGGAACCTCGGCGGAACCAGCCTTGACCAGCGCGGACACCTCGGCGGAACCACCGGCGGGAGCCGGAATCTCGGCGGTCAGGAAGACGGGGGCCGACACCTCGGCCGCCTCGGCCGGAACCTGCGGAGCCTCGGGGGTGGTGGCCGGAACCAGGAGGGTCGGAACTTCCGCCGGAACCTCGGCCGGAACTTCCGCGACAGGGGCGGGAACTTCCGCCGGAACCTCCGGGGCGGGGGCCGGAACCTCCGGCGTGACCTCGGCGGAACCTCCGGCCGGAACCTCCAGGGAGGTCGTCCAGTCGTGCCGCGCGTCGATCGTGGCCAGGGCCGCGACGGACTTCCGCCGGACCACTCGGGCGACGATCGCGGCCTCGGCCTCGGCCGCCTCGGAGTTCGTCAGGTTGTGTCGGGCAGCGTCGATGGCGGCGGCCAGCTTCGCCGCATTCCGGCGGTGCTTGCGGGTGCCGGGGTCGGCGGCAGCCACGATGTCGGCCAGGTCCACCGCGCGGTCCGCCGCACGGCTGCGGGCGATGGCGGCGGAGGTGGCCCCGCGTCGTCCGATGCCGAGGTATGCCGTCAGTCGCTCGCGCACCTCCCGCAGGGCGTCCCCGAGGATGCCGTTCGTCTTCTCCCCGGACATCCGGAGTTCGAGCCCCAGGAGGAGGTGGAGCATCACGGCCAGGAGGACGGGGCCGAGGATGACGCGGATCAATCCGCCGCCCCCGCCGGAGACCTTGAATGCGGGGACCGCCTGGACGAGCACCGCCGCGTACGCCAGGTAGGCCGGCGCCTTCGCCCGGGTCGCCCACGCGTACAGGGTCAGGGCGATGATGGCCGCCTCGGCCACCCCGCACAGGAGAGCGCGCTCCCAGTCCTCGGTGATTTTCAGCGCGTCCCCGAGGAACCGATACGAGGTGTCGGCGGACATGCCCAACGCCATGGTGGCGGGGACGAGTAGGCCATAGGTGGCGGCGGTGCTGCGGCTGATCATCGGGGGGTCTCCTTCGGTGCGGCGGTGCTGTCGTTCTGTTCCTCGGTGGTGGGGGTGTCCGGCTCGCCCTCGGCCCCGAACAGGTCCAACTGGCCATCGACCGGCAGAACCTTGCGGGCGCCGAGGACGCTAGCGGGGGTCAGGCTCACGGGGTACCTCCGGGGTCCGGCGCCGGGTGGCGCTCCGCGATGAGTCGGAGGAGTTCGGCGTACTGGACCCGCACGTCCCCGCGCGGGTCGTACCGGCCGGCCTCCCACGCGGACACGGCGCCCCGGGTGACCCCGAGGGCTTCCGCCACCTGCGTCTGTGTCAGGCCCTGTGCCTTGCGGAGCCGTTCGCGCTCCGGCGGCTCCGGGAGGGCGGCCACCTGCGGCGGCTGCACCTCCAGAAGCGCGTGGATCTTGCTCATGTCGACCTCTTTCTTTCGCTTGCCTGACATCAAAGTATCCCTCTCACTATCGCTTGTCTATCGCCGGTGCTAACGTCGTTCGTGTCAGATTCTCTCGCGTCACCCTTTCGCAGGGTGCGCAGGAACGGAGGTAGGACCATGCCCGAACCGAGGCAGTACACCGCCGGCGAGACCGCCCGCATGGCCGCGCAGGTTGCCCGCGCCGTGGCCCGCCACGCCCGGGGCAAGTCCCTCGGTCCCGTCGACCGCGCGATCGACCGCATCCAGGAGGAGGCGTGCGCCCGGGAGGCCGTCCAGGACAGGGCCCGCGCCGAGGCCGAGGCCAAGAAGGCAGCGGAGAAGGCGGCCAAGCGGGCCGCGCGGAAGTTCTGGTGACCGCCGAACAGGGGGCGACCGACGCCCCGGTGATCCTGCGACAGATCGGCCTGTCCGCCGAGGGCGCCCCGCTGTACGCGTACGCGGACCGCTCCCCCGTCGTCCAGCCGGCCCCCGTCCAGCCCGCCCGTCCGATCGGGGTCTACGCCGCCGCAGCAATCGGCGGCGCAGTCGCGCTCGGCTTCCTGGCCATGGCCGCCGCCCTCCTGGCGGTCGCGGTCGCGATCGGGGCGGTATCCGCAACCGTCTGCCTCCTGGTCCTTCGGTCCATGTGGCAGGACATCCAGGCCCAGAAGGAGAAGAAGAAGTGATCCGACGCATCCGCGACATGGCCGCCGAGGTCCGGGGCCACCGGGAGTTCACCGCCGACATCCGCCGGGAGGTGGAGGCCGGCGACGCCGAGGCGGCGGCCACCTTCCGCACCGGCACCCTGTCCGCCGCCCTGACCCGCAAGGGCAACGACGCGCGGACCGCCGAGGTCATCGAGTACGTCCAGGCGGTCAAGGACCAGCCGGGCCGCCTCGGCTGGCTCCGCCGCTGACCTGCGGCCCCCGTCCCCGAACCCCTCTCGGGGACGGGGGTTGCATTCAAACTTCCGCCCGGCATAGTCGGACGTGAGCCACCCGAACAGGGGGTTCACGTCCCATGCGTCGGGCCCACACAGACAGGAAGAACAGATCATGAACGGAACGCCGATCACCCTCGTGGGCAACCTGACCGACGAGCCCGAACTCCGCTTCACCCCCTCCGGGGTCGCGGTGGCGAAGTTCTCCGTGGCGGTCAACCGCCGAACCTTCGACCGTCAGTCCAACGAGTGGCGGGAGTCGGGCGCCGACTTCCACCGCGTCACGGTGTGGCGGTCCCTGGCGGAGAACGTGGCGGCCACCCTGTCCAAGGGGATGCGGGTCATCGTGAGCGGGGACCTGCGGCAGCGCTCGTGGGAGGACCCCAAGACGAAGGAGACGCGGTACGGCTGGGAGGTCACCGCGGATTCGGTCGGCCCGGATCTGGCGTTCGCCACGGCGCAGGTCCAGAAGGTGGCCAAGACCAACGGCGGGGCCCCGGGTGAGGAGACGTGGGCGAGCGCATCGAGCACCCGCCCCGCCGCCGCGAACGGCCAGGCGCCGGCCGGTGGGCACCAGGAGGAGCCCCCGTTCTGATACGTGGAGGTATAGGGGTGTTCCGCCGTACGGTGACCCCGCCCCACGCACCGCAGTTCGGCCCCTGGCGGCCCGGCACCTCCCCCCGGAGGAAAGCCGGGCCGCCTTCCGTACCCGGATTCGAAAGAGCGTCACGAAACTTCCGTCACGGTGCTAGCAACGGACGGTGACGGGGCGTAAGGTCGTGACACACTCACGAAAGGAGTTGCGACGTGACCGCTACCGCAGTCGAGCCCACGGCCCCCGGCCCCGTCCCGCCCCTTACCGCCGTCCCCGACGACTGGCGCGTGACCCCGGACGGCACCGTCCGCGTGTCCGACGTGGCCCGCACCACCGGCGACTACCAGGCGGTGAACTACACCGTCCGCAAGTGCGGCGTGACCGTGGCCGCACAGAAGGGACAGGGCGCCTCCCGGTACATCCCGGTAGCCGAGGCCCTCCTCCTGGTCGCCGCGGCCGCCCTGGCCGTCGCCGCCGGCGTCGCCCTGGCGCAGATGTACCGGGCCATCAAAGCGTCCGGCGCCACGGTCGGCGTGGACGCGGTGACCATCCCCCTGCGGCTCCAGGGCTGACCCGACATGACCGACGACATGGGAGAGGAGGCGGACCGCGTGGACCTGTTCAACCTCAGCCACGAGGACGCCCTGATCCTGTGGAAGTTCGGCGGGTACGGCACCGAGGCCGATTTCCCCGGTGTCCGCCTGGCCACCCTGTTCATGCTCCACGGGGTCGACAGGGGAGGTCGGCGCCACCTGGCCCGACTCTTCGCCTCCCTCGCCCCCCACGCTGGCGTTCGCGCCGTTCTGGCGTTGCTGCGGGCCCTGGCGGTCCGCCCCGCCCCCATAGCCGTTCCGGCCCCGACCCCTCGGGTCCTGTCCTCCCAGAGGAGGCACCACCGGATCGCACCCGCCCGCGCCCCGTGACCACACGACCCCGCCCCACGGCGGGGGGTCACGACCGCAGGTAGGCCACCCCCTAGAAACGCCGAAAGCCCCGGGACACGACTCCCGAGGCTTGGCATAGATCCCCTTGCGAGGAATCAAAGTGCAGGACAAGAGTACCCAGGATGCGCCCATGCGCACCACACAGCCGTACGCGACCCCCACCGGCGGCTCCGGCCGCGTGACCGTGGTGGCCGACGACACCACCGCCCTCCTGATCTGCCGGACCGTGCGCGGTCGCGGCGGGTGGGGCGTCCACACCGAGGCCGGCGAACTGGTCACCTCGGGATGGCCCACCCTCACCCGGGCCCGCGCGTACGCGGACCGCCTGATCTCCCGGGCGGGGGCCGCGTGATGGCGACCGCGACCGAAGAGAAGACGACCGAGGCCCCCGCCGCCTCGACCTCCCGCCGCCTCACCGAGGCCGGTAAGACCGTGGACCGCCTCCTCCCCGTGCCGGGCGTCGATGGTGTCCTCGTGGACCTGGAGGCGGAGTACATGCTCCGACGCCAGGGGGACACCTCGGTCCTGTTCCTGGACTGGGCCCCCCGCCTCCTGGCGTGGTGGACCGACCCCGAGGGCGTCCCGGTCTACCAGGTGACCGTCAAGGGTCAGGAGGAGTACGTCACCCCCGAGACCCTGCGCGACGGCACCGCGTGGGACCAGTTCGACCACGCCGCCGGCCACGACGTCCGCAAGGTGCGGGAGGCCCTGGCCGGAGTGGTCAAGCTCCAGCGCCGCGACCTCCCCAAGTCGCCCGGCCTGGACTCCCTCGGCTGGCACGACGTGAACGGGACATGGGTGTACGTCTCGGCGGAGCGCGCGTTCGGCCCCGCCGGAGAGGTGGCCGTCCAGGTCAACACGCACAGCTCGGACGAGGCGGCCCTCCCGCCGGCCCCGACCGGCGACCGACTGCGCGACGTCGTCGCCCTGTCCCTGTCCGCCCTGGACGTCGCGGTCCTGCGGGTGTCGGCCCCCGCGATGTGCTCGACCTGGCTCGCCCCGCTGATCAGCATGTTCGGTAACGACCTCCCGAGATTCGTCCCGTGGATGTGGTCGGACGGACGGGCCGAGGTGTTCGGCGTCCTCAAGTCCTCGCTCGCCGCGATCCTCCAGGCGCACAGCGGCACCGGCTACCGAGGGGAGTCGGACCTCCTCCCGGCGGCGGACACCACCCTCCCGTCCCTCTCCACCGTCCTCGGTGAGCGTCGGGACGGACTGGTCATCGTGGACGACTACAAGCCGGGGGAGACCTCGGCCGTGGACAACAAGACACAGTCCACCGCCGAACAGGGCATCCGCGCGGCGACCAACCGCCAGAAGCGATCGAAGAACCGGATGCGCGGGCCGGGCCGGGCCAAGGTGGCCGCGTGCATGGCCCTCCTGATGTACACCGCCGAATGCCTCCCCCTGTTCAACTCCGGCTCGACCCATGACCGCACCTTCCCGTTCCAGGTCCACAAGGGGGACGTGCGGCCCGACAAGCTGACCGTGCTCCAGGACCGCGTGGAGGAGTTCCCCGAGGCCGCCGCCGGGTACGTCGCGTGGCTCGCCGCCCACCGCCCCGAGGTGATGACGTTCCTCACCGGGCGGTTCCGCGAGCTGCGCGCCGAACTGCGCGCCGGCCAGGAGGTCACCGGCCGCGCGTGCGCGCACATCGCCCACCTGCTGTGTGCGGCCGAGGTGTTCACGCGGTTCGCGGTGGAGGCCGGCGCCCTGACCGACGACGCGCGCAACACCCTGTACGGGCAGATCCGGGCGGCCCTGATCGAAGCGGCGACCGCGACCACCACGGAGCGGACCGAGGACCGCCCGCACGAGGTGTGGCTCCGCAACCTGCGCGGCCTGTTCGCCTCGGGGAAGCTGTACGCGATCACCCCCGGGACCAACCACGGCGAGCCCCCGCAGTACGGGGACGCCCTCGGGTGGGCAGTCGAGCGCCGGGACACCCTGGCCGGGTACGCGCTCCCGGACGGCCTGGCCGTGGTGGAGTCCGAGGTCAACCCCGCGATCACCCGCCGGGACAAGTCGTTGACGATCGGCGGTGTCCAGCTCCGCCGCCTCCTGGCCTCCCGGGGTCTCATCCAGACCGTCATCCACCGTGACGGGAAGCACGATCACCAGCGGCGCATCCGGGTCGGTAGCGCCTCGGTCTGGCTCCCGGTGGTCCCGTGGGATGTGTTCCTCGGCACGGACGGGGGCGACTCCCCCGAGGGCGGCCAGGGCGACACTGGCACCCCGGCCCCCGAGGCCCCGCAGGTCTGCACCGGGTACTCCTTCGGCAAGCCCTGCGGCCTCCCCCTGGACCCGAGCGGGGACGACGGCACCGGCCGTCACCCCACCTGTGTCCCCGCCCCGGTGGAGCCGACCCCGGCCCCGCCGGTGGACGCCCCGGTCCTCCCGGGCGTGATGGACCTGGAGCCGGCCGCCCCGGTGGCCGAGGTCCCGGCCCCCCGCCCCGAGGCCGAGGACGAGCACCAGGAGGAGAAGGAGGAGGAGGAGACCACCGCGGCTTCCCCCTCCCGCCCGGTCCGCCGTTCCACCCGCAAGCCCCTGACCCTGCGCGGCCCGCACGCGGAGTACCTGGAGGCGGCCCGGGGCCGCAACAGCATCAAGACCCAGGCGCAGGTGGACGCCCTGGCGGAGCGCCTGGCCTACCTGGACACCGCCGAGGCCGAGTTGACCGCCCTCCCGGACGACATCGAGCCGGGGGACCTCGGGGAGGAGATCAAGAAGCGTGCGGCCAAGCTGCGGCTCCTGGCCGCCCTGGAGGGGGACCAGACCTCCCACGGCCCGTTCGCCCCCTACCGGTCCCGTCGCGGCCCGTGGTGGCAGGCACCCATGCCCGGGATGATCGGCGCCGTCCGAGGGATCAACTCCTGGTCGTGGGAGCGGGAGGGCTTCACCGGTGAGGCGGTCGCCCTGGACCGAAACGGCGCCTGGCCCACGGCCACGTCCTCGGTCCGCGTCGTCCACGGCGAGTACAAGCACACCGGCCCCATCGAGGAGGTCGGGGTGCCTGACCCCGGCTACTACAAGGTCCGCGTCTACCCCTGGACAGAGACCGATGTGCCCTCCCCGATGGGCAACGAGAAGGTGGGTAACGAGGTCTGGATCACCGCCCCGCACATGCACCTCCTCGTTGACCTGACCGCCGCCGGGCGGTGGCCGGACGCGTCCGCGCTCGACTCCCACACCGGCGCGGCGGCCAAGCTCGGTGACTGGGCCCACCTCGTGGGCGAGTGCCGGCGGTACGCCCTGGAGGTCCACGGCCGCGACTCGTTCGCGTACGAGGTGGCCAAGGAATCGTTCGGCATGGCGGTCAACACGATGTACGGCTCGTGGGAGGGGGAGGGCGCCCTCCTCACCCGGAAGTGGAAGTGCAAGGCGCGACGGACCGACTGGGCCCACCACATCAAGGACCAGGCGGCGGTGACGATCTGGCGCGCGGCCGACGCGGTCCGCCAGGCCGTCCCCGAGGGCTCCGGCCCGCTCACGATCCGGGCCATGGACGAACTGGTCCTCCCGGCCTCGGTCCTGGAGGGCGTCACCACCGCCCCCGAGGGCGAGCGCGCGTTGATCCGACTGGACGACCTCGGCACGACGTTCGGCACCTGGAAGGTCAAGACCACCGAGACGTGGGGGGATGAGTAATGGCGCGCAAGAGGGACACCGGCCAGGGCACGGAATACTCCGGCAACGAGGCCGAGGCGGTCGCGCAGGCACTCGCGGACGCGTACGAAGCGTGGGCCAACGACGACGAGCCGTCCCGCGTGGACGTGCGGGCGCAGGTCGAATGGGCCGGGCACGTGATGCCCGCGAACAACGGAAAGCGCCGGACCCGCGTGGACCTTCCCGCCTCGGGAATGAAGAAGGTTCGAAAGGCCGTCGAAAAGGTGGCGCGGGCCATCGGTAAGAAGTCGAAAGCCAAACCCGCCAGTTCCCGAAAGGCCAAGGGGTGGCACGCACAACTCCGCGAACTCACCGAGGCGAAGCAGGGTTCGGCGGCGGCGGACAAGGCAGGGTTGAACCCCTCGGCCCGCACGCTCAAGAACTGGCTTTCCGACGCGGATTACCCGATTCGGAGCGGCGACCGCGACCGTATCGCCAGGGCCTATGACGCGCTGAAAAACTGGAATGTGTCCGAGGCGAGCGACGCGGCGGCGGCGGCCAGTAAGCAAGCGGCCGACGCCATGACCGATGCGATGCGCGATCAGTACGGCGTGAACGTCCGATTCCGAGACATCGACGATTTCACCTTCGAGTGACAGTTCCCGCCTCGGCCCGGCCCTCGTTCCTCACGGAGCGGGGGCCGGTGGCGTGTTCGGGGTCGGCCCGTCCGCCGGGGCCGGGAAGGCGCGTACGTCATCGCCCGGGGCGGTACGTCAACCGCTTGACGTACCGGGTCGCTCGGGGGAGTGGAGTTCGCTCTCCGCCTCGGCCCCTTCCGCCGGCGGATAGTCCGTGACGCGTTCCCCTCGGGGAAGGGCGGACTTCCGCCCGGGGATACGGCCCCGACCTGGATAGATGCGGGGAATTACCCGCCGCCTGGCCGTCGCCCTTCCCCTCGGGGAAGTCGGGCCGCCCCCTGTCACATGGCCTGTCGCGTCGGCTGTCACATGGGGGCCTGTCGCGTGGCCTGACCTGCGGCAAGACCCCCTTGGCCCCCTACCTCGGCCCCGTGTGACAGGTCTGTGTGACACCGGGCCGAACGCCGTTTCCGGCCATGGGGGTTGGCCGATACCGCCCCTTGCTCGGGGTGTACGGAACTCCGTACATTCATGGTGTACGAACTTCCGTACACCACACGGGAAGGACCCCCATGGACCCCATCAGCTTCCACACCGGCGCCAACGCCCGACGCGGCGGACTGGACATCACGATCAGCCTGACCGCCGCCGAGGCCGCGCAGGTGGGCGACGAAGCGGGCATCCTCGCGGACTGGTTCCACTCGGCCCTGTGGGCCCTGGCCATCCTGCGGGCCGGCCACGTCCCCGCCAACCCGGACCACCCCCTCCCCGAGGGGCGGAAGGACCGCCCCGCCGGTGAGGGCGACTGGTACACCGTCGTCAACGACCTGGACCACCGCCTCCTCCCCCGCCTGGAGGGCATTCGGGACGCAGCGATCCGCGCCCACGCCACCGCCGGCGGAAGCGTCGGAAACCTCGCCCTGGCCATGGACGTCAGCCGCTCCACCGCGCAGTACCGCCGCGACGCGGTCCGCCAGGCCGACCCCTCGGTCTGGGAGCGCTGGGCGAGCAAGACGCAGGACACCCGCCCGCGCTGCGTGGCGTGCGGCCACCCCGCCCGCTCCACCGACGGGTTGGTCGTCACGGACGGAGGATTCCAGGTCCACCGCAGCCACACCGAGGACGCCACGAGCGGCTTCCACCGCGCCACGATCGTTCACGACCTCAGCGCCGAGACCGAGCAGCACTGACCCGCAGAGAAGAGGACCGATGTTCACCGGCACCCCCGAGGAACAGAAGCGCCAGGAGGCCGAGGCCCGCGCCGTCGCGGCCCGTATCACCGAGGCCCTGGCCGAACTGGAGGCGTTCGGCCCCGTCACCCTCACCCCCGGAGCGGTGCGCTTCCCCGGCGGGATGATCCGCCGAGTGGGAGACACCTGGACCGTCGACTGACGGACACAGCAGGAGGGGCGGCCGTCCACTGCCAGGCGCACGGCCGCCCCGTTCCGACCCCTCACGAGACCGGAGGCACCATCATGCACGCCGCCACCTTCGCCGCCCTGTTCGCGGCCCTGTTCATCGCCCACAGCCTCGGGGACCACTGGGTCCAGTCCTCGTGTCAGGCCGCGACCAAGGGACTCCCGGGATGGCCCGGACGGCTCGCCTGCGGCCGCCACGTCGCCACCCTGACCGCCACCAAGGGGGCCATCCTCGCCCCCGTCGCCCTGGCCCTCGGCCTCCCCCTGACCGCCCTCGGCGTCGCCCTCGGCCTCGGCCTGGACGCCCTCTCGCACTACTGGGCCGATCGCCGGTTCACCCTCGCCCGCCTGGCGAAGCGGTGCGGCAAGGCGGAGTTCTACAGCCTCGGCACCCCCGCCCACCCCGCCCACCCGGTGACCGCCGAGGGCAAGCCGGCCGCCACCCTCGGCACCGGGGCCTACGCGCTCGATCAGTCCTGGCACATGCTGTGGCTCGGCGTCGCCGCCCTCCTCATGGCCACGATCTGACCCGCCCCGACTCCTCCCGATCAGCGAACGGAACAGCATGACCGACCCGTCCCGGCTCCGGTGGACCCCGCCGGAGCCCTCCCAACTCCCCGAGTGGCGCGGCCAGATGGTCGAACACCTGGAGTCCATGCCCGCGATGATGTCCCTGCGGGAGGCCCTGCGCGCAGGGCGGTCCACGATCGTCCCGACCGTGCCGGGCCTGGACGCCACAGAATCGTCCATCGCCGCCCAACTCCTGGCCCGCTCCGAGGCCGACCGCCTCTCTCGGGCCCGGCTCTACTACGCCACCCCCGACATGACCGCCCTGGCCCTGGCCGCCGCACAGACCCCGCCCACCGAGGCGACCACCGCGCGCCGCCTCCCCTCGGACGCGGGCCTGATCGTGTTCGGGGAACCGATCGGCGGGTACACCGAGGATGCCGCCGCCGCCCTGTCCGGCACCCTGGCCTACCGCCCCGGCGCCTCGGCCCCGATCACAACCCCCATCGTGGCCGTCTCCTGGTCCACCTGGACCCCCGAGGCGGTCAGCCTGGACGAGGGGGCCACGGTCCGGTGGACCGTCCAGAGCAAGGCGGGCCGGGGGGTCGTCCCGCCCCGCACGGAATGGATCTGGCTCACCTTCTGGTCCCCCCGCGGACTGTTCTCCGGCCTGGACCCCGACACCATCATCGGCACCGCGAACGGGCAGCCCATGACCGCCCGGGACATCGACACCATGCGGGAGGTGGCCGGCCCTCCCCTCCAGTGGGACAACGAGATGTTGCTCCGCGTCGGGGCCTCCTTCACCGCCCCCGAGCCGGACACCACCGCGTCATGGGCCCACGCCCTCTACACCGCGTGGCAGCTCATGAGCCAGGAGGGCGCCACCCGGTGGGCGGAGACCGAAGTGGTCCCCCGCGCCCGCGCCGGAGCCAAGAGGGACGCACGCCAGGGCATCAAGGACCCGTCCGAGGTCCACATCGTCCACGTCCACCGCACCCAACGCCCCGCGCCCCGGGCCGCCGCCGAGGACGCGCAGGGCAGCACCGGCCGCCGCGAACCCCAGTGGTCGTGCCGGTGGCCCGTCCGCCCTTACCGCCGGGACACCTGCCTGAACCCCCGCGCCCACGCCGCCGGCGACTGCACCCACGAGGACCGGATCGTCCGGGGCCACATCAAGGGCCCCGAGGGCGCCCCGCTCCGCACCGGCGACACCGTCCACCTGTGGGACACCACCGCCAACTCCGAGAGGACAACGTCATGACCGAGGAAACCGAAACCGAAATGGACGCGGCCCTGTGGGACGGACGAGGAATCGTCAACACCCCCGATGGACCTGTTATCGCGGATGAGGAGTGGTGAACTCCCCCACCCCTTCCTGGTAGTTAACTCGGTCGGGTCGATTACCAATCGGCCCGACCGGGTAAGGAATTGACGGAGCAACAGAAAGCCTAATTCCAAAGCGAATTGAGATTCCCTTTGGATTCGGTCATCCAATCCGGATCGAACCGAAAGCTAATTTCCCTCCCCGCGCATTCTGAATTACCTAACTGAATTCACGACGGGCGCAGCCCGGAGGAATTGCGGAATTGCGCAGCAATTACATGTAACTGGTCCGGCGCAGCCGAGACCCTTACACCGCCAGGGGGCG
>NZ_JBWKAW010000066.1:0-15487 GCF_056437345.1 Kitasatospora sp. NPDC042419
CGCGGGTGACCACTACGGCGAGGGCCACGCCAGGAACGACCTCGCCACCGCGCTCTCCGCGCTCGGCCGCCACGACGACGCCCTGACCGAACTCCACCGGGCCCGCCCACTGCTGGCCTCGGTCGGCGACCCGGTCGGCGAGGCCCACGTGATCGGCAACCTGGGCGACCACAGCCTCCAGACCGGCGCCTACGGGCAGGCCCGGGTGTACTTCCAGGGAGCGCTCGCGCTGCTGCGGGCGCAGCCCGAGGACCACCGGGACCACTGGGCGATCGGGGTCTGCGAGACCAACGTCGGAGTCAGCGCGATGCGGGCGGGCCGCACCGGGGAGGCCGACGAGTACCTGCACCTGGCGCTCGACCGCCACCGCTCGGTCGGGAACCCCGTCCTGGAGGGCATCACCCTGTTCCACCTGGGTGACCACTACCGCCGCCTGGAGCGGCCGGAGCAGGCCGCCGAGCGCCTCCGCCAGGCACTGGCGGTGATCGACGGCGCCGCCGGCAACCCCCGACTGCGCGCCGCGGTCCTGACGGCCCTGGCCGAGCTAGCCGCACCGGCCGACCCGCCTGAGCCGGGCGAGCCGGGCGAACTGTCCGGACCGGGTGCACTGGACGGACTCGGCGAACCGGGTGGACGGGCCGGGCGCGGCGAGCCCGCGGGTCTCAGCGGGGCGGTGCACCGGCGGCAGGCGGGCTGACGCCCCGGGCGCGGCTCCCCGGACGGCTCGCACGCAGGCCACAGGCCGCACGCCGCGGCCTCGGCGCCGCGGGGAGCCGGACCGGCTGTCACCCGGGTGGGTGGTCGTCGGGGCGGCACGGCTGGGCGCGAGCGGCGGGGAGGGCCCGGCGTGCTCGGATGGCGGGGAGGCCGGGGTCCGCGCCGGGAGGCCTGCCCGTCCTGCCGACCGGTACCTGTCCGGGCCGCACTCCGGTGCCGGTTCGTACCGGCACCGGCCGGCACGGGTGGCGGTACCGAGCGGGTGGCGGTGCCGAGCGGGTGGCCCGGGCACCTCGGGCACGTCGGGCACCTCGGCCGACGGTTCCGGTGGACGGCCCCGGCGGGCGGTTCGAGCGGTGAGGAGGGGGACCATGCGGCGCACGGCGGTGGCTGCCGCGGTGTCGGTGGCGGTGCTGGCCGCCGCGGCGGTCGGGCCTGACGGAGAGCCCGGCGTCCACGGCCCGGGATCCGAGGCCGGGCACGAAGTGCCCTCCTGGTCCGAGGACTTCGGCGGGCGCGGGGGGTTCGACGACTTCGAGGGCTTCGGCGGCTTCGGGGACCTTGGCGAGGCCGGCGGAACCGGCGCGTTGGGCGACGCGGGCGGGTTCGGCGACGCCGGCGGCCCCGGTGCGAGCAGACTGCGGGTGCTCGCCGGGGTGCTGCGGCAGGACCGGCCCGGCAGCGGCTGGTACCTGGTCGGCGGAGCCCACCTCGCGCTCGGCCTCCAGGTGGTGTCCGCCGACCACGAGCAGATCGTGCTGCGCTTCCCACCCGCCCGCCGGGTGGTCTCCGTGCTCTGCGGACCGGACGAGACGTACGCGCCGCTCGGCTACACCTGCGGCGCGTCCGTCTCGCTGGACCGGGTCACCGTCCGCCTCGGCCGCAACGGGCGGCTCGCCGACCCGGCCGCCACCAGCGCCGGCCGGTACGCCAACTTCTGGCTGCTCGGCCTCGTCGAACGCCGTTGACGGCCGGGGCGGCGCCCCGGCCGTCAACGGTCAGCGGTGGGCAGGTCAGCGGCCGCCGGGTCAGCGGTCGGCGGTCGTGCTCCAGGAGGGCTCCGCGGCCGGGCCCCAGGGCTGAGCCTGGCCCTGGCCCTGGCCCGGCACCGGCTCCGCCGTCTGCCACGGGCGCTCCGCGTCGTGGCGCGGACGGCTGCGGCGGCCCGGGCGGACCGGCCACCAGAGGGCGCGGCCGAAGAGGACCGCCAGCGCGGGCACCAGGACGACGGAGAGCAGGAACGCGGAGAGCATGATGCCGAGCGCCGTCGCGAAGCCGACCTGCTGGGTCGAGGGCTGCGGGGTCACCGCGAGGCTCGCGAAGGACCCGGCCAGCACCAGGCCCGCCGTGGCGATGGCCGGAGTGGTGTGCCGGACGGCGCGGGCGACCGCGGCCCGGGCGGGCCCCGGGCGCTCCATCTCCTCCCGGATCCGGTCGCTGATCAGGATGTTGTAGTCGGTGCCCAGCGCGACCACGAAGAGGAACAGCACCAGCGGGAGGGTGAAGTTGACGCCCGGCTTGTCCAGCGCGTGCTGGAAGACGAGCGCGGACGCGCCGAGGGTGGCCGCGAAGCCGAGGCCGACGGAGAGCAGCAGGACGACCGGCGCGAGCAGGCTGCGCAGCAGCACGAGCAGGATCAGCCCGATCAGCCCGGCCGCGACCGGGAAGACCTTCCTGAGGTCGTGGTCGACGGCGGTCGAGACGTCCGCGAAGACCGCCGGCGTACCGCCGACGTGCGCCGCCAGGCCGGCCGGGGTGTTCGCCGCGACCGCCGCGCGGAGCGGTCCTGCGACGAGGTCGCGGGCCTGCTCGGACTGCGGGTCGGAAGTCAGGTAGAGGTCGATCCGGACGGCCCGCCGGCTCTCGCTCAGCACCGGCGTGCCCGTCTGGCCGACGCCCTCGACGCGGCCGAGGGCCTTCGCCAGGCCGTCGAGCGCACCGGCGGTGAGCGGGCCGCCGTCGCGGGCGACGGCGAGGACGGTGGTGGGGTCGGACACTCCGGCGGGCAGGGCGCGGGAGATCTCGGCGGCGGTGCTCTGGGCGGCGGTCCGCGGTCCGCCGCCGAAGCCGTAGTCCATCCGGATCCCGGCCAGCCCGGCGGCCAGCGCCCCCATCAGGGCGACCGAGCCGACGATCAGGAGCAGCGGTCGGCGGGCCACGAGGTCGCCGAAGCGGGCGGCCGCGCCCTCGCGGGGTTCGCGCCGCAGCGAGCGCGAGGGCCAGAACAGGGCACGCCCGGTGGCCGCCAGCACGGCCGGCATCAGGGTCAGGCTCGCCAGCAGCATGACCAGGACCGAGACGGCGACGGCCGGGCCGAGCACCCGGAACTGTCCGAAGCTCGCGATCCCCAGGGTGGCGAAGGCGGCGACGATGGTCAGCGCGGCCGAGGTGATCGCGGTGCCGACGCGCCCGCCGACCTCGGCGGCGACGTCACGGGGGTTGCGGTCCGGACGGGCCCTCAGCTCCTCCCGGAAGCGGAACATCAGGAAGAGGAGGTAGTCCACGCCGATCCCGAGCAGCACCACGGTGATCAGGCTCGGTACGGAGGGGTCGAGCTTGATGTCGGCCAGCATGGCGGTGCCCACGACCGCGCCGCTCGCCACCCCGCCGATCACGGCCACCGAGAGCAGCGGCACCAGGGCCGCCAGGGCGCTGCGGAAGACCAGCACGTTGAGCAGCACGATCAGCCCGATCGAGCCGATCGAGGCGATCCTGCCGAGGGTCTCGCTGTCGTCGGCGGAGTCGACCTGCTCGGCCAGGGTGCCGGTGAAGCCCGTCCGCAGGCCGGCGGAGGCGAACTCGGCCCGGGCGCCGTCCCGGAACGCCCGGTAGGTGCTCCGGAGGCCCGGGTCGGCCGGGTTCCCGGTCAGGTTGGCGGTGAGCAGCTCGAACGTGCGGTCCGGCGCCGTCATGGCCGGGGCGACCTGGGGGACCTGTGAGTGGTCCTTCCGCAGGAAGGCCGGGCCGTCCTCGTCGGACACCGGCATGGTGACCTTCGACCGGCCGAGCTTCTCGGCCACCGCGGCGACGCGCTGCCGGTCGGCGTCGCCGAGCGCTCCGCCGTCGGCCCGCGCGACCAGGACGGTGACGGGGTTGGCGTCAGCCTTGGTCCCGAAGTGCTCCTGGGCGATCGCCGTGGCGGCGGCCGAGTCGTAGCTCCTGGGCAGGAAGTCGGCGGTCTGGGTCTGGGTCACCCGGAAGATCAGGGCCTGGCCGACGGCGGTCAGGAGTACTCCCAGGACCGCCCAGGCGGCGATGACCTTCCACGGATTCCTGGTGGAGAATCCGGTCAGGGCGCGGATCACGATGTCCTCCGGCTGTGGTGCGACGGCCGGTGGCTCCCGGCATACCTCCAGCACACCAGCCCGCGTCCGCCGGATCGTCCGAGCTCAGGACGATTGCGCCACCGGGACCGCGGTCCGGCACGGCGCCCCGACCGGGACCGTGGTCCCGGTCCCCCACCCGTCGGAACAGGGCCGGAACGGAACGGGTACGGTCTGACCTGGACGCGGGAACGCGTCACGTCCCCGTCGCGGGGCGGGGGAAGGCCGGACGCGCCGGCCGAAGGAGAGGAACTGCTCGGATGACGGCACCACCGGAGCCCATCAGGGTGCTGATCGCGGACGACCAGCCACTGGTACGGCGCGGGCTCGCCCTGATCCTGTCCCCCGACCCGGCGTTCGACGTGGTCGCCGAGGCGGAGAACGGCGAGCAGGCGGTCGCCCTCGCCCACCGGCACCGGCCCCACGTCGTGGTGATGGACATCCGGATGCCGGTCCTCGACGGGGTCGCGGCGACCGAGCGGCTCAGTCGGGAACTGCCCGGGTGCCGGGTACTGGCGCTGAGCACCTTCGACATGGACGAGTACGTGGTGGCGGCCCTGCGGGCGGGCGCCTGCGGGTTCCTGCCCAAGGACGTCTCGCCGGAGGAACTGCTCTCGGCGGTCCGCACCGTGCACACGGGCGAAGCCGCGGTGGCTCCGCGCCTGCTCACCCGGCTCATCTCGACGTACGTCACCGCGCCGCGGGCGCCGCAGCCGGTGTCACCGGCCGTCGGTCTGGGCGAGCTGACGCCGCGCGAGGTCGAGGTGTGGCGCCTGCTGGCCACCGGGCTCGACAACACGGAGATCGCGGGGGCGATGGAGATCAGCGTCTCCACGGTCAAGAACTACATCACCAGCATCTTCGGCAAGCTCAGTGTCCGTGACCGCGCCCAGGCCGTGATCGCGGCGTACGAGTCCGGCCTGGTCGAGGCCCGGCCGACGGGCTGACCGCGCCCGCCCGCGCCCGCCCGCGCCCGCCTACGGCCTGTCCCGGTCCGGTGCGTTGCATGCTCGTTCACGAAAGCGGCTCCCTGGTGGAAGGCGCCGGGATCTCCCGGCCGGTTCCGGAGGACCATGCGGCCGCGCGGTGGTTCGTCCGCGTCCGGAACGAGAACGGCGATGGAGCGTGCGCCGGGGACGGGGCCGACCGGTACCGTGCTCCCGGTCGGCCCGGCCACCGCGTCTCCGACCGTCCGGAACAGCCTTCAGGACTGGTCCCAGGACTCGACGGTCAGCGTCCGGTCCGGCGGGCAGGCGGCGATCAGGTCGGGGTGCAGCTCCTGGCCCGTCTGCCAGACGCCGGGCCGGGCGCCGGGGAACGCGTCGCCGTCGAACAGCGGCAGCACGTCGCCCGCGCGGGCGGTGAACCGGTGGGGGTAACCGTCGAACGACAGCTGCTCGGCCTTCCCGGCCGCGACGAGCTCCTTGAGCCAGTCCGCGCCGAAGAGCCCGGTCTCCCACTTGGCGAGGACCACGGGCCGGCCCGCGACTCCGGCCGCGTCCTCGTCCTCGTCCTGCGGACCCGGCACCGAGATGATGATCAACCAGCCAAGCATGCGACACGCTCCCCTTCGGTCCGCCACGGATCGGTCCGAGCCTACGCGGGCCCGGCCCGCCGCACCGGACCTCGGCGGATCTCCGGCACCGCCTCCGGTGGGCCGGCCCGGTCCGCGCGCGGGGCGTAGGGAGGGGCGGGCGGACGGGCCGGCGGGCGGGCCGGCGGGGCGGTTCCCGGCGGTCAGGGCTTGAGGATCAGCCGGATCGGGTCGCCCGTCTTCCGCTCCAGGGCCTCCACCGCACGACCGGCGTCGGCCAGCGCGAAGCTGCCGCTGACGGACCGGGAGAACTCCAGCCGGCCGCCCCGCACCAGGTCGACCAGGTCGAGGACGTCCTGCGGACCGGAGCCGTAGTGGCCGCGGATCTGCTGGCGGAGGTAGCTGACGAGGGTGCCGTTGGTGACGGTCAGCGGCTTGTCCGTCAGGCCGACCAGCACCAGGCGGCCGTGCTCCCCCAGCGAGGCCATCGCCTGCTCGCGCACCGGGGCCACACCGGCGAAGTCGAACGCGGCGGCGAGCGGACGGCCCCGGGTGGCGGCGCGCAGCCGGTCGGCGAACGCGGGGTCGGCGGGGTCGAGGGCGGCGTCCGCGCCGAAGGCCAGAGCGCGTTCGCGGGCCGCGGGCAGCGGGTCGACGGCCACGATCGGGTAGGCGCCGACGGTGCGCAGCAACTGGACGCCGTGGGCACCGAGGCCGCCCACGCCCCAGACGCCGACGGCCTCGGCCGGGCGGACCGCGCCGGTCGTGGTGATGGCGGCCCAGGGGGTGGAGACCGCGTCGGGGATGAAGCAGGCCTGGTCGAACGAGAGGTCGTCGGGGATGGGCACCAGTGTGGTGGCGGTGGCGAGCGCGTACTCGGCCCAGCCGCCGTCGTAGTCGACGCCGCGGGTGTGGACGACTCCGTCGCGGGTCTCGCCGGCCTGCAGGAGGACGCGGTCGCCGACCGTCGCGGTGGTCACGCCCTCGCCGAGGGCGTGCACGGTGCCGGCCACCTCGTGGCCGAGGGTGACCGTGTCGCCCCGGAGGAAGAGCGGCTTCAGCATGCCCTGGATCAGGTGGACGTCGGACAGACAGACGCCGGCGGCCTCGACCTTGATCAGGACCTCGCCCGGGCCCGGCGAGGGCACGGGCACCTCCTGGACGGCGAAGGCTCCCTTCGCGACGTCGAGCCGGCCGGCGAGCATCGTGGCGGTCATCCCGGTTCCCTTCCACAGGGGGCGGCGGGACGGGTGGCCGCGCCGCTCCGAAGTTACTTGTTGTTCGACAAGCAAGTTCGACCCTATCATGGTGGTATGCCTACGCACGAAGAGCCGGCCCCGACCGCCCGCGCCTCCCGGCCCTCCGCGCCCGCACCCGCACCCGCACCCGCACCCGTCGGCGGTGGCGTCACCGCCGACGCCACCGCCGAACCGCCCCGCCGGACCCAGGCCGAACGGCGCGCCCGGGCCGAGGCCGCGCTGCTCGCCGCCGCCGCCCGGCTGGTCGCCGAGCACGGCAGCGCGGGGGTGACCCTGGCCCGGGTCGGCGAGGAGGCCGGGTTCAGCCGCGGCCTCGCCACCCACTACTTCGGCTCCAGGGCCGCGCTGCTGACCCGGCTCCAGGAGGAGGCGCTCGCCGAGGCGATGGCCGCCGCCGCACCCGAGCGCAGCGGCGCCGGCGCCGTCGACGAACTCCGCCGGTTCGCCCGGGCCTGCCTGGACGGGGTCCGCCGGCCGACCGACCTCGGGCGGGCGTTCGTCGTCCTGGGCGCCGAGGCCCTCGCCGGGTCCTCGGAACTCACCGCCGCCGTCGCACGGCTGGACGCCCGGATGCGCGACTGGGTGGCCGACGTCGTCCGCCAGGGCGCAGCCGAGGGGCAGGTGCGGTCCGACGTGGACCCGGACGCGTACGCGGTGGCGCTGGTCGGCCTGCTCAAGGGCCTGATCGTGCAGGCCGCCGCCGCACCCGAGTCGTTCGCCGTGGACCGGGCGGGCGCGGAGGCGGAGCGATGGATCCGCCTCACCCTCACCGCGCCCTGACGAACCGTCCGGCAGGGCGGCGGGCGGGGCGGTGCGCGAGGCGGCGGGGCCGGACCCCGACCGGCGGTCCGGTCGGGGTCCGGTCAAGGCCGGTCAAGGCTCGGCCGGAGGTCGGCCAGGCCTCGGACGGGGGTCGGCCGACGGCGCCGTGCCCGAAGTGGCCGGTGTCAGCAGGGCTTCCAGGAGGAGATCACGTCGTTGAACGCGGTTCCCCCCAGGTCCTCTATCACGTACCCGGCCTCCAGCGAGAAGGAGTTGCCCTGGTGGTTGTTGTGCTCCCAGAAGCACATCCTCACACCGGTCGTGTTCAGGATGGAGGAGATCGCGTCCTGGAAGCGGGAGCCCCCGTTGACCTGGTTGACGGGGTCCTTGATGTTGCTCCCGACGACCAGGCAGTCCTCCAGGTGGGCGTGCCTGCAGATGAGGAGCAGGTCCGCCCCTGCCGCGCCCCGTCCGGGTGCGCCTTCGGCGGCGGCAGCGGTCCCCGTCACGGCGGCCGACATCACCAGTGCCGCCGCGGTCGATGCGGCGAGCGCGGCCAGGTTCTTCGTCAGGCGGGAGTGCATGCGTCCTCCAGTGGTCGACGTCCCCGAGGCGGGCCGCCCCGGGGACCGGCTTCCATCCGCCGGCGCCGCGCGTCGAGCGCTCCGCCTCCCGTGCCCTGTCCGGGTGCCGATATCTGCCGGTCACTCATATGACCGGACACAGGCGCCCGTTGTGACGGGCGACCGGGACGGATCCGGTCCGACGCCCCGCGCTTCACGTCGTCCGCTTCGTGCTTCCGCAGTTCGCGCTCCCCCACGTCATGCTCCCGCTTCGTGCTCCCCGCCCCGCTGTTGACGAATTGGCCTGTGAAAAGGTCTTCTGTACCACGGCGTCGAGCGACGGCACCCCGTCGGCACCGGAGCGGGGCATAGCACCGGACTGCAGCCCCCGACGACATCTCCCGCCGATCGGCGGGTGCTCCTACGGTTTGCGGCAACCCCCACACCGTGACCGCAGGAGATCCCCCATGCTCCGACGACCCGCCCGGGCGGCCTGCGCCGCCCTGGCCGCCGCCGTCCTCACGCTGACGGCTCTGCAGAGCAGCGCCGGCGCCGCGCCCGCACCCCCGTCGCCCACCGGCGGCCCCGCCGCCGACGCCCGCGCGGCGGCCGAGTCCGCGCCGGACGCGCTCGGGGTGGCCGCGGCCTCCCCCGAGGTGCTGGCCGCGCTGCAGCGCGACCTCGGCCTCACCCCCGACCGGGCCCGGGTCCGGCTGGCCAACGAGGCCCGGGCGGGTGCCAGGGCTGCGGCCCTCGCCCAAGGCCTGGGCGGCAGTTGGGCCGGCTCGTGGGTCGAGGGCCCCGACGCCGCCACCCTGACCGTCGCGACCACCCGGGCCGCCGACGCCGGCCCGATCCGGGCGGCCGGCGCCAGTCCCGCGCTCGTCACCCACCCGCTCGCCGCACTGGAACGGGCGCTCACCGCGCTCGACCGCGCCGCCGCCGACCCCGCCGGCGACCGGACCGGGGCCGCCGCGGTGCCCGTGCGCTACGTCGACGTGCGCACCAACGCCGTCGTCCTACAGGCCACCCGGCCGCAGGCCGCCGAACAGCTGGTCGCGGCGGCCGGGGTGGACCGGGGGCTGGTCCGGGTCGAGGCGATCGCCGAGGCACCCCGCCCGCTCTACGACATCCGCGGCGGCGACGCCTACTACATCGGCGGCAGCACCCGATGCTCGGTGGGCTTCGCGATCACCCGCGGGACCACCCAGGGCTTCGCCACCGCCGGCCACTGCGGGCGGGCCGGCTCCACCACCAGCGGCTCCAACCGCGCGTCCCAGGGCAGCTTCCAGGCCTCGGTCTTCCCCGGCAACGACATGGCCTGGGTCGCCGCCAACAGCAGCTGGACCGCCACCCCGTACGTGAGCGGCCCCGGCGGGAACGTCCAGGTGACCGGCTCGGTGCTGCAGCCGGTCGGGTCCTCCGTCTGCCGCTCCGGATCCACCACCGGGTGGCACTGCGGCAGCATCCAGCAGCACAACACCAGCGTCACCTACGCCGAGGGCACCGTCTCGGGCGTCACCCGCACCAGCGTGTGCGCCGAACCCGGCGACTCCGGCGGCTCCTTCATCTCCGGAAGCCAGGCCCAGGGCGTCACCTCCGGCGGCACCGGCAACTGCTCCCAGGGCGGCACCACCTACTTCCAGCCGGTCAACCCCATCCTGCAGGGCTACGGGCTCACCCTGAAGACCGACTCCCAGGGCCCCGGTCCGGGTCCCGGCCCGGGCCCCGGTCCCGGCAACCCCGGCGGCACCTGGGCGGCGGGCACCGTCTACCAGGCGGGTGACACCGTCACCTACGGCGGCGGCACCTACCGGTGCCTCCAGGGCCACCAGGCCCAGCCCGGCTGGGAGCCGCCCAACACCCCCGCGCTCTGGCAGCGCGCCTGATCCCTCGCCAAACGGTCCGCGCCCAGCGGTTCGCGCCCAGCGGTTCGCGTGCGCCGCGGCCTGTCCCCCCGGCAGGCCGCGGCGCACGGCGCGTCCGGCGGCTTCCGGCGGCTTCCGGCGACTCCATGGCAGTTCCTGGCAGGGCCCGACGGTGTCAGGCCGTGTCCGACGGGCACCCGCGATGCCCGTCCGATGCGCCGCCGATGTCCGCAGCACCCGTTCTGCCCACGGAACTTGATGTCCCGTGAGGCCCGGACGGCGGTGGCTTCTCCCGGTCCGTCGGCCCGGCAACCACCACGCAGGCCCTCAGCCGGCGGGGGACGACCCGTCGCTCGCGGCGCGGCGGCGGACCAGGAGGCGGGTGGTGCTTCCGTCGTCCTCGCTGATGTCCCGGAGGTGCTCGAACCCGATCCTGTCCAACAGCGTCAGCGAGGCCTCGTTCGGTGCGGCAACGGTGGCGTAGACCTCGGCCAGTCCGATCGTGCCGAAGCCGTAGGCGACGACCGCTTCCGCGAGCTCGGTCCCCAGGCCGAATCCCCAGGCGGCGGGCGCCAGAGCGTAGATGATCTCGTGACCCCCGGCGACGTCGGTCGGCTTGATCTCGGCGTGGCCGACCAGGACGCCGTCCCGTCGCACCGCCCAGACGTCGAAGAGGCCCTGGGCGTAGACCTTGGTGAAGATCCGTCCGAACAGGGCCCGGTCCGCTTCCTCGGACTCGGGGCCGTCTCCCATCCACTGCGACACCCTGGTGTCCTGGAACAGGGCGACGAAGCCCTCTTCGTCGTCGGGGGCGTAGGGCTCCAGAAGCAGTCGCTCGGTGCGCAGAGTCGGGGTCACGGACGTCGACGCTACCCAGGCGACGCCCGGGTCGGCAAACACTTTCGCCCGCCCTCGCCGCCCCGTCGCTACGCCCTCCCGCCGTCACGCCGTCACCGTTCCGCCCGCCAGACCCCGAGGCGGCGGCCGGAACCACCGGTTCGACGCCCCTTCCCGTTCTCCCATGATCATGATGTGATCTGATCTGCTGTCAGCAGATGATCATCGGACGGGCGGGGCACGGGGATGCTGGAAGAGTTGGAGCGGGCGGCGGCCCGGGGCGGTCTGGTGCTGGACGCCGGACAGCGGGCGGCGGCCGTACGACTGGCGGAGCTCGGGGAGTCCCTGGCACGCGGCGGCGGAAGGCGCCGGTTCGGCAGGCCGGCAGCGCGGCCCGTGCGTGGGGTGTACCTGTGGGGATCCGTCGGCCGGGGGAAGAGCCGGCTGGCCGGCCTGCTCTACGACGCCGTGCCCGTGCGGGAGAAGCGGCGGCTGCACTTCCACGACTTCTTCCGCGACTTCCACGCCGCCTACGCCCGGCACCGGCACGAACCCGCGGCCGGACGGGCAGCCGTCGACGAACTCCTGGGCGACTGCCGCTTCCTGTACTTCGACGAGTTCCACGTCCACGACGCCGGCGACGCCGCACTGATCGGCCGGGTGGTGGAGTCCCTGCTGGAGCGCGGCACGGCGCTGCTGGCCACGTCCAACTACCCGCCGTCCGGCCTGCTGCCCAACCCGGTCTTCCACCCGCTGTTCGAGCCGACCATCGCGCTGTTGGAACGCTCCCTCGACATCGTCGAGCTGACCGGCGACCACGACTACCGGAGCGCCGGCGCCGGGAGCCACGACCGCACCGGCTTCGCCGCCGGACGCTACCTCCGCGCGACCTCGGACGACCCGCTGACGTGGGCGGGCCTGACCCGGCCGGCCGCCGGAGAGCACCGGGAACTGGCCGTCGGCGAACGCCGGATCACCGCGCTCGCGGTGCGGCCGGACCTCGTCTGGTTCGACTTCGCCGACCTGTGCGACCGCCCGAACTCCACCGGCGACTACCTCGCCCTCGCCGACGCCCACCACCACTGGGTGGTGTCCGCGCTCCCCCGGCTCTCCGACGCCGGCCCCGACGCCGCCCAGCGCTTCGCCAACCTCGTCGACGTCCTCCACGACCGCGGCACCCGGCTGACCGTCGTCGCCGCGGACCCGCTCGCCGAGGTCCTCAGCGGCGACGGCCTGCCGCTCGACATCGGCCGGACCGCCAGCCGGCTCTCCCTCCTCGCCGAGGCCGCCACCCCGATCACCCGGCACTGACCGGCCTGCACCGGCCGCCCGGTGCCGACCTGAACCGACCGGCACGCGCTAAACAGACCGGCACACGCTGACCGACCGGCCTGTTCGCCACCGGCCCGTTCAACCGACGAAGCTCCTGGCCGGCCGGTGCAGCCCGGCCGGCGACCGCGCGACGGCGGGCCGGTGATGTGAGACGTTGGACGGGGGGCGAATCATGGAGGAGGCGCCATGTCGTCCAAGCGACGCCGTAAGAAGAAGAGCCGCCGCAACCACGCCGCCAACCACGGCAAGCGGCCGCAGTGCTGAACCGCCGCCCCGGGTGAGGCCGGGTGTCCGGTCCGGAGCGTCGAAGCGCTCCGGACCGGAATGCGCACCGGGTCTCGCCGACCTGGCCGGCCACTGAGGCCGGTCCGGCCGGTCCGGCCTCAGTGGCCGGTGGCCTCCGGGGCGAAGTAGAGGCTCGCCATGGTGGCGTGGGTCGTCCAGCCGAGGGCCGAGTAGAGCGCCTGGCCGTCGGGCGTGGCCACCAGCAGGCCGGTGCCGGCTCCGCCGCGGTGGGCCGCGTCCTGCAGGGTGCGCATCACCAGGCCGCCCAGGCCACGGCGGCGGTGCTCGGGCGCGGTCTCTATCTGGTCGGCGACGGCGATGTCACCGGCGGTGGCGATCTGGCCGCGTGCGGCGAAGTGGCCTTCGGGGGTGCGGACCAGCACCCGGACCACGTCGCCCCGGCTCCATGAGGTGAGGGTGTAGCCGGTCGGCACCACCGGGTGCTCCTGCCCGAGCGGCAGGGTCATCAGGTAACCCGGCACGTCGTACTGCCACCCGGGGCCGAGCCAGGGGCGGACGGTGTCGTCGTCCGCGAAGAGCTTCAGCCACGTGCCCGGCGCGCTGGTGGCGGCCACGATCTTCCGGACGTCGGCCTCGGTGGGCTCGGGCAGGACGTGCCGCGACACCTGGGCCTTCTGTCCGACGTCGACGGTCCACCCCCAGGGCTCGTCCACCGGGTCGCTCGCGCCCCGCGAGACGATCCAGCCCTCGATCCACTTCCGGACGAGCTCGTTGACCGTGGGTCCCTGCACCATCCACCCCCGTAATAGTCAAAGTAGGTATTCGTATCTTACATGACGGCGCCCGGCGTGGTCGATGCGGTTTCCGGAACCGGCGCGGCCGTCTCCGTCTTCAGCGGGGGCAGCTCGGCGTGACGTACCGTCAGATCCCCCGAGGCCACCGGAGCGAAGGCGGCCGGCGCCATACAGGTACCGACCCGGCCCTCCGTCAGGCGACCGTCCTTGTCGGTGTCGACGTTCGCCACTCCCCAGGAGAAGCCGACCCGGTCCGGCTGCCCGGCGCCGCCGTCACCCGCGCCGTCGACGACGCTGAACCCCCGGCGCTGCCCGACGGTGTCGGCCACCTCCGGATCGGCCCGGACCACCACCGCCGTGAACGAGGCCGCCCGGCCACCGGTCACCAGGCAGTCCACGGCGGCTTCCGAGGTAACCGTGTGGCCCAGCGCCGCGACGTGGTGCGAGATCCGCACCGTACCGCGCGCATCGGTCGGCAACCCCTGCGGAAGCTCCTCGGACGGGCGGCTGAACGGCGCCGCCTCGACCTCGAAGACGAACCGTATGTCGTCGTCGGGCGCATAGGCGTAGGCGATCCGGACCGAACCGCCGACCGTCGCACCGGTGCCGGCCCCGGCAGCCGGCGAGGGCTGCGCCGCGACGGAGGCCGCCGAGGCCGGGGTGCCCTCCGCCGCGGCCGAGGACGCCGAACCGCACCCGGCCGTGACCGCACACAGCAGACCCGCGGCGAGCAGCGCTGCGATCCCGGGCCTGACGACGGCGGATGCGGCGGTGGCGGTGGCTCCGGTGGTGACGGACATGGCGAACTCCCCTGCTGCGCGGGCCGGTCGGCCCCTCCGAGGCGTCTCCTCGGTGACGGCTCCAGCCTCCCGCCGCAGACCCGACCGCGTCTTGTGCCGATCGGCAGGTATTTCCGCTGCTCCGAAGGCCGCCACCCCTGCCGTTCGGCAGGGGTGAGGTCCGCCGGCAGCGCGCGCCTCCGGATCGGCGATCAGGCCGAACCCGGCAGGCAGCGCGCCGACTTCGGCCGCCTCCGACCCGTGCGGCGGCTGCCCATGTGGCCCCCCGTGCACGCACGCCGGGCCGGACGGATCGGGTTCCTCTCCGCCACACCCCCGACTCACCGCGGGCCGAGTCGAAGACCTCGACCCCGTCTCACGAATCCCACCCGGCGCACGACGCCGGGCACGCACTAAGGACCGTCCGGCTGATCAGGCGTGAGCGTGATCCGCCCGATGCCGGGGGGACTCAGGCGATGGAGAACTGAGCGATGTACTCGGCGAACGGTGGGATTCCCACTTCTGCACGGCGCTCGTCCATGCGCTCGGGCTCCTCGCAGGGCCACGGGGTCGGCGAGCCGTCCTTCACGCCGGCGATCTGCGTGCCGTAGATCTGCTCCCTCCCCTCGTTCACAAGGGTGCGATCCCGCAGGAAGGCGAGATCTCGCGGGCTGGCGGTGCCGTCGGCCACCGTCTGCTCCATCAGTCGCAACGCGCGCCGCTGAACGTCGAGCTGCCGGTCGGCGTGTTGCGCGATCAGCCACGCGGCCCGGGCCGCGTCCTCACCGAACAGCTCCGCGGTCGGCCATCCGTGCGCGTCCATGATCTCGCTGAGACGGTCCGCGTGCTGCGCGGTCAAGCGCCGCCAGACCAACTGCTCTGCCGGGTCTTCGCTGTTCGCATAGCGCGCGGCCTGGTGATCTGCCGCAACCATCATGTTGAGCTCCGCAGCCACTGCGGCAAGGTCAGATGCCATCCCGACTCCAAGTCAGATCGAAGTTCCCGCTGGTCATCCGCAACCTTAAGTGTGCAAAATGCGACAAAATCTCCTCCCGGAGGACGGTGACAGACACGCCCGGAGATTGGGATACTTGATCTATCCACGGAGCCAGAGCCGGATCGACGCAACGGTGACAGTCCCGTGGAAGACGTAGGCGCGCTTGTCGAAGCGCGTCACAACGACGCGGAAGTGCTTCAGGCGATCGACCGTGCGCTCGACTTCATTGCGGCGCCTGTACATCTCCCTGTCGAAGCCCGCAGGCCGACCACCCTGGCTGCCTCGGCGTTGCCGGTTCGAGCGCTGGTCCTTGGGCTCCGGAACGGTGTGCTTGATCTGACGTCTGCGCAGGTAGCGACGATTGCGGCGGGAGCTGTACGCCTAATAGGCGTTGAGGGCTGGGAGTTGGATCAGCTCTGGCAGGGGCCGGGCGAGATGTCTTGCTGTATGCCGCGCTTCGAGCGCTTCGACAAGAG
>NZ_JBWKAW010000067.1:0-15223 GCF_056437345.1 Kitasatospora sp. NPDC042419
GAGAGGTCGACCAGCGGGAGCATCTCCGGCGTGATCTCGACCGCGTCGGCCGGGATCAGGTTCGCCGGGACGACGACCTGCGCCACACCCGCCGAAGCCGCCAGACCGGCCGGCGTCGGACTGTCGAACAGCGCCCGCACCGACACCGACACACCCAGCCTGCGCAGCACCTCCACCAACTGGACCGCCAGCAGCGAGTGCCCGCCGAGCTCGAAGAAGTCGTCGTCGACACCGACCTTCGCCAGCCCCAACACCTCCGCGAAGGCCTGGCACAGCGCCTCCTCGCGCGCGTTCGCCGGCGCCCGGCCCGCACCCGCACCCGCCGCGCGGTCCGGAGCCGGCAGGGCCTTGCGGTCCAGCTTCCCGTTCCCGGTCAGCGGAAGCGCATCCAGAACCACCACGGCGGACGGAACCATGTATTCCGGCAACCGGCCCTCGACGAAAGCCCTCAGCTGAGCGGGCAGGGCGTCCAGGTCGTCGTCCGGATCGTCGGCGACGACGTAGGCCACCAGGCGCACGTCGCCCGGCACGTCCTCGCGGGCGACCACCGCCGCCTGCGCCACCTGCGGATGCGCAACCACCACGGCCTGCACCTCGCCCGGCTCGATCCGGAAGCCACGGACCTTCACCTGCTCGTCCGCACGACCCAGGAACTCCAACTGGCCATCCGCACGCCACCGCGCGACGTCCCCCGAGCGGTACATCCGGGCACCCGGCTCGAACGGGTTCGCCACGAAACGCTCCGCCGTCAGACCGGGACGCTTGACGTAACCGCGCGCCAACTGCGCACCAGCGATATACAACTCGCCCGCCACACCCGGCGCCACCGGACGAAGCGACCCGTCCAGCACGTACAGGCGGGTGTTGGCGACCGGACGCCCGACCGGCACCGAGTCACCGACCTCGTCCCCGGCCCGCACCTCGAACACCGCACAACCGACCGTCGCCTCCGTCGGACCGTACTCGTTCACCACCACGGACCCAGGAGCGCGCTCCAGCAGGCTCCGCACCACCGAACCCGGCAGCGCCTCACCACCCACCACCCACGTGGCCGCCGCATCCTTCAGCCGATCATCCGTCAACAGCTCGGACAGCAACGGGAGATGCGCCGGAACGGCCTTCACCAGACCGAACCCGCCACGGCCCCGCACCAGCTCCGCCAGACCCTCCGCACCGCCTGCGCGGCTCACCACCACCGGCGCACCCGAGATCAGCGGCACCACCACACTCGTCACCGTCAGGTCGAACGCCAGCGAGGAGTGCAACGGCGCACCACCCTCCGTCCGGTACGAACCCGCCGCCCACAGGACGTAGTTGGCCAGCGCGCCGTGCGGAACCGCCACACCCTTCGGCCGACCCGTCGAACCCGACGTGTAGATCACATACGCCAGACCATCCGCGGACACCGACGCTTCCGGAGCCGTCGCGGGCTCGGCGGCCAGCTGCATCGCCGTGAGCGTGCCGTCCACGGCCACCAACCGGTTCCGCCCGGCCGGAAGTTCATCCAGCGTCTCCTCATCGGTCAGCGTCAGCACCGCACCGCTGTCCGCGAGCATGAACGAGATCCGCTCCGCCGGATACTCCGGATCGACCGGCAGGAACGCCGCCCCCGCCTTCCACACCGCCAGGATCGCCGTCACAGCCTCGACGCCACGCGGCAGGCACACACCCACCACCGACTCCGCACCGACACCCTGACCCACCAGATACCGCGCCAGACGATTCGCCCGCACGTCCAACTCCGCGAACGACACCTCCACACCGTCCGCGACCACCGCCACCGCGTCCGGCGTCCGCACCACCTGCGCCGCGAACAGCTCCGGCACCAGCACCGAACCGAACTCGGCCGAGGTGTCGTTCCAGTCGACGAGTACCCGTCGGCGCTCGTCCGCGTCCAGCACGTCCACCGCGCTCAACCGCAGACCCGGATCACCGGCCACCAGCTCCAGCACCCGCACCAGACGCCGCGCCAACCGCCCGACCGACTCCGCCTCGAACAGGTCCGCCGCACCGACCACCGAGCCGGACACGCCCGCCGGCGCACCCTGCGCATCGAACAGCTCGCCCAGCAGCACGTCCAGGTCGAACCGCGCCACGGAGTCGGTTCCGGTCTCCACCCCGCTGACGCCCGCGCCCGGCAGGTCGAGCACGGCCTGCGCGTTGTTCTGCATGGTGAACATCGTCTGGAACAGCGGGTGGCGGCCGATCACACGCGCCGGCGCAAGCTCCTCGACCAGCTTCTCGAACGGCACGTCCTGGTGCTCGAAGGCCGACAGGGCCGTCTCGTGCCCCTGGGCCAGCAGTTCACGGAAGCTCGGGTCGCCCGACAGGTCCGTCCGCAGCACCAGGCTGTTGACGAAGAAGCCGACCAGGTCGTCCAGTGCCACGTCGGTGCGGCCGGCGACGACGGTGCCGATCGGGATGTCGGTCCCCGCTCCGAGGCGGGACAGCAGCACCGCCAACGCCGACTGCAGCACCACGAACAGGCTCACGCCCTCCGCCCGGGCCAGCTCGGCGAGCTTGGCGTGCACCTCGGCGGGGACCTCCACCGTCGCGGCGAGGCTGCGGTGGGAGGCCGCCGCCGGTCGCGGGCGGTCGACGGGCAGCGCCAGCTCCTCCGGCGCACCCGCCAGGGCGTCCCGCCAGTAGCCGAGCTGGCGGGACATCAGGCTGTCCGGATCGTCGGCGTCGCCCAGCAGCTCGCGCTGCCACAGCGCGTAGTCCGCGTACTGCACCGGCAGCGGCTCCCACTCCGGCGCCCGCCCCGCGCAACGGGCCGCGTACGCCACGGAGACGTCCCGGGCCAGCGGGCCCATCGACCAGCCGTCACCGGCGATGTGGTGCACCACCACCGCCAGGACGTGCTCGTCCGGCGCGGTGGAGAAGACCGACGCCCGGATCGGTACGTCGGACGCCAGGTCGAAGAGGTGCCGCGCGGCCCCGGACACGGCGGCGTCCAGCTCCTCCGGCGCCACCTGGACCGCCGCCAGCTCCCACTCCAGCTCGTCGAGCTTGTGGATGAGCTGGTAGGGCTCGCCGTTCTGGGTCGGGAACACCGTACGCAGCACCTCGTGCCGGCCGATGACGTCGCGCAGTGCCGCGTTCATCGCCACCGGGTCCAGCTCGCCGGACAGCCGCCGCACGATCGGGATGTTGTAGGCCGGGCTGGGGCCGTCCAGCTGGCCGATGAACCAGAGCCGACGCTGGGCAAAGGACAGAGGGATCATCAGTGCTCCTCGGTGTTGCGCATCGGCCGCAGTGCTGGCCTGGCTGTCTTCTGTGTTCCGAGCTGCCGGGCGAGTCCGGCGACCGTCGGCGTCCGGTACAGCGCGCGCAGCGAGACGTCGATCCGCAGCAGCGCCCTGATCTGGCTGATGAGTCGGGTGGCGAGCAGGGAGTGGCCGCCGAGGGCGAAGAAGTCGTCGTCCACCCCCACGGCGTCGAGGCCCAGGACCTCGGCGAACGCCCGGCACAGGAGCTCCTCCTGGCGGTTCGCCGGCGCCCGGCCCGCACCCGCGCCGTACTCGGGGGCGGGCAGCGCCTTGCGGTCGAGCTTGCCGTTGGCGGTCAGCGGCAGGGCGTCCAGCACCACGACCGCCGACGGCACCATGTACGCGGGCAGCTGCTCCTGGACCGCCGGGCGGAGTGCCTGCGCGAGCCCCTCGGCCTCTTCCCCGCCGTCCCCGGCGGGCACCACGTACGCCACCAGCCGCTGGTCGCCGGGCTTGTCCTCGCGGACCACCACGACGGCCCGGGCCACCCTGTCGTGGCCGGTGAGCACGGCCTCGATCTCGCCGGGCTCGATCCGGAAGCCGCGGACCTTCACCTGGTCGTCGGCGCGGCCCAGGCACTCCAGCTGCCCGTCCGCCGTCCAGCGCGCGAGGTCGCCGGTGCGGTACATCCGCGCCCCCGCCCCGTACGGCGAGGCGACGAACCGCTCCGCCGTCAGGCCGGGACGGCCCGCGTAGCCGCGCGCCAACTGCTCACCCGCCAGGTACAGTTCGCCCGCCACACCGGCCGGCGCCGGCTGCATCCGGGCGTCCAGGACGTACCCGCGCACTCCGGCGAACGGACGCCCCACCAGCACCGGGCCGGCGGCCACCTCGGCGGACGTCGCCCACACGGTCGCCTCGGTCGGCCCGTACAGGTTCACCGCCTCGATGCCGAGCTCGGTGAAGCGCTGGGCCAGTTCGGGCGGCAGCGCCTCGCCGCCGACCAGCGCCCACACCCCGGCCGGCCAGCCGTCCACGTCCAGCAGGGCCCGCCACAGCGACGGCACGCCCTGCACCACCGTCGCTCCAGAGGAGACCACCAGCCGGGTGAGGGCGGCCGGGTCCCGGACCGCCTCGCGGGAGGCGACCGCGACGGACGCGCCCGACACCAGCGGCAGGAACAGCTCCAGCGCCGCGATGTCGAAGGACACCGTGGTCACCGCCACCAGCCGGTCGCCGCCCGTCAGCCGCACCCGCTCCCCCACACCGCCCAGGTGCGCGGCGAGCGCGCCGTGCGGGACCACGACGCCCTTGGGCCGACCCGTCGAGCCGGAGGTGTAGATCAGGTACGCCGGGTGCTCGGGCAGCGGTGCGGCGGGCGGGGCGTCCGGGGACAGCCGCGCCAGCTCCGCCGCCACGGCGGGGTCGTCGAGGGCCACGACCGGAGCTCCGAGGCCGGACAGCACCCCGGACGGTCCGCTCGTGGTCAGCACGAGGGCGGTGCCGGCGTCGCCGATCGTGTAGGCGATCCGGTCCGCCGGGTACTCCGGGTCCACCGGCAGGTAGGCCCCGCCGGCCTTCAGCACCGCGAGCAGGGCGACGACCAGGTCGACGCCGCGGTCCAGGACCACCGCGACCACCGACTCCGGGCCGACGCCGCGGCCCGCCAGGTGGCGGGCCAGGCGGTTCGCCCGGGCGTCCAGCTCGGCGTACGTCAGTTCGGTGCCCTCGGACACCACGGCGACGGCGTCCGGCGTGCGCGCGGCCTGTGCGGCGAACAGTTCGGGCACCGAGGCGCCTTCGGACGCGT
This sequence comes from Kitasatospora sp. NPDC042419, assembly GCF_056437345.1. Classification (NCBI taxonomy): domain Bacteria; kingdom Bacillati; phylum Actinomycetota; class Actinomycetes; order Kitasatosporales; family Streptomycetaceae; genus Kitasatospora; species Kitasatospora sp. NPDC042419. Next base: position 5,023 of record NZ_JBWKAW010000067.1, read on the forward strand.
CCCCGGTGTCGTTCCACTCGTCGATCAGCCGGTGCAGGTCGCCGTCGCCGAGCACGCGCACCGCGGCGAGCGCCTGTTCGGGGCCGCCGTCCAGGGCGGTCTCCAGTGCGGCGACCAGGTTCTCGGCGGCGGTGCACATGAGCCGTGCGACGGCCTCGCCGTCGACGGCGGCCACCGCGTCCACGGTCAGGTGGATCGACTCGCCGTCGTCGTCGACCGCCACCACGAGCGGGTAGTTGGTCCGCTCCTGGGCGAACCGCGGCTCGAAGCCCTCGAATCCGCGGTTGCGGTCGTCCCGCTCGCGCTCGGAACCGCCGGGGTTGTGGCGGTAGTTGAGCAGTGCGGTGAACAGAGGCACGTCACCGCCGACTCCGCTGGCCCGCTGGGCCAGGGCGAGCGAGGCGTGCTCGTGCTCCAGCAGCTCGGCCAACTGGCCGCGCATCGCCGACACGGCCTCCAGCGCGCCCGGCTCACCGGTCCTCACCCGCACCGGAAGGGTGTTGATGAACGGCCCCGGCGTGTTCGCCGAGCCCGCGCCGGCGTTCATCCGGCCGAACAGCACGGTGCCGAACACGACGTCGGAGCGGCCCGAGACGGCGGCGAGGGTCCGTGCGTAGGCGACGTGCAGGACGGTCGCGGCGCTCGTGCTCATACGGCGCGCGACCTCGCGCACCCGGTCGTGCAGCTCGGGCGCGAAGGGCACCCGCAGGCGGACGGCGTCCGCGCCGTCGCCGTGGGCGTCGATCAGGCCGAACGGCGCGGTCGGCTCGTCCACGTCGCCGAGCAGCCCGGTGAAGTAGCGTTCGTGCTCCTCCTGCGCCACCCCGCTGCGCGCCTGCGCGACGAAGCTGCGGAACGGCACCGGCGTGGGCAGGGACTCGCCCCGGCCGGTGAGGAAGGCCTGCACCTCGGCGAGCACGACCTCCAGGGCGGTGTGGTCCTGGACGGCGTGGTGCACCTTGAGCAGCATCAGCCAGTGCGCGCCGTCCGGCAGCGCCGCCACGTGCAGCGTGAGCAGCGGCGCCCGGCCCAGGTCCATCGAGGAACCTCCGGCGGCCAGCAGCCGCTCCACCGGGTCGGTGCCGTCGGCGTCCAGGACCACCTCCTCGACGGAGAGCGGCGCCCGGCGCCAGACCACCTGCACCGGCTCGCGCAGCCCCTCCCACACGAGCGAGGTGCGGAAGATGTCGTGCCGGTCCACCACCTGCTGCAGGGCACCGGTGAACGCGTCCAGCAGCTCACGGGACTCCAGCTCGAACACCAGCGGGGTCACGTAGGCGTCGTCGCCGCCGTCCGCCAGCAGGTGGTGGAAGAGCAGGCCCTCCTGGAGGGGGGCGAGCGGGTAGACGTCCGCGACGTTCGCGGCTCCGCCGGGAACGGCCGCCACCACGGTGGCGAGTTCCTGGTCCGAGAGCTCCACCATGAGGAGCATGTCCGGGGCGATCTCGACGGCGTCGGCGGGGATCAGGTTCGCCGGGACGTCCACCACCCGGCCGGCACCCGCCGACGCGGCCAGCCCCGCCGGGGTCGGCGTGCCGAACAGGGCCCGCACCGAGACGGACACGCCGTGACCGCGCAGCACCTCGACCAGGCGGACGGCGAGCAGCGAGTGTCCGCCGAGCCGGAAGAAGTCGTCGTCCACGCCGACGCCCTCCAGGCCGAGGACCTCGGCGAACGCCGCGCAGACGACCTCCTCACGGGCGTTCGCCGGGCCACGGCCCGCACCCGTCGCGTACACCGGGGCAGGCAGCGCCCCACGGTCGAGCTTCCCGTTGATCGTCAGCGGCAGCGCGTCCAGCACGACCACCGCCGAGGGCACCATGTACTCCGGCAGCCGCTCGGCGGCCAGGCCCGTGAGCAGCCCGGGCAGGTCGTGGTGCGCGCCCTCGGCGGCGACCGCGTAGGCCACCAGGCGCTTGTCACCCGGCTCGTCCTCGCGCACGACCACCGCCGCCTGGGCGACCTGCGGGTACGAGGTCAGCACGCTCTCGATCTCGCCCGGCTCGATCCGGAAGCCCCGGATCTTCACCTGGTCGTCGGTGCGGCCGGCGAACACCAGTTGCCCGTCCGCCGTCCAGCGCGCCCGGTCGCCCGTGCGGTAGAGCCGCTCGCCCGCAGCCCCGAACGGATTCGCCACGAACCGCTCCGCCGTCAGACCCGGACGGCCCAGGTAGCCGCGCGCCAGACCGGCGCCCGCGACGTACAACTCACCCGCAACACCCACCGGCACCGGCGCGAGGAACCCGTCCAGCACGAACACCCGCGTGTTGACCACCGGCGAACCGATCGCCACCTCCCTCGCCTCCGGGTCGCAACGCCACACCGTCGCGTCCACCGTCGTCTCGGCCGGACCGAAGGAGTTGAACAGCCGGTGACCACGCGACCAGCGCGCCATCACCTCCGGCGCCAACGCCTCGCCACCCGTCACCAGCACCACGTCCGGGCCGATCGACCCCTCGTCCAGGGTCGCCAGCACCGCCTGCGGCAACGCCACGTGTGTCACCGCCGACTCCGCGAGGAACGACGGCAGCGCCGAACCCACCCGCCGCTCCGACGGAACCACCACCAGCGCCGCACCCGTCAGCAGGGCCATGAACCAGTCCCACGCGAAGGCGTCGAAGCCCACCGACCCGTACTGACCGACCCGCGAGCCGGCACCCACGCCCAGGTCGCGGACCTGACCCGCCACCAGGCTCGCCACACCCGCGTGCGACACCACCACGCCCTTGGGCCGTCCGGTCGAGCCGGACGTGTAGATCACGTACGCGGGGTTGGCGAGGACCGGCCCCGGCCCCGTGAACGGGCCACCGTCCAGACCGGCCAGCGCGGCCACCACCTCCGGGTCGTCCAGCAGCACCGCACCCGGCACCAACGCCCGCGTACCGGCCGAGGCCAGCAGAACCTGCGGCTCCGCGTCCTCCACCATGTACGCCACACGCTGCGCCGGATACTCCGGATCGACCGTCATATAGGCGCCACCCGCCTTCAGAACACCCAGCACCGCCACCAACAGCTCGGCACCACGCTCCAGACAGACCCCCACCACCGACTCCGGACCCACACCACGACCAGCCAAGTACCGCGCCAGACGGTTCGACCGCACGTCCAACTCGCCGTACGACAGCTCCACACCGTCCGCCACCACAGCCACCGCGTCCGGATCCCGCGCCACCTGCACCGCGAACAACTCCGGCACCGTCCCCGACCCGACCTCCACAGCCGTTTCGTTCCACTCCACCAACACCCGACGACGCTCCACGGCGTCCAGGACCTCGACCGCGCTCACCCGCTGCCGCGGGTCGGCGGCCAGCGCACCCAGCACCAGCACGAGGCGCTCGGCGAGGCGCTCGGCCGTCTCCCGGGTGAACAGGTCCGCGGCGACGATCACCGCGCCCCGGATCCCGGCCGGACGGCCCTCGTCGTCGAACACCTCGGTCGCCGCCACCTCCAGGTCGAACTTCGAGACCGAGAGCCCCGGCGCCGTGCCGACGGCCTCCGTCCCCGGCAGGTCGACGACCGCCCGCGCGTTGTTCTGCAGCGTGAGCAGCACCTGGAACAGGGGCTGGACCGCCGTCGAACGGACCGGCGCCAGCTCCTCGACCAGCTTCTCGAACGGCACGTCCTGGTGCTCGAAGGCCGACAGACCGGCCTCGCGCACCCGCCGCAGCACCTCGGTGAACGCCGGGTCGCCCGACAGGTCGGCCCGCAGCACCAGGGTGTTGACGAAGAAGCCGACCAGGTCGTCCAGCACGGCGTCCGTGCGGCCCGCGTTCGCCACACCGATCGGGAGATCGGTGCCGGCCCCCAGCCGGGCGAGCAGGACCGCCAGCGCGGACTGCAGCAGCATGAACGGGGTCACGCCCTCTGCCCGGGCCAGCTCGGCGAGCGCGGTGTGCACCTCGGCCGGCACCGCCAGCGGCACCTGGTGGCCGCGGTGGGAGGCGACCGGCGGGCGCGGGTGGTCGAACGGCAGGTCCAGCTCCTCCGGCGCGCCGGCGAGCGCGTCGCGCCAGTGGGCCGTCTGCCGGGAGAACAGGCTCTTCGGGTCCCGCTCGTCGCCGAGCAGCTCCCGCTGCCACAGCGCGTAGTCGGCGTACTGCACGGGCAGCGGCGCCCACTCCGGCGCCCGGCCCGCGCAGCGTGCCGCGTAGGCGTGCGAGAGGTCGGCCGCCAGCGGGGTCATGGACCAGCCGTCCCCGGCGATGTGGTGCACGGTCACGACCAGGACCTGCTGCTCCGGCCCCGCGTCGAACAGCCAGGCCCGGATCGGTGCCTCCGCGGCGAGGTCGAAGGCGTACCCCGCCGCCCCGGCGACGGCGGCGTCCAGCTCGGCCGGGGCCACCTCGGCGACCGCCAGCTCCCAGGCCAGCTCGTCGAGCGGCAGGATGCGCTGGTACGGCTCGCCCTCGGCGGCCGCGTACACGGTGCGCAGCACCTCGTGGCGGCCGATGACGTCGCGCAGCGCCGCGTTCAGCGCCGCGCGGTCCACCGCGCCGGTCAGGCGCAGCGCGACCGGGACGTTGTAGGTGGCGCTCGGGCCCTCCAGCTGGTCGATGAACCAGAGCCGGCGCTGCGCGTAGGACAGCGGCAGGCGCTCCGGTCGCGCGGCGGCGGTCGGCGCGGTGCGCGCGGTGCCGGCGCCGGCGAGGCGGGCACCGAGCCCGGCCACCGTGGGCGCCTCGAAGAGCGTGCGCAGCGGCACCTCGACGCCGAGCAGCGTCCGCACCCGGCCGACCAGTCGGGTGGCGAGCAGGGAATGGCCGCCGAGGGCGAAGAAGTCGTCGTCGACGCCCACGGCCTCCAGGCCGAGCACCTGCGCGAAGGCCCCGCAGAGCAGCTCCTCCTGGAGCGTGGCCGGGCCCCGGCCGGCGCCGGTCGTGTACGCGGGGGCGGGCAGGGCGGCCCGGTCCAGCTTGCCGTTCACCGTCAGCGGCAGGGCTTCCGGCACCACCACCACCGCGGAGGGGACCATGTACCCGGGCAGCCGCTCGGCGGCGAACTCGCGGACCAGGGAGGGGAGCTGCGGCACCCCGTCGGCGCAGTCCGGCACCACGTAGGCCACCAGTCGCACCTCTCCGGGCTCGTCCTCCCGGGCGATCACCGCGACCTGGGCGACCTGCGGGTGTGAGGCCAGCACGCTCTCGATCTCGCCCGGCTCGATCCGGAAGCCCCGGATCTTCACCTGGTCGTCGGTGCGGCCGGCGAACACCAGTTGCCCGTCCGCCGTCCAGCGCGCCCGGTCGCCCGTGCGGTACAGCCGCTCGCCCGCGTCGCCGAACGGGTTCGCCACGAACCGCTCCGCCGTCAGACCGGGACGGCCCAGGTAGCCGCGCGCCAGACCGGCGCCCGCGACGTACAGCTCCCCGGCCACGCCCACCGGCACCGGCGCCAGGAACTCGTCCAGCACGAACACCCGCGTGTTGACCACCGGTGAACCGATCAGCACCTCGTCGGCCTCCGGGTCGCAGCGCCAGACCGTGGCGTCCACCGTCGTCTCGGCCGGACCGTAGGCGTTGAACACCCGTCGGCCGCGCGACCAGTGCGCCATCACCTCGGGCGGCAGCGCCTCCCCTGCCGTCACCAGCACGAGGTCCTCGGCGACCGAGCCCTCGTCGAGCGTCGCCAGCACCGCCGGGGGCAGCGTCACATGGGTCACGGCCTGCTCGGCCAGCAGCCGCGCCAGCGGAGCGCCGGTCCGCTGCTCCGGCGGGACGACCACCAGGGTCGCGCCGGTCAGCAGGGCCATGAACCACTCCCACGCGAAGGCGTCGAAGCCCACCGAGGCGAACTGGCCGATCCGGTGGCCGGCGCCGACGCCGAGGATCCGGGCGTGGCCCGCCGTCATGCTCGCGGCGCCCGCGTGCGACACCACCACGCCCTTGGGCCGTCCGGTCGAGCCGGACGTGTAGATCACGTACGCGGGGTTGGCGAGGACCGGCCCCGGCCCGGCGAACGGGCCACCGTCCAGGCCGGCCAGCGCGGCCACGACCTCCGGGTCGTCCAGCAGCACCGCACCCGGCACCAACGCCCGCGTACCGGCCGAGGCCAGCAGGACCTGCGGCTCCGCGTCCTCCACCATGTACGCCACACGCTGCGCCGGATACTCCGGATCGACCGTCATATAGGCGCCACCCGCCTTCAGAACACCCAGCACCGCCACCAACAGCTCGGCACCACGCTCCAGACAGACCCCCACCACCGACTCCGGACCCACACCACGACCAGCCAGGAAGCGGGCCAGACGGTTCGACCGCACGTCCAACTCGCCGTACGACAGCTCCACACCGTCCGCCACCACAGCCACGGCATCCGGCGTCCGCGCCACCTGCACCGCGAACAACTCCGGCACCGTCCCCGACCCGACCTCCACAGCCGTTTCGTTCCACTCCACCAACACCCGACGACGCTCCACGGCATCGAGGACGGGCACCGTGGCGAGCGGCTGTTCGGGGCCGCCGTCCAGGGCGGTCTCCAGTGCGGTGACGAGGTTCGCGGTGACGGTACGCACCAGCCGTCCGACGGCCTCGCCGTCGACGGCGGCCACCGCGTCCACAACCAGAACGATCGACTCGCCGTCGTCGTCCACGGACACCGCGAGGGGGTAGTTGGTGCGCTCGCGCGAGTACTTCGCCTCGAAGCCCTCGAACCCGCGGTTGCGGTCGTCCCGCTCCCGCTCGGAACCGCCCGGGTTGTGGCGGTAGTTGAACAGCGCGGTGAACAGCGGTGTGTCGCCGGACAGCCCGCCGGCCCGCTGGGCCAGGGCGAGCGAGGCGTGCTCGTGCTCCAGCAGCTCGGCCAGCTGCCCGCGCATCGCCGACACGGCCTCCAGCGCGCCCGGCTCACCGGTCCTCACCCGCACGGGAAGGGTGTTGATGAAGGGGCCGGGGATCCGGTCCGCGGCCGTGCCGGCGTTCATCCGGCCGAACAGCACGGTGCCGAACACCACGTCGGAGCGCCCCGAGACGGCGGCGAGGGTCCGCGCCCAGGCGACGTGCAGGACGGTCGCCGCGCTCGTGCTCATACGGCGCGCGACCTCGCGCACCCGGTCGTGCAGCTCGGACGCGAAGGGCACCCGCAGGCGGACCGCGTCCGCGCCGTCACCGCGGACGTCGACCAGGCCGAACGGCGCGGTCGGCTCGTCCACGTCGCCGAGCAGCCCGGTGAAGTAGCGCTCGTGCTCCTCCTGCGCCACCCCGCCACGCGCCTGCGCGACGAAGCTGCGGAACGGCACCGGCGTGGGCAGGGACTCGCCCCGGCCGGTCAGGAAGGCCTGCACCTCGGCGAGCACGACCTCCATCGCCGTGTGGTCCTGGACGGCGTGGTGCACCTTGAGCAGCATCAGCCAGTGCGCGCCGTCCGGCAGCGCCGCCACGTGCAGCGTGAGCAGCGGCGCCCGGCCCAGGTCCATCGACGAACCGCCGACGGCCAGCAGCCGCTCCACCGGGTCGGTGCCCTCCACGTCCAGGACCACCTCCTCGACGGACAGCGGCGCCCGGCGCCAGACCACCTGCACCGGCTCGCGCAGCCCCTCCCACACGAGCGAGGTGCGGAAGATGTCGTGCCGGTCCACCACCTGCTGCAGGGCACCGGTGAACGCGTCCAGCAGCTCACGGGACTCCAGCTCGAACACCAGCGGCGTCACGTAGGCGTCGTCGCCGCCGTCCGCCAGCAGGTGGTGGAAGACCAACCCCTCCTGCAGCGGCGCCAGCAGATACACGTCGGCGATGTTCGCGGCGCCACCCTCGACGGTGGCGGCGATCCGCTCGATCTCGTCGGCGGTCAGCTCCACCATGGGGAGCATGTCCGGGGTGATCTCGACGGCGTCGGCCGGGATCAGGTTCGCCGGGACGTCCACCACCCGGCCGGCACCCGCCGACGCGGCCAGCCCCGCCGGAGTCGGCGTCTGGAACAGGGCCCGCACCGACACCGACACACCGAGCCTGCGCAGCACCTCGACCAGGCGGACGGCGAGCAGCGAGTGCCCGCCGAGCCGGAAGAAGTCGTCGTCCACGCCGACGCCCTCCAGGCCGAGGACCTCGGCGAACGCCGCGCAGACGACCTCCTCACGGGCGTTCGCCGGGCCACGGCCACCACCCGTCGCGAACGCCGGAGCAGGCAGCGCCCCACGGTCCAACTTCCCGTTCACCGTCAACGGCAGAGCGTCCAGCACCACCACCGCCGACGGCACCATGTACGAGGGCAGCCGCTCCGCCGCCACACGAACCAGCGACTCGGACAGACCCGTGACCGCCCCGCCGGAGACCACGTAGGCCACCAGGCGCCGATCGCCCGGCTCGTCTTCACGCACGACCACCGCGACCTGCGCGACCTGCGGGTGTGAGGCGAGGACACCCTCCACCTCGCCCGGCTCGATCCGGAAGCCCCGGATCTTCACCTGGTCGTCGGTGCGGCCGGCGAACACCAGTTGCCCGTCCGCCGTCCAGCGCGCCCGGTCGCCCGTGCGGTACAGCCGCTCGCCCGCAGCCCCGAACGGATTCGCCACGAACCGCCCCGCCGTCAGACCCGGACGGCCCAGGTAGCCGCGCGCCAGACCGGCGCCCGCGACGTACAACTCACCCGCAACACCCACCGGCACCGGCGCCAGGAACTCGTCCAGCACGAACACCCGCGTGTTGACCACCGGCGAACCGACCAACACCTCGTCGGCCTCCGGGTCACAACGCCACACCGTCGCATCCACCGTCGTCTCGGCCGGACCGAAGGAGTTGAACAACCGGCGACCACGCGACCAACGCGCCATCACCTCACGCGAGATCGCCTCACCACTCGTCACCAGGACGACGTCCCCGCCGATCGAACCCTCGTCGAGCGTCGCCAACACCGCCGGCGGCAACGCCACATGCGTCACCCCCCGCTCCCCCAGGAAGCGCGGCAGATCCTCACCCAACCGCCGCTCGGACGGGACGACCACCAGAGTCGCACCGGTCAGCAAGGCGCCGAGCCACTCCCACGCGAACCCGTCGAAACCCACCGACCCGTACTGACCGACCCGCGAGCCGGCACCGAATCCCAGGTCACGGACCTGACCCGCCACCAGGCTCGCCACACCCGCGTGCGACACCAGTACGCCCTTGGGCCGTCCGGTCGAGCCGGAGGTGTAGATCACGTACGCGGCGCCCTGCGCCCGCACCACCGCATCCGGCCGGCCACCGTCGAGACCGGCCAGCTCCGCCAGCGTTTCCGGCGCGTCCACCAGCACCACGGGGCCCGGCACGACCGAGGCCGTCCCCGCGGAGGCCAGCACCACGACCGGCTCCGCGTCCTCCAGCATGTACGCCACCCGCTGCGCCGGATACTCCGGGTCGATCGTCATATAGGCGCCACCCGCCTTCAGAACACCCAGCACCGCCACCAACAGCTCGGCACCACGCTCCAGGCAGACCCCCACCACCGACTCCGGACCCACACCACGGCCCGCCAGGAAGCGGGCCAGGCGGTTCGCCCGGACGTCCAGCTCGCCGTAGGTCAGCTCGGTGCCCTCGGACACCACCGCCACCGCACCCGGATCCCGCGCCACCTGCGCCGCGAAGAGCTCCGGCACCGCCGCCGAACCGACCCCCACCGACGTCTCGTTCCACTCCACCAGCACCCGGTGCCGGTCCTCCGGGGCGAGTACCCGGACGGTGCGGAGTGCCGCATCGGGTCCGCCGTCGAGGGCCTTCTCGACCAGGGGCACCAGCCCTTCGACGGCGGTGCGCATCAGCAGGCCGACGGCCTCGGGGTGGATGGGGGCGACCGCGTCGACCGCGAGCGACATCGCGTCGCCGCCGTGGTCGTCCACGGAGAGGCCCAGCGGGTAGTTGGTGCGCTCACGGGAGGAGAGCACACGCATGCCCTCGGGGCGGGCGTAGCCCTGCTTCTCGTTCTCCGCACCGGTGTTGTGGCGGTAGTTGATCAACGAGGTAAACACGGGGGTGTTGCCCGGGAGGCCGCTGGCCTGCTGGGCCAGGGCCAGCGAGGCGTGCTCGTTCTCCAGCAGCTCGGCCAGCTGGCCGCGCATGGCCAACACGGCCTCCAGCGCACCCAGTTCACCGGTCCTCACCCGCACCGGCAGCGTGTTCAGGTAGAGACCCGCGACCCTGTCCGCACCCGCACCGGCGTTCATCCGGCCGAACAGCACCGTGCCGAACACGACGTCGTCCCGACCGCTCACCGAGCCGAGCACCCGCGCCCACGCGAC
>NZ_JBWKAW010000068.1:0-14597 GCF_056437345.1 Kitasatospora sp. NPDC042419
GCCGTAGGACTTGCGCAGGCCGACGGCGGAGACGGCGATCGGGGACGGGTGGCCGTTCCCTCGCCTGGGCGTGGGCATGACAGATGAAGGCATGGGGCTCTCCCGGTGTCGATGTGAAGGCGGAAGCGGCTGGGGTGGTGGATCGTGGGTGGCGGGGCCGGGGCCGGGCGCGGCGGATGGCGATGGTGCCGCGCCCGGTGCGGAGGGTGGATCTAGTCGGTGCCCGCGGTCTGCTCCGGGGTCTCGCCCTCGGCGCGCGCGATGTCGTCGGTCAGCCGCTTCCGTGCGCGGGCGGGGACGTAGCCGCCGTCCGAGTAGTTCTGGGCGAACGCGTCGACGAACTCCACCGGGTCCTCGCCGACGATCTCGCGGATCGGCGTCCCGTTCGCCGCGGCCTGCTCGAACAGGTCGGCGAGGTCCTCGAACATCGACGCATTGCTGTCGCCGTCGGTCGGCACGAAGTGCATCAGGTACCGCTCGACCGCCTCGACCGCCGAACGGTAGTTCTCGGGAAGCTCCTTGACGCGCGCCTTGTACGCCCTCCAGCGCTTCTTCGGCCCGATCACCTTCGAGATGAAGCCGCTCTTTTCGACATCGGACATGGCTACTTACCCCCTTCGCGGAGCTGTTCCAGTCGTTCCGTGAGGAAGCTCCACGTCCTCCAGAACTCTTCGAGGTACTCCCGGCCCTGGGTGTTGAGGGAGTACACCTTGCGTGGCGGCCCCTTCTCGGACGGGACCTTCTCCACGTCGACGAGGCCGCGCTTCTCGATCCTGATGAGCAGCGCGTAGATGGTCCCTTCGGCGATGTCGGAGAAGCCCTGCTCCCGCAGTTCCGCCGTGATCTCGTAGCCGTAGGCGGCCCGGCCGGCCAGGATCGCGAGGACGATGCCCTCCAGCGTGCCCTTGAGCATCTCCGTTTCGAGCTTGGTCATGGAACACCTCCTCCATGAGCTATTCAGCGTTGTTGAGTACTGGTATACCGTAACGCTGACTACCGGTACTTAGCAAGACGGAATAGTGAAGTGCTCGGCTCGGCGCCCGCGGCTCCCGGCGTGGACCTGCCGTTGACGACGTCGGCGGGGCCGGCCCGGCGCACCGGACGGCGATCCGGCCCCCGTGAAGGCCGCCGCGAGTGCGAGCCCGGGCAGCAGCCGTCGCTTCGCGAGTGCGGCGGGCGAGGCCGCGTCCCGCCCCGGTGTCAGCGTGCCGTCAGCGGTCGCACCGGCGGAATCAAGGAAGTGTCAGGGCCGGTCGGCGGCCGCCCGCACCGGACTAGCCTCGGATGTCCGAGTCGTACAGCCCCGTGGGAATCGGGATCGGGGCGGCGCGACGAGACGCGCAGGCGTCGACCCGGATCGGCTTTCCCGCCGCATCCGATGACGCCCTATCGGAGGTGAGGTCCAGGTGGCCGTTCTCAGTGGCTTCCAGCGTCGGCCGTTCCATGTCGGCGTCCGTGCCCGGGAGTCGGGCGGGGCGATCCTGGCAGCGGTCGTGCGCAGGCTTGCGGACAGCCCGCTCGACAGCAGCGTGCTTCAGGCCGTGGGCGGGGCGTCGGGCTCTGGTGCTGCCCGTCGGGGCGGTGGGATGAGCGCCACCTGGCGAACTGTCACGGGCCCGGACGGTGCTCGGCGGCTCGAAGCCCAGTGGGAAGCCGACCACTGAGTGCGTCCGCTGCGCCGTCGGCGGTCGCCGCCCAAGCGGGGCCGAGTCGCGGGCCGGGTGGCCGCGGCAGGGGCCGTGCCGACTCCGGCCCGCGTCGCCGGGGCGTAGGAGCCGGTCCTGTGGGGCATCGGTCGCTGGCCCGAGTAGCAGCGTGGCGGAGTGTTCCGCTGTTGCGGTGACATCCATCCGGCGTTCCGCGGTCTGATCATCCGAGTCACATACCCTTTCGCCCTGCCGTCGGCCCGACGGCGGGGCGGTTCGGTTCTGTGACAGGGGTGCGGCGTGGCTTCGTCGGGTTCGGCAGATCCGGGGGCCGTACCGTCGGGACGGCAGCGCTTCCGCGCGTGGTTGCTGGAGGGCCTGGCCGACATGGCCAAGCAGCACCCGGGGCCGCACGCGCAGGCGCCCGTCGAGCACAAGGGCGCCCGCTGGTGGCGGGTGATGTGCCTGACCGGCCTGGACTACTTCTCGACGCTCGGCTACCAGCCGGGTATCGCCGCGCTGGCGGCCGGCCTGCTGTCGCCGGTGGCGACCGTCGTGCTGGTGGTGGTCACGTTGTTCGGTGCACTGCCGGTGTACCGGCGGGTGGCGAAGGAGTCGCCGCACGGCGAGGGCTCGATCGCCATGCTGGAGCGGTAGCATCACCACCCTGCTGATCCCGGAGGCGGCCTTCGAACCGGGCGGCGAGGCCAACGGCCGCGCGCTCGCCTACCTGGCGCACGAGTACCTGGGCAATACCTTCGGCAGCATCTACGACCTCTCCACGATCCTCATCCTCTGGTTCGCCGGCGCCTCGGCCATGGCGGGCATGCTCAACCTGCTGCCCCGCTACCTGCCGCGCTACGGCATGGCCCCGCACTGGGCGCGCGCCGTCCGCCCGATGGTGATCGTGCTGACCCTGATCGCCTTCCTGGTGACGTGGATCTTCGACGCCAGCGTGGACGCCCAGGGCGGCGCGTACGCCACCGGTGTCCTGGTGCTGATCTCCTCGGCGGCGATCGCCGTCACGATCGCCGCCCGCAAGGCCCGGCAGCGCAACTGGACGATCGGGTTCGCGGTGATCGCGGCGGTCTTCGTCTACACCACGGCGGTCAACGTCGCCGAGCGGCCGGACGGGGTGAAGATCGGCGCGTGCTTCATCGCCGCGATCGTGCTGGTGTCGCTGCTGTCCCGGCTCAAGCGGGCCTTCGAACTCAGGGTGACGGACGTCGTGTTCGACGAGGCCGCCGAGCGGTTCGTCCGCGACTACACGCACCGTCCGATGCGGCTGATCGCCAACGAGCCGGACAACCGCGACGTCGCGGAGTACCAGGAGAAGAAGCGGCAGATCCGGGTGGACAACGACATCCCGGCCGAGGACGACCTGGTGTTCGTCGAGGTCACCGTGCTCGACCCGTCGGAGTTCGAAGCGGTGCTGAGCGTCCGCGGCGAGGTGATGCACGGCCGCTACCGGGTGCTCTCGCTGGAGAGCTCCAGTGTGCCGAACGCCCTGGCGGCGCTGCTGATCCAGGTCCGGGACCGGACGGGCCAGCAGCCGCACATCTACTTCGAGTGGACCGAGGGCAACCCCTTCGCGCAGTTCCTGCGGTTCTTCCTGTTCGGCCAGGGCGAGGTCGCGCCGGTCACCCGCGAGGTGCTGCGCGAGGCCGAACCCGACCGCTCCCGGCGCCCCCGCGTCCACGTCGGCTGAGGCCGCACCGGCGCCGAGACCGGTTCGGCGCGGGTGGGGGACGGCTGCCGCGACGCGACCCCGTGCGCCCGCGGATCCGGTGCCGGCGCGGCCCCGCCCGGGCCACCACCCCGAGACACCGGAGCCGAGTGGAGGCAGCATGGACGTGACGGAGGTGGCGAACGGGCCGTGCCGGGGAAACTGCGGGTGTTTCTGGGGGCGGCGCCGGGGGTCGGGAAGACGTACGCCATGCTCGCCGAGGGCCGGCGGCTGCGGGCCGACGGGCTGGACGTGGTGGTCGGGTTCGTCGAGACGTACGGCCGGCGCGGCACCGAGGAGCAGCTGGACGACCTGCCGGTGCTGCCTCGCCGCACGGTGCCCTACCGCGGGATCGAGCTGACCGAGCCGGACGTGGACGCGCTGCTGGAGCCGCCCCGCGCTCGCCCTGGTCGACGAGCTGGCGCACACCAACGCCCCCGGCAGCCGCCACGCCAAGCGCTGGCAGGACGTGCGGCAGCTGCTGGAGGCGGGGACCGACGTGGCGACGACGCTCAACATCCAGCACCTGGAGAGCCTCAACGACGTCGTCGAGCAGATCACCGGTGCCGCCCAGCGCGAGCGGATCCCGGACGAGGTGGTCCGCGCGGCCGACCGGATCGAGCTGGTGGACCTCAGCCCGCAGGCGCTGCGGGCCCGGATGGCACAGGGTGACGTCTACGGGCCCGACCGGATCGACGTGGCGCTCGACAACTACTTCCGCGCCGGGAACCTCGGCGCTCTGCGTGAGCTGGCCCTGCTCTGGCTGGCCGACCGGGTGGAGGAGGAGCTGGCCGACTACCGGGCCCGGCACGGCATCCGGGCACCCTGGGAGACCAAGGAACGGATCGTGGTGGCGCTGAACGGCGCGCCGCAGGGCGAGCACCTGATCCGCCGGGGCGCGCGTACGGCCACCCGGGTGCACGGGGACCTGATCGGCGTCCACGTCCGCCCGGACGACGGCACCGTGTGGGCCGAGCCGCCGGGGCTGGCCGCACAGCGAGCCCTGCTGCGCGAGCTGAACGGCAGCTACGTGGAGATCAGCGGCACCGACGTCCCCCGAGTGCTGGTGGACTTCGCCCGGGCGGAGAGCGCGACCCGGGTGCTGCTCGGGCCGACCACCCGCTCGCGGCTGCGGGAGCTGCTCTCGGGCTCGGTGATCAACCGGGTCATCCGGCTGGCCGGGCCGATCGACGTGCGCGTCCTGCCGCCGCCCGCGCCCGGGCTGCTCACGGTGCCTCCCGGGCCCCGGCGGCGGCGTCCGGCGTCCGTGCCGGCCCGGCGGCGGTGGGCGGCGTGGCTGCTCGGTCCGGCCGGGGCGGCCGCCGCGGCCTGGGCCCTGTCGCCGCTGCGCGACTCGCTGGGGCTGTCCGGGGCGCTGCTCTGCCTGCTGCCGGCCGTCGCCGGGGTGGCCCGCCTGGGCGGGCTGCTCCCGGCGGCCGGGACCACCGCGGTGGCGGCGCTCGCCGCGGACTTCTTCTTCACCGAGCCGTGGCACAGTCTCAGGGTGGAGCACGCTGCGGACACGGCGGTGCTGCTGCTCTTCCTCGCCGTCGCCGGAATCATCGCCCATCTGATCGACGGCCTGGCCCGGCGTTCGCAGCAGGCGGTCCGCGCGAGGGCGGAGGCGGACGCACTGGCCAGGCTGGCGGGCGCAACGGTGGACTCCGGTGCGCCGGACCTGGCGGCCCTGCTGGCGGAGCTGTGCCGGGTCTTCGGACTGGATGGCGCGGGGGTCCTGGTGCGGACGGGCCCGCTCTGGAGGCCGGTGGTCTTCTCCGGCGGGCCGGTGCCGGAGCGGCCCGAGGACGCGCCGTTCGCCGCAGACCTGGGCCGGGGCGCGGTGCTGGTACTGGTGGGGCAGGGTCTGAGCGCCGAGGACGCGCGGCTGCTCGGCCCGTTCGTCACCCAGCTGCGGCTGGCACGCGAGCGGGAGCGGCTGGTGGCCGCGGCGTCGGCCGCCGAGGAACTGGCCACACACCGACGCGCTGCACACGACGCTGCTGGAGGCCGTGGAGCACGACCTGCGCACCCCGTTGGCGGCCATCCGGGAGGCGGTGGCCGAGCTGGTCGCGGGCGCGGGCGACCGGGGGGCCGCCGGTCGGATCGCCGCCGAGTCGGCGCGGATGGACCGCCTGGTGGCCGGACTGCTCGACCTGAGCCGGCTGCAGGCCGGAGCGGTGCCCGTACGGCTGAGCCCGACGGACCTCGGCGGTGTGGTGCGTGCGGCGGTCGCCGGCCTGCCCGAGGAGGAGGGGGCGGTGGTGTTCGGGATCGATGTCGCGGACGACCTGCCGCGAGCGGTGGCCGACGCCGGGTTGCTGGAGCGGGCGCTGGCCAACGTACTGGCCAACGCCCGGGAGTGGTCGCCACCGGGTGCGGACGTCGTGGTCGACGGGGGAGCGGTGGCCGGCCGGGTGGACGTCCGGGTGATCGACCGGGGGCCGGGCATCGCCGAGTCGGAGGTGGAGAGCCTGTTCCGGCCGTTCCACCGGGCCGGCCCGTCGGGCGAGGCCGGCACGGGCGGCGGGGTCGGTCTCGGCCTGGTGGTCGCCAGGGGATTCGTGGAGGCGATGGGCGGCGAGCTGACCGTCGAACCGACACCGGGCGGTGGGACGACGGTCGTCTTCGGGCTGGTCCGGGCGGCCGGGTGACGGCGCATCGATCGACCGACCCCGTGCCGGATCGTGTGACGACATCCCCGACCGGTCGCCCTGCCGGACCTCCGACCGGGCAGGGCGCCGAGCACGCCGATCAGGGCGACGTTCCCCGCCGGCCCTTGGGGCGCCGGCCGTGCGGCCGGCGCCCTTCGGCGTGGCTCCGGCCGGCAGGAGGCGTGGGCGTCTTCGGCCTCATGCCGGCCAGGTGCCGTCAAGGGGTGCGGATCAGTGGAGCTGGAAGGACCACTCCTGCTTCCAGCCGCCCTCGCAGGTCCAGACGCCGAGCTGCTTGTGGTCGGAGTCGTGGGTGAGGCAGTTGTCGTCGTCGATCTGCACCCGGTACTTGCCGTTGCCGAGGCTGACGAACTGCCACTTCTGGTTGGAGGTGTTGCCCCAGGCCTGCTGCTCGGCGACGTAGGTGTCGGGGTTCTCGGTGAGGTTGTACCCGAGGTCGTTGACGATCCGGTAGCGGTCCCCGCCCAGCGGCTTGATCGTCCAGGTGGAGCCCTTGTACCCCAGGAGCCCGCCCAGGACCGGCGCGCCCCAGCTCGCGGTCTCGTTCGGGGCCGTCGCGCCCAGCCCGTTGGAGAGCTTCAGGAACAGCGGCCGCTCGGTCGGGACGCCGGAACCGCCGCCGCCCGTCGGGGGCTTGGGGTCCTTCGGGTTCGTCGGCGTGCCCGGCTCGCCGGGCGTGATCACGCCGCCGGAGGTGGATTCGAGCACCCACTCCTGCTGCCAGCCGCGCTTGCACGTCCAGACGCCGAGCTGCTTGAAGTCGGAGTCGTGGGCGAGGCAGTCGTCGTCGGAGATCCGGATCTGGTACCTGCCGTTGCCGACCCCGAAGAGCTCCCACTTCTGCTTGGAGGAGTTGCCCCACGGCTGGAGTTCGGCCATGTAGTTGCTGTTCTCGGTGAGGTCCAGTCCGTAGGAGCTGGTGATCCGGTAGCGGCCGCCGCCGACCGCGGTGAGCTTCCACTTGGATTCGTTGCCGCCCCGGATCCCGGGGACGACGGACGCGCCGGCGGAACCGCCGACCGGGACGGCGCCGAGCCCGTTGTCGAGCTTCAGGTACACGTCGGCGCCGTTGCCGGGGGTGGTGGGGTTGGTGGTCGGCGGGGTGCCGCCCCAGGCCCAGTTCTGGTTGGGGGCGTCGCGGTTGTCCTCGGAGCCGCAGGCCCAGGCCGCCACGGTGCTGCCGTTCGCGGTGCGGCCGCTGAAGTCGTCGATGCAGACGTCCTTGGACCGGTCGTCCAGGTCCGTGAGGTGGCGCAGGCCGCCGCTGGGTGACATGTGCCAGCGCTGGCCCGGGATCTCCAGGCAGTCCCAGACCTGGAGCTTGTTCCCGTTGGCGGCCCGGTTGTCCGCGAGGTCGAGGCACTTGCCGTTGGCGGCCCGGAGCTTGTAGCCGTTGTAGGTCCACTTCTGGGCGTCGCCGCCGTTGCACTCCCACATCTGCACGGGGGTGCCGTTCGCGGTGCCGTTCCCGCTGACGTCCAGGCAGGCGTGGTAGCCGGGGGCGCTGGAGTCGGGGGTCAGGCTGCCGGTCCTGGCGCCGTAACCGGACCGGGCGGGGAAGTGGATGGTGCGCACGTCACCGTCGCACTTGTAGGGCCGCGCGGTGCCCGACCGGCAGGTCCACGGCTCCTTATTGACGCTGTCGCCGTCGTTGCCGACGAACGCCCAGTTCATGTAGCCGCCGTCGCCCCGGTTGCGGAAGGTCGACTCGCCCTGGAAGACCCAGATCCGGAACTTGTCGTAGCCGGAGGGCTCCTTCTTGTCCTTGTCCATGAAGTGGTTGAGCTTGTAGGTGGTGTCGAGCAGCACCCCCCTCATGTCGGCCTTGTGCTCGTTGGTGAACCACTCGGTGTCGTACAGGTCGGTGCCCACGGTCTTGAACACCATGACGTTGAAGCCCGGGAACTTCTGGCTCAGCTTGGTCGCGGTGCTCTGGGTGAACTCCGCGTTGTCCAGCTTGTTGGCGTTGGCGGCGCTGCGCATGAGCTTGATCGTGTCGAAGGCGGAGGTGATCAGCGAGCTCATGCAGTTGCCGCCGCCCGGAACGGCCGGGGTTCCGCAGGTCTTGTCCACGGGTGCGGCCGGCGCGGCCTCGGCCTGGACGGTCAGGCCGGAGACCACCGCGACGGCGGCGACCCCGCAGGCGACGGTGCGTTTCAGGCGGGACAGGATTTCCACGTCAGGATCGTCTTTCTTCTCGGTTCGAAGAGTATTTCTTCTCGACAGAGACGGATCGTAGACCCGGGAAATCGCGGTCCCGTGATTCCTTGCGCCATCCATATGGCAGGGGCGGGAGGTCTGCCCTTTCGCGCACCGCCCTGTCCCGGGGAATCGAGGACCGATCGCAATACCGGCGCTCGGGTAATGTCGACGGTCGGCTGTCGGCCCGGGAGATGTCTGGATGCCGTGCCTGGCAGGCCGAGCCGACGACGGGCAAGCGATCCGCCCCCCCGCAACACGGAGATCCCGTCCGATCTCCGGGATCGGACGGGATCTCGTGACCATTCACGATTCGGACTCGTGAGCGGTCGTTCGAGCCCGGGGAGGAAATCCCCTATCGGGAGCCTCCGGCGGCGAGGGGGACGGGCGCGCCGTGGCGGGCCGTGAGTTCCAGTTTCTCCAGCAGTTCGGAGGGGGACACGGTGATCACGGGGCAGGGCGCGTGGGTGCGGCAGTGGCGGGTGACGGAGCCGTGCATCAGGTGGTCGAGGCGGCTGTGCCCGCCGGTGCCGGTCACGATGAGGTCGTCCGGGCCGGCGGCGGCGACCAGGGCGGGGCCGGCGGGGCCGCGGATGACCAGGGGGTGGAGGACGAGACCGGTGGGGTAGCCGCCGTAGGCCTGGTCGAAGGTGGTGTCCAGGCGCCTGCGGGCGGCGTGCTCCAGTTCGGAGAGGGGGCGCAGGCCGTCGCGGTCCGACGGTTCCCAGGCGGTCAGCGGGACGAGCGTCGCCCCTCGCCGGACGGCTTCGTCGACGGCGCGGTACAGGGCCGCGAGGCTGCTCAGCGACCCGTTGAGTCCGACGATCACCCGTGTGGTGCCGGTCATGGCGGCTCAGCTCCTTCTCCGGTGTTCCGTTGCCTCCAGTGAAACGCGCCGTGGCGGTGGGGGAGCGGCTGCTGACGGGGCTCTGACGCCCGGCGCGCCGTTCTTGACGTGGCCTTGACGGAGTACGGATCGCCCGTGCCGCCGTCAGTCGAGGCCGGGGACGAACTGGATCAGCAGGTCGATCGCCTTGATGCCGAGGAACGGGAGGACCAGGCCGCCGAGCCCGTAGACGCGCAGGTTGCGGCGGAGCAGGTCGGTGGCGTTCGCGGGCTGGTAGCGGACGCCGCGCAGCGCGAGCGGGATCAGGGCGACGATGATCAGGGCGTTGAAGATGATCGCGGAGGCGATGGCCGAGGTGGGGCTGTGCAGGCCCATGATGTTGAGGCGGGCGAGGCCGGGATAGGAGCCGACGAACATCGCGGGGATGATCGCGAAGAACTTGGCGACGTCGTTGGTGATCGAGAAGGTGGTCAACGCTCCCCGGGTGATGAGGAGTTGCTTGCCGACCCGGATGATCTCGATCAGCTTGGTGGGGTTGGAGTCGAGGTCGACCATGTTGCCGGCCTCCTTGGCGGCCGGGGTGCCGGTGTTCATCGCGACGCCGACGTCGGCCTGGGCGAGGGCGGGGGCGTCGTTGGTGCCGTCCCCGGTCATCGCGACCATGTTCCCGGCCGCCTGCTCCTGCTGGAGGTAGGCGAGCTTGTCCTCGGGGGTGGCCTCGGCGAGGTAGTCGTCGACTCCGGCCTCGGCGGCGATCGCGCGGGCGGTGAGCGGGTTGTCACCGGTGACCATCACCGTGCGGATGCCCATCCGGCGCAGCTCGGCGAAGCGGTCGGCGATGCCCTCCTTGACCACGTCCTTGAGCTCGATCACGCCCAGTGCCCGGGCGCCGTGCCGGTCGTGGACGGCGACCAGCAGCGGGGTGCCGCCGTCGGCCGAGATCCGGTCGACGACCCCCTTGGCCTCCATCGGCAGCCGACCGCCGCTGCGCACCACCCAGTGGGCGACGGCGTTCGCGGCGCCCTTGCGGATCAGGCAGGCGGCGCCGTCGGGCCAGGCGAGGTCGACGCCGCTCATCCGGCTCTGCGCGGTGAACGGGACGGTGGTCTGTTCGCCCAGTTCGCCCTCGGCGCGCGGCGGCGTCCAGTACTGGCGGTCGGTCAGCTCGACGACGGAGCGCCCCTCGGGGGTGTCGTCGGCGAGGGAGGCGAGCCGGGCGGCCTCGGCGAGCTGCTCCACGGTGGCGCCGGGGAACGGGTGGAGGACGACGGCCTGCCGGTTGCCGTGGGTGATGGTGCCGGTCTTGTCGAGCAGCAGGACGTCGACGTCGCCGGCCGCCTCGACGGCGCGGCCGGAGAGGGCGACGACGTTGCGCTGCACCAGGCGGTCCATCCCGGCGATGCCGATCGCGGAGAGCAGGGCGCCGATGGTGGTGGGGATGAGCGCGACCATCAGGGCGACCAGCACGACGGTGGTCTGCGGGGATCCCGCGAAGATCGCCATCGGCTGGAGCGAGACCACGGAGAGCACGAAGACGATGGTCAGCGAGGCGAGCAGGATGTTGAGGGCGATCTCGTTCGGCGTCTTCTGCCGGTTCGCGCCCTCGACCAGGGCGATCATCCGGTCGATGAAGCTCTGGCCCGGCCGGGAGGTGATCCGCACGACGAGGTGGTCGGAGAGGACGCGGGTGCCGCCGGTGACGCTGGTGCGGTCGCCGCCGGACTCGCGGATGACGGGTGCCGACTCGCCGGTGATCGCGGACTCGTCGACGGCCGCGACGCCCTCGACGACCTCGCCGTCGCGGGGGATCACCTCACCGGCGGGGACGAGCACCAGGTCGTGCAGGAGCAGGTGCCCGGCGGGGACGGACTCGTGGCGGTGGTCGTGGCCGCCGACCCGCCAGTGCAGCAGGCGGCGGGCGGTGGCGCCGACCTGCGTCTGCCGCAGCGAGTCGGCCTGCGCCTTGCCGCGGCTCTCGGCGACGGCCTCGGCGAGGTTGGCGAAGAGCACGGTGAGCCAGAGCCAGAAGCTGATCACCCAGGCGAACACGCTCGGGTGGACGACCGCGGTGAGGGTGGTGAGGGCGGATCCGGCCTCGACGACCAGCATGACCGGGTTCTTCGCCATGGTGCGCGGGTGGAGCTTGCGTACCGCGGCGGGCAGTGCCTCCCGGAGCTGGCGCGCGGTGACCAGCCGGCGGCGACCGGGAGGCGGCGTGCTGGGGCGGTGGCCCGGGTGCGGTGGCGACGGCTCGGCCTCGCCGGCCTTCCGGCGGCGGAACCAGTCGGGCCGGTCGGGCCGGCGCGCGGCCGGGTCGGTGGTGGTGGCCGGTGGGGTGGTGGTGGCCGGTGGGGTGAGGGCCGAGCGGCGCATCGGTTCTGGGACCTTCCGGAGCCGTTCCGGGAGCGGGGACGGCGTGTCAGCGATGGCGGGACGAGCGGGACGCCGCACAGCGAAGCACCGGTCCTTCGCCCACCACGTGCGTCTTGACGCCCGCTTGGCGCGCTGCGGGGAGTCCTTGACGCGACCCTGATACGCACCCCTGACGCCCCGTCGGACGACCGGCGTCACCTGCTGACGGCCGGGCCCGCCCAGTACACGACCTCGCGCCGGACCGCCCGGAAGCCCGCGGCCTCCGCGAGGGCCCGGCTGGCACGGTTGCTCTCCGGAGCGGACCAGGTCGGGGTGAAGCCGTGCGTACGGGCGGTGGCGGTGGCCGTACGGACGCAGGCCAGGGCGAGGTCGAGACGGCGGAAAGCCGGGTCGGTCGCGACGGCGATCTCCAGGTGGTCCCGGCCGACGAGGTACCCGCAGGCGAGCGAGGCCAGGTACGGACCGAGGAACGCGTCCCAGGCGAACCCGCTTGCCGCGAGGCGACCGTGGCCGCCCCAGGTCCCGGCCGTCCAGTGCGGCTCGCCGTACCGCACCGCACCGCCGCGCAACGCGAAACGGTCGAGTCCGACCTCGTCGCCCGGGCCGAGCGGGCGGACCCAGCCGGAGGTGTGCACCGACACCGGCCGCGGGCGGCCCCGCTGGGCGTACACCACGCGCACCCACGGGGTGACGTGGGTGAAGGCGCGGCCCAGCAGGGGGAGGAAGCGGTCGGGGACGTGGAACTGGCCCCGGCCGAGCCCGGCGAGGGCGGCGGGATCGAGCCGGGCCGGGTCGCCGCTCAGCAGCCGTTCCGGTCCGCAGTGCACGAGCAGCGCGCGGACCGCGCCGGGATCGTCCGCCCACCAGCCGCCGTGGCCGCTCCGTTCGACGTGGCCGGCCAGGAGGGCGGCCCCGGGGAGTTCCGGGGTGAACCACTCGGTGGACGGGAGCGCGGTGGCGGGGGCGGTCAGGGAAGTGGGCACCCGTCCAGTACCGCGCGCCGGGCGGCCCCGGTGGCCGGCCCTTGACGGAAGTCTGGCGGTGATCGCAGCGACGCTGACGGAACCTTGGCACGGCTGGGGGCGCGGTCGCCCGGGCACGGCGTCAAGAGCGCGTACGGATCATGGTCGACCGCGTCAGAGCCCCGTCAAGACCGGGCGGGCCCACCGCGTCCTGCGGCTTGGCTGGAAGCGGCTGGAGACAGCCGAGGACGAGCGAGTGAACCGCGGCGGAGTGAGGAACAGGACATGAACGGCAGCCACCGGAACGACGAGCGGCCCCCGGGCCGCGTGGTGGTCGGTGTCAGCGGCTCCCTGGGCAGCCTGGCCGCCCTCCACCGCGCGGTCGCCGAGGCCCGTCGAACCGGGGCCGAGGTCCTCCCCGTCCTGGCCTGGGAGCCGCCCGGCGGGGAGTTCGGCTACCGCCGCTCCCCGTGCCCGCCGCTGCTCGCGGTCGTCCGGGACGCCGCCGACCAGCGCCTGCGGGATGCCCTGGACGCGGCCTTCGCCGGTGTCGACCCGGGTGTACGGCTGCAGCCGCTGGTGGTCCGCGGCGAGACAGGCCCCGCGCTGGTGACGACAGCCGACCGCCCCGATGACCTCCTCGTGGTCGGCCGCAGCGGCGGCCTGCTGCGCCGCCGACTGCTGCCGTCGGTGACGGCGTACTGCACGCGGAAGGCCGGCTGCTCCGTCCTCGCCGTCCCGCGGCCGGAGCTCCAGCACGACCTGGAGACGCTGCACCGGCGCAACCACTGGCACCTGCCGCTCGGAGCGGCACCCGAGCCGCTCCGCACGAAGGGTTAAGGCCCTCTTCCGGACGGACTCGTCCTGGTGTCACTGCCGGAGCCGTTCGCCCGGATCGAGGTGCGGCACGAACCGGGGTTCCGCTCCACGCCGGTCGTCGAGCCCGTTCCGGACGGCCGGGTGCGTACGGGCGTGGCTCCGTTCGACGCCCGGTGCGAGGTCTACGCATCCGATCCGCACCACCGGCGGACGGGGCTCTCGGCGGCCGAGACCGAGGTGCTGCTGGCGGCGCCGGTGCCGTCGTACCGGCACGTCCTGAACGTGGCGGTGTCGGTGACGGCGGGTGTGGCGGCGCTGACCTCCGCGGTGCCCGGTCTGTACGACGACCGGGTCTGGCTCTGCCTGGGTGAGCTGGCGCTGGTGACGGCGGTGAACCTGCGCGGGATCGCCGAGTCGGCCCGTTGGTTCATGGCGCCGACGGCCGTCTTCGTGCTCTCGATCCTGACGATCGTCGTGGTCGGTCTGTTCCGGGACGCTCCGGTGAGCACCGCGGCGGCCGAGGGGCACGCCTCCGTGCTGGCCGGCAATGCGACCGCGGTCGGCGCGCTGCTGCTGCTCAAGGCCTTCGCGGCCGGCTGCTCGGCGCTGACCGGCGTGGAGGCGGTGGCGAACGCCGTCCCGTCCTTCCGCACGCCGGGCGTGAAGCGCGCCCAGCACGCCGAGGTCGCGCTGGGCGCGCTGCTCGGCGTGATGCTGATCGGACTGGCCGTGCTGATCGCGCCGCGACTGGGAACTGTGGCAGCCGGGCGTGCCGCTGGTGGAGATCCCGGACTCCCACCGCCGCCTCGGCCCGCCGATCGCCGCCTTCGTCGACCGCCTCGGCACCGAACACGCCTACGACCGGCTCACCGTCCTGATCCCCGAAGTCGAACCGGTCCACCCCTGGCAACGCGCCCTGCAGAACCGCCGCGGCGCCGTCATCGACCGGGCACTGCGCCGGCACACCGACGCGGTGGTCTGCCGGCTCCGGATGAGGATGTAGTCGAGCGGTAGAGGGTGGCCGCGGAGCCCCGGACGGCCCCGCCCTCCGGGGCTCCGAAACGTTTAGGACAACCCGTGGTCTCGGGCGAATGACGCGGTTATCAAGGCCGCGTCAATGTTTCCGAACCACCCGTATGGACGGCGTCAGGGGACCACTGCGGGCCCTCTCCGGCTGGTTTGCGGCTGCAGCCGGTCTTCCCCCGGTGCCGCGCCGATCAGGGCGGCCTGGACGCGCCGTTCCACGCCCAGCTTGGCCAGCAGGCGGGAGATGTGGTTCTTGACGGTCTTCTCGGCGAGGTAGAGCCGCTGGCCGATCTGGCGGTTGGTGAGCCCCTCGCCGACCAGCGCCAG
>NZ_JBWKAW010000069.1:0-12562 GCF_056437345.1 Kitasatospora sp. NPDC042419
GACCTCCACCCGCGCCAGCCAGTCCTCGGAGCCGCGCAGCACCGCCTCCACCGAGAAGCCCGTCAGCGGCAGCAGCGCCGCGTCACACTCCCGCAGCCGCTCCGCGAACGCCGGCGAATCCAGCAGACCCACCGTCATGCCCAGCCACTGACCACCCTGCCCCGGGTACACGAACACCACGTCGGTGGCGTCGAGGGCGGTGCCCGCCACGAGTCCGGACTCGACCGCCTCCAGGCTGGTGACGTCCCACGCCACCGCCCGGTCCGACAGCACGGCGCGCCGCGCCAGCGCCGCCCCGACCTCCGGCAGCGGCGCGCCGGCCGCCGCGGACTCCCGTACGGCGGCGGCCTGCGCGCGCAGCGCGGCGGAGCCGGCCCCGGAGAGCAGCAGCGGAACGGGACCGGCCTCCGCCACGGCGCCCGTGGGCTCCTGGACCGGATCGCCCTGCTCCAGGATCACGTGGGCGTTGGTGCCGCTCATGCCGAACGACGAGACGGCCGACCGGCGCGGGCGGTCCAGCGCCGGCCAGGGCCGGGCCTCGGTGAGCAGCTCCACCTTCCCCGAGGTCCAGTCGACCTTCGGGGTCGGCGCGTCGACGTGCAGCGTCCGGGGCAGCTGCCCGTGCCGCATGGCCTCGACCATCTTGATGATGCCGCCGACGCCCGCGGCGGCCTGGGTGTGCCCGATGTTCGACTTGAGCGAGCCCAGCCACAGCGGCTCGCCCTCGCGGCCCTGGCCGTAGGTGGCGAGCAGCGCGTTGGCCTCGATCGGGTCGCCGAGCGTGGTGCCGGTGCCGTGCGCCTCGACCGCGTCGACCTCCTGCGCCGTCAGGCCGGCGTTCGCCAGCGCCGCCCGGATGACCCGCCGCTGGGCGGGGCCGTTCGGCGCCGTCAGCCCGTTGGAGGCGCCGTCCTGGTTGACGGCGGTGCCGCGGACCACGGCCAGCACCGGGCGCCCGGCGGCCCGCGCCGAGGAGAGCCGCTCGACCAGCAGGACCCCGGCGCCCTCGCCCCAGCCGGTGCCGTCGGCGGCGGCCGCGAACGACCGGCAGCGGCCGTCGCCGGCCAGGGCGCGCTGCCGGGAGAACTCCAGGAACGTCCCCGGCGTCGACATCACCAGCACGCCGGCGATCAGGGCCTGGTCGCACTCGCCGTTGCGCAGGGCCTGCACGGCCAGGTGCAGGGCGACCAGCGACGAGGAGCAGGCGGTGTCCACCGTGACGGCCGGGCCCTCCAGCCCGAAGGTGTAGGCCAGCCGGCCGGACAGGACGCTGGAGGCGTTGCCGGTGCCCAGGTGGCCCTCCAGCTCGCCGGGGTGGTCGCCGAGCAGGCCGAGGTAGTCCTGGTCGTTGCTGCCGGCGAAGACGCCGGTGCGGGTGCCGCGCTGTCCCGTCGGGTCCAGGCCGGCCCGTTCGAAGGCCTCCCAGGCGCACTCCAGGAGCAGCCGCTGCTGCGGGTCCATGGCGCGGGCCTCGCGCGGGCTGATCCCGAACAGCGAGGCGTCGAAGTCACCGGCGTCGTACAGGAACCCGCCCTCGCGGGCCAGCGAGGTGCCGGGCGCGTCGGGGTCGTCGTCGAACAGCGTGGTGAGGTCCCAGCCGCGGTCGGTCGGGAACTCCCCGACCGCGTCCCTGCCCTCGGCGACCAGGCGCCAGAGGTCCTCCGGGCCGCGCACCCCGCCGGGGTAGCGGCAGGCCATGCCGACGACGGCGATCGGCTCGGAGGCGCGTGCCTCGGCCTCCTGCTGCCGGCGGCGGAGCCGGTCGGTCTCCTTCAGTGCGCTGCGCAGGGCCTCGACGAGCTTCTCGTCCGGCTGGGTCATGGTCCACTCCGCTCGTCAGGCCGCTCTCGGGCCTCGGAATTGCTCACGTGGGAGGCGACGGGGTCCGTCGCGGGTGACAGGGAAAGGTCGGGGGCGGGCCGCCCCCGCGGAACGGCGGGGCGGCCCGGCGGGCTGTCCGCCGTACGGGTTTCGGGCGGACGGGGTTTCGGGCGGACGGGGTGTCCGTCCGGCAGGGTGTCCGTCCGGCGGGGTGTCCGCCGGACGGGGTTTCGGGCCGGACCGGGATCCGGGCGGGCCGCCGGGGCGTCGACCGGACCGGGCTCCCCGGATCCCGGGGAGACAGGATCCGGGGAGCCCGGGGTCCGGTGAGCCCGGCGGGCGGGTGCCGGGGTGTCAGTCCTCGTCGGGGGCGGCGTCGCCGAGCGCGAGCCGCATCAGGGCCTCGACGTCCATCGCGTCGAGGTCGCCCGCGGGTGCGGCCGGCACGGTCGGTGCGGTCGCCTCCGGAGCCGGCCGGCCCTGGTCCCCCGGCGCCAGCCGCAGCAGTCGGGGCAGCAGCCCGGACTCCCGCAGCCGTTCGACCGGGATAGCGGCCAGGGCCCGGCGGATCTCGCCGTCGGGCAGGTCCACCGCCTCCTCCGCGGGCGCGAGGGACTCCCCGAGGTGGCCCGCGATCCGCTCGGCGTTCGGGTAGTCGAAGACGAGGGTCGGCGCGAGCGGCAGTCCGGTCGCGGCGATCAGCCGGTCGCGGAGCTGCACGGCGGTGAGCGAGTCGAAGCCGAGCTCGCTGAACGCGCGCTCCGCCGCGACCGCGGCCCCCGAGCCGTGCCCGAGCACGGCCGCCGCCTCGTCCCGGACCAGCCGCAGCAGGATCCGCTCCCGCTCGGCCTGGTCCGCCTCGGCCAGCCGGGCGGCCAGCTGCCCGGCCGGGTCGTCGCGGGCCGGGCCGGCGTCGGGCCGCGCGGCCGGGACCGGGTCGGGGACCAGGCCGGCGAGCAGCGGCCGGGGCCGCGCGACGGAGAACACCGGGACGAACCGCGCCCAGTCCACGTCGGCGACGGTGACCAGCGCGTCCTCGGCGCCGACCGCGACGCCGAGCGCGTCCAGCGCCCGTTCCGGCGCCATCGGGGCGAGCCCGCGCAGCCGCAGCCGGTCCGCGACGCCGTCGTCGGCCGCCATGCCGATCCGGGCCCACGGCCCCCAGGCGATCGCCGTGCCGGGGCGGCCCTGCGCCCGGCGCCGCTCCACGAGCGCGTCCAGGGCCGCGTTCGCCGCCGCGTAGGCCGCCTGCTCCGCGCTCCCCCAGACGCCCGCGATCGAGGAGAAGACGACCAGCGGAACGTCCGGCAGCAGCTCGTCGAGATGGGCCGCGCCGTCCACCTTGCCGGCCGCCACGGACCGCAGGTGCTCCGCGTCCTCGGCGGCCAGCGGCACGTCCTGGCTGACGCCGGCCGCGTGCACGACCGCGTCGACCGCGCCGACCTCCGCCAGCAGGGCCTCCACCGCCGACCGGTCGGACAGGTCGCAGGCGTGGGCCTCGGCGCCCGGCAGCTCGGCCAGCAGCTCCGCCGCGCCGGGGGCGTCGGCGCCCCGGCGGGAGACCAGGACCAGCCGCTGCGCGCCGCGGGCCGCGGCCCAGCGGGCGACCTCGGCGCCCAGGCCGCCGGTTCCGCCCGTGACGAGGACGGTTCCCTCCGGCCGCCAGCGCGGCGCGCCGGCCGGCACGGGTGCGGGGACCAGCCGCCGCAGCAGCGGCCCGGCCGCGCGGAGGGCGACCTGGTCCTCGGCGCCGAGCCCGCCGGCGAGGACGGCGAGGAGCCCGGCCGCCACCTGGGCGTCCGCCTGCTCGGGGAGGTCCACCAGCCCGCCCCAGCGGTCCGGGTGCTCCAGGCCGAGGACCCGGGCCAGGCCCCAGGCCGCCGCCGGACCGAGCTCGGGCGCGGGATCGTCCGGTCCGGCGGCCACCGCGCGCCGGGTGACGAACCAGTGCGGCGCCGTCACGCCCAGCCGGGTGACCGCGAGGGCCTCGGCGGGGGTCGACACGGCGGCCAGCACGCCGGCGAGGGCCGGTCCGGGCCCGGCGGCCACCTCGGTGCCCGCGGCCCGCAGGGCCCCGGCGAGGGTGCCGTCGTCGTCGCCCAGCACCAGCCAGGCGCCGGCGGGCGGCTCGGTGGCCGGCAGGTCACCGGCCGGCCGCCACTCGACGCGGTGGCGCCAGTCCTCGGTGCCCGGCTGCCCCGCGGGCGGGCCGTCCAGCCAGAACCGCTGCCGGTGGAACGCGTACGTCGGGAGGTCGACGCGGCCCGTGCCGGGCAGCACCGCGCTCCAGTCGACCGGGGAACCGTTCACGAACAGCGTGCCCAGCGCGGTGAGCGCGGTGACGGCCTCGTCGCGGTCCCTGCGCAGCGTCGGCACGCACACCGCGTCCGGCCGCAGCTGCTGCGCCATCGCCGTGAGGACGCCGTCCGGCCCGAGCTCCACGAACGTGCCGATCCCGCCCAGCGCGCCGACCGCGTCGGCGAACCGGACCGGCCGGCGGACCTGCTCGACCCAGTACTCCGGGTCCGTCCACTGCCCCGGCTCGACCCGGCGGCCGGTGACGCTCGACACCGCCGGCAGCGTCGGTTCGGCGAAGCCGAGGGTCTTCACGACGGCCCGGAAGCCGTCCAGCATCGGCTCCATCAGCCGCGAGTGGAACGCGTGGCTGGTCCGCAGGCGGTTGGTCTTCCAGCCGCGCCCGGCGGCGAGCACGGCCGCCCGCTCCACCTCGTCCGCGTCACCGGAGACCACCACCGCCGTCGGGCCGTTGACCGCCGCGACGTCCAGCGTGCCGAACGCCTCCCGGACGTCCTCCTCCGCGGCTCCGACCGCGAGCATCGCCCCGCCGGCGGGCAGTTCCTGCATCAGCCGGCCGCGTGCCGCGACCAGCGCGGCCGCGTCGGCCAGGCTCAGGACCCCGGCGACGTGCGCCGCCGCGATCTCCCCGATCGAGTGGCCGACCAGGACGTCGGCCCGCACGCCCCAGTGCGTGAGCAGGGCGTGGAGGGCCACCTCGACGGCGAAGATCGCCGGCTGGGCGTACTCGGTCCGGTGGACGAGGTCCTCGTCGTGGAGCGCGGTGGCCAGCGGCACGGCCAGGTGCGGGTCGAACGCGGCCGCGACGGCGGCCAGCGCGTCCGCGAACAGCGGGTGTCCGGCGGCGAGTCCCGCCCCCATGCCCGGCCGCTGCGCGCCCTGGCCGGTGAAGAGGAACGCGCGCTTCCCGCGCACCGCGACGCCTTCGAGCACGCCCTCGCCCCGGCCGCCGGCGGCCCAGGCGGTCAGTGCGTCGGCCGCCTGCCCGGTGCCGCCGTCGGTCCGCTGGGCGAGGAGCACCGCCCGGTGCGGCAGCGCGGCCCGCAGCGACGTCGCCCGGGCGACGTCGGCCAGGGCGCTGCCCGGCTGCTCCCGCAGGTACCGGCCGAGCTGCCCGGCCTGCCGGCGCAGCGCGTCGGCGTCCGGCCCGGAGACGATCAGCGGCACCACGCGGCCGGGTGCCGTCGCGTCCGCGTCGGCGAGCCCGGGGGCCGCGGCGGGCTCGGGGGTCGCCCCGGCTCGGGCGGGCTCGGGCGCGGCCGGGGGCTCCTCCACGATGATGTGGGCGTTGGTGCCGCTGATGCCGAACGAGGAGACGGCGGCCCGGCGCGGCCGGTCGCCCGCCGGCCAGGGGCGGGCCTCGGTCAGCAGCTCCACCCGCCCCGCGGCCCAGTCGACCTTCGGGGTGGGCGCGTCGACGTGCAGCGTGCGGGGCATCAGCCCGTGCCGCATCGCCTGCACCATCTTGATGATCCCGGCCGCACCGGCCGCGGCCTGGGTGTGCCCGAGGTTCGACTTGATCGAGCCGAGCCGCAGCGGCTCGCCCTCACGGTCCCGCCCGTACGTCGCCAGCAGGGCCTGCGCCTCGATCGGGTCGCCGAGCGTGGTGCCGGTGCCGTGCGCCTCGACCACGTCGACGTCCTGCGCCGTCAGTCCGGCGTCGGCCAGCGCGGCGCGGATCACCCGCTGCTGCGACGGACCGTTCGGCGCCGTCAGACCGCTGGAGGCGCCGTCCTGGTTCACCGCCGTACCCCGCACCACCGCCAGGACGGGGTGGCCCAGGCGCCGGGCGTCGGAGAGCCGCTCGACCAGCAGCATGCCGACGCCCTCGCCCCAGCCGGTGCCGTCGGCGGCGGCCGCGAAGGACTTGCAGCGGCCGTCGGCGGCCAGCCCGCGCTGCCGCGAGAAGCCGACGAAGGTCTCCGGGGTCGCCATCACCGCGGCCCCGCCCGCGAGCGCCAGGTCGCACTCGCCCGCCTGCAACGCCCGGGCGGCCAGGTGCAGCGTGACCAGGGACGACGAACAGGCCGTGTCCACGGTCAGCGCGGGGCCCTCCAGCCCGAGCGTGTAGGAGATCCGGCCGGAGGCGACGCTGCCGGCGTTGCCGGTGCCCAGGTACGCCTCGACCTCGTCCGGGACGTCCAGCAGGCGCGCGGCGTAGTCGTGGTACATCAGCCCGACGTAGACGCCGGTCCGGGAGCCGCGCAGCGAGAGCGGGTCGACCCCGGCGCGCTCCAGCGCCTCCCAGGCCGTCTCCAGCAGCAGCCGCTGCTGCGGGTCGGTCGCGAGCGCTTCCCGCGGCGAGATCCCGAACACCTCGGGGTCGAAGTCCGCGGCCTCGTAGAGGAAGCCGCCCTCCCGGGCGTAGGACGTGCCCGGGTGGTCGGGATCGGGGTGGTAGAGCCCCTCGACGTCCCAGCCGCGGTCGGTCGGGAAGAACCCGATGCCGTCCCGGCCGTCGGCCACCAGGCTCCACAGCTCGTCCGGGGTGGTGATACCGCCGGGGTACCGGCAGGCCATGCCGACGATCGCGATCGGTTCGCGCGTGCCGGCCTCGGCCTCGGCCAGCCGCTTGCGCGTCTGGTGGAGGTCCGTGGTCACCCGCTTCAGATAGTCCCGGAGCCTCTGCTCAGTCGACACCAGCGCGTCACCTCACTCCGGTGGTCACCGGGATCGCAGGGTGGGACGGCACCGCGGACCGGCGGTACCGTCCCAGACGGTAGGAGCACCCCACAGGCCCCTCAACCCCTAGGAGTCCCTTAGCGCGTGTCCCGTCGCGTGCACCGGGCCGGACGGCGGGCCGCCGACCGGGCCGGACAGCGGGGCCGGACGGCGGGCCCGGCAGGGGGGCGAGCTCGTCTCCCGGGCAGCCGGCGCCCCGTCGGACTAGCATCGTCCGTATGGGAGACCGAGATTTCGGGCCCAGCGCGCCCCAGCTCGTACTCGACGCCGA
Source organism: Kitasatospora sp. NPDC042419 (assembly GCF_056437345.1). NCBI lineage: Bacteria > Bacillati > Actinomycetota > Actinomycetes > Kitasatosporales > Streptomycetaceae > Kitasatospora > Kitasatospora sp. NPDC042419. The sequence continues at coordinate 7,091 of NZ_JBWKAW010000069.1, forward strand.
AGGCGACTCGCAGGTCATGAGCCCGAGCCGTTCCTACGCCGTCGGCCGGGACCCGGAGAGCGACGTCGTACTGACCGACCCCCGGGTCTCCTGGCACCACGCCGTCCTGCACGTGGGGGACGGCCAGTGGGTGCTGGACGACGTCGGCTCCACCAACGGCACCTACACCGAGGGCCACCGCGTCGAGCACCTGGACGTCGGCCCCGGCAGCGTGGTGCGCTTCGGCGATCCCGCCGACGGCCCGTGCTGCTGCCTGCGGACCCCGCCCGAGTCGGCCACCGTCCGGCAGCGGCAGTCGTCCGCGCTCACCTCGATCACCGGCTCCTACCGGCCGCCGGCCAGCGTGCGCCCGCTGTCCGCCAGGGTCATCCGGATCGGCCGCGCGCCCGACAACGACCTGGTGGTGAGCGACCTCACCGCCTCCCGCCACCACGCCGAACTGCACGCCCTCCCCGACGGCCGGTACGAGATCGAGGACCTGGCCAGCCACAACGGCACCTACCTCAACGGCCAGCCCGTGTTCGAGGCCGTCGTCGGCCAGGGCGACCTGGTCGGCATCGGCCACTCGGAGTTCTGCCTGGTCGGCGACGAACTCCAGGAGTTCGTCGACACCGGCGACATCGACCTCGACGTCGAGGACCTCACCGTCACGGTCGGCGACGACCGCGTCCTGCTCGACCACGTCACCTTCCCGGTCGGTGAGAAGAGCCTGCTCGCCGTCACCGGCCCCAGCGGCGCGGGCAAGTCCACCCTGCTCAACGCCCTGACCGGCCTGCGTCCCGCCACCGGGGGCACCGTCCGCTACGACGGCCGCGACCTCTACCGCGAGTACGCCGAGCTGCGCCACCGCATCGGACTCGTCCCGCAGGACGACATCATGCACACCCAGCTCCGGGTCCGCCGCGCCCTGCGCTACGCGGCCGAGCTGCGCTTCCCCGAGGACGCCGCACCCGCCGAGCGGGAGGCCCGGGTCGAAGAGGTGATCAACGAGCTCGGCCTCACCCAGCGCGCCGACCAGGTCATCTCCAGCCTCTCCGGCGGCCAGCGCAAGCGCGTCAGCGTCGCCCTGGAGCTGCTCACCAAACCCTCCCTCCTCTTCCTCGACGAGCCCACCAGCGGCCTCGACCCCGGCATGGACCGCTCGGTCATGCAGATGCTCCGCGGCCTCGCCGACGACGGACGCACCGTCATCGTCGTCACCCACAGCGTGCTCAGCCTCGACCTCTGCGACCGGCTGCTGCTGCTCGTCCCCGGCGGCCGGATCGCCTGGTACGGCCCGCCCGGCGAGGCCCTCGGCCACTTCGGCTTCGAGCACTGGCCCCAGGCGTTCGAGGCCTTCGAGAGCCAGCGCGACCGCGACTGGGCCGGCGAGTACCGGGCCTCCACGCCCCACCGGCGCTACATCGCCGGTGCCATCCACCCCGCCGTCTCCGGGGCCGGGGCGCCGGCGCCCGCCGCCGCCCCGGCCCCCAGACCCACCCCCCGGCGCTGGCGGAAGCAGGTCTCCACCCTGGTCCGCCGCTACTCCACGGCGCTCGCCGCCGACCGGACCTTCATCGCCGTGATGATCGCCCTCCCGTTCATCATGGGCGCGCTGACCCGCGCCCTCGCGGGCGGGCAGCTCGACCAGGACACCGCCCTCAACGCCCTGCTCATCCTCTGCGTCGGCGCCGTCCTCATCGGAGCGGCCAACGCCGTCCGCGAACTGGTCAAGGAAACCGTCATCTACCAGCGCGAACGCGCCGTCGGCCTGTCCAGATCCGCGTACCTGTGCTCGAAGATCGTGGTGCTCGGGGCCATCACCGTCGTCCAGTCGGTGGTGCTCACCCTGGTCGCCCTGGTCAGCGTCGGGCTCGGGCCACCGGGCGCCGACGGCGTCTTCCTGCCGCCCCTGCTGGAGATCGCCCTCGCCGCCGCGCTGCTGTCCGTCACCACGATGATCCTCGGCCTGCTCGTCTCCGCCGTGGTGAAGAAGGAGGAGGTGACCATGCCCCTGCTGGTCCTGGTCGCCATCGTCCAGGTGGTGTTCTGCGGCGCGCTGCTCCAGCTCGACCACACGCCGTTCCTCAACCAGCTCTCCTGGCTGGTGCCCTCGCGCTGGGGGCTCGGCGCCATGGCCGCCACCGTCGACCTGGGGGCCCTCCTCCCCGACGCCCTCACCGACGATCCGATCTTCGCCCACAGCCGCACCGTCTGGCTGCTCGACATGGGCATGCTGGTGGTCCTCGCCGTGCTCTTCAGCCTGATCGTCGCCAGACTCCTGCGCCGCCGCGAGCCCGTGATCATGCGGAAGTAGCGGCGCCGGCGTCCTCCGACGGCGCTCCGCCCACCTGCCCACCAGCCCACCAGCCCGCCCGGTGGAGCGCCGGCGTGTACCGGCGCTCCACCGTCGACCGTCCGTCGTCCGGCCGCCGTCCGGCCTGGGCCCCGTCCGTCGTCGGTCCGTCCTGGGCCCCCGTCGGTCGGAGGCCCAGGTCGGGTCGGAGGCCCAGGCCGGTCAGAGGCCCAGGTCGTTGTCGATGAACGCGAACATCTCCTCGTCGCTGGCCTCCTCCAGCAGGTCGGCGACCTCGTCGGACTCGGCGGGCTGCCAGCCCGCGAGCAGCTTCCGGAGCCGGTCGGCGATCCGGTCGCGGACCTCCGGGTCGAGCCCGTCGGCGGCCAGCGAGGCCTCGAACCGGTCGAGCTCGGCCAGCGCGGGCAGCAGCGGAGCCGCCGGCTCCTCCGGGGTCAGCTGCTCGTGCAGGTGCCCGGCCAGGTCCCCGGGGGTCGGGTAGTCGAAGATGACCGTCGCCGGGAGGCGCAGGCCGGTCGCCGCCGTCAGGCCGTTGCGCAGCTCGACCGCCGTCAGCGAGTCGAAGCCCTGGTCGAGGAAGCCCCGGTCGGGCTCCATCGGGTGGTCGGCCGGGTAGCCCAGCACCGTGGCCATGTGCCCGTGCACCAGGTCCAGCAGCAGTTCGCGCCTGGCCTCGTCCGACAGCCCCGCCAACCGCTGGGTCACCGGAACCACCACGGGCGCCACCGCCGCCCGCACCGCGACCGCCTGCGGCCGGACCAGGCCGCTGAGCAGCGGCGGCACCTCCCCGCCCGCCCGCACGGCCGCCAGGTCGAGCCGGATCGGCACCACCGGCGCCGCCGGCGCGGTCACGCCCGCGTCGAAGGCCGCGAGCCCCGACGCGACGTCGAACGGGTGCACACCGGCGCGGGCCATCCGCTGCCGGTCGGCCTCGTCGAGGTCCCCGGCCATGCCGCCCTCGGCCCACGGTCCCCAGGCCAGCGCCTGCCCCGGCAGGCCGAGCGCCCGGCGGTGCTGCGCGAACGCGTCGAGGAACGCGTTCGCCGCGGCGTAGTTCGCCTGCCCCGGCGTCCCGAAGACCGCCGACGCGGACGAGAACAGGACGAACGCCGACAGGTCCAGGTCCCGGGTGAGCTCGTGCAGGTGGAGCGTGCCGTCCACCTTGGGGCGCAGCACCCGGTCGAGCCGGTCGGGCGTCATCTGCTCGACGATCCCGTCGGCCAGGACGCCCGCGGTGTGCACCACCCCGGTCAGCGGGTGCTCCGCCGGGATCCCGGCGAGCACCTCGGCGAGCGCCGCCCGGTCGGTGACGTCCGCCGCGGCGAGCGCGACCTCGGCACCCTCCGCGCGGAGTTCCTGCGCGAGTGCCTCCCCACCCCCGGAACGGCTGAGCAGGAGCAGGCGGCCGACGCCGTGGACCGCGACCAGGTGCCGCGCCACCTCGCCGGCGAGCGTGCCGGAGCCACCGGTGATCAGCACCGTCCCGGCCCCGAACGGCCCGCCCGTCGGGTCGGCTGCCGGATCGGCCGGCAGGCCCTCCGCCGGACCACCCAGCGGACCGCCGGCCGCGGTGCGTGCCAGACGCGGTGCGAACAGCGCGCCGCCGCGGACCGCGAGCTGCGGCTCGCCGGAGGCGACAGCCGCCGGCAGCGCCCGCCAGGACGCGGCGTCGTCGTCGACGTCGAGCAGGACGAACCGGTCGGGGTTCTCCTGCTGGGCCGAACGGAGCAGCCCCCAGACCGCCGCCCCGGCGAGGTCGACGCCGTCGCCCTCCGGCAGGACCGCGTTCCTGGTCAGGACCACCAGCCGGGAGTCGGTGGCCAGCGAGCGCTGCACCAGCTCCAGCATCCGGCGGACCTCGGCGTGCGTCGCCTCGGCGACCCGCTCGGTCCCGCTGGTCCCGTCGGCCGTGGCACCGGCGGCGACGAGCACCACCGGGGCGCCGAGGCCGGCCCGCGCGGGCACGCCGGGCAGCTCCGCCAGCGGCTCGCCGAGCACCGCCCAGCCGGCCTCCCCCGGGGAGACCGCGGGTGCGGACGGCGCCGGCACCCGGTCCCACTCGACCGCGAACAGGTCCGCCGCCCCCGGACGGGCGGAGGGCACCGGCCGCATCACCAGCGACCCGACCGTGAGAACGGCCTGCCCCGCCGCGGTGGACGCCTCCAGCCGGATCGCGTCACCGCCGGCCGGACTGATCCGGACCCGCAGCCGGTCCGCGCCGGCCGCGTACACGGCCACGTCCGACCAGCTGAACGGCAGCCTCGCCACCGTCGCACTCCCACCGTCGGTGTCGGTGTCGCCGCCGTCGGCGTCGGTGTCGGTGTCGGTGTCGGCCAGGCTCAGCGCGTGCAGCGCCGCGTCGATCAGGGCCGGATGCGCGCCGAACCGCGACGCCTCACGCTGCTGCCCCTCGTCGAGCACCACCTCGGTGAACAGGTCGTCGCCGCGCCGCCAGACCGCTCGCAGGGCCTGGAACGCCGGCCCGTAGTCCAGACCGATGTCCCGGAGACCGGCGTAGAGGCCGTCGAGCGGCACCTCCACCGCGTCGGCGGGCGGCCAGGCCTCGGACGGGTCGGCGGACGGCTCCGCCGTCGCACCGGTCCGGGTGAGGGCACCGGTGGCGTGGTGCAGCCAGCCGTCCCCGTGCTCGTCGCGGGAGTGGATCCGCAGGGCCCGGCGGCCCCACTCGTCCGGCCCGTCCACCGTCACCTGGATCTGGACCGCGGTCCGGTCCGGGACGACGAGCGGCGCGTGCAGCGTCAGCTCCTCGACGGTGTCGCAGCCGACCTGGTGGGCGGCCTGGAGCGCGAGCTCCAGGAGCGCCGTACCGGGCAGCAGCGCAGCACCGGCCACCACGTGGTCGCCGAGCCAGGGCTGCGCACGGAGCGAGAGCCGGCCGGTGAGCACCGTCCCGGCCCCGTCCACGAGCGGGACGACCGCGCCGAGCAGGGGGTGCCCGGCCGCGTCGAGCCCGGCGGCGCTCAGGTCGCCGACACCTCGGGCCGTCTCCAGCCAGTAGCGCTGGTGCTGGAAGGCGTAGGTCGGCAGCTCGGCCGGACGGACCCCGGTGAAGAACGGGCTCCAGTCGACCGTGACGCCGTGGACGTACAGGGTCGCCAACGCCGTGAGGGCAGTGGTGACTTCGTCACGCTCGCGGCGCAGGAGCGGCGCCGTGA
>NZ_JBWKAW010000070.1:0-11917 GCF_056437345.1 Kitasatospora sp. NPDC042419
CGTCGCCGTCGTCGGCGGCGTCCGGTGACGCGGCCGCCTGCTCGTCCTCCTCCGCCCGTACCAGTACGACCGGGCAGCTCGCCCGGCGCAGCACCCCGCGAATCGGCACGGGCAGACGGTGGGGCGGGCCCGGTGGGGCGAGGGGAAGCGGCCGTCCCGTGCATGCCGGGTGCCGGTTGTCCCGGGTCGAACCGGCCCTGGCGGCAGGGACCGTCCGGCCCTGTGCGGAGGCGCCCCGCGGGCGGAGAGTGAGGGCGGGGCCTTCCGCACGGGCCCGATCCAGGGAGGAGTGAGGACGATGCAGCACCGCAGCGTCAGCGATGTCATGACCCGTGAGGTCGTCACCGCCCGGCCCGGCACGCCGTTCAAGGAGGTCGCGGCACTGTGCCACCACAACGACATCACCGCGATCCCGGTCGTGGACGATCAGAGCCGGCCGATGGGCATGGTCTCCGAGGCGGACCTGATCCGCAAGGCGGCCGTGCTGCCGGACCCGGAGGGCCGGTACCCGGGCCGCAGGCTGGACACGAAGGACCGCGCCCGTGCCGAGGCCGAGACCGCAGGTGGGCTGATGACCAGCCCGGCCGTCACCGCCCGGCCGGGCTGGTCGGTGGCCGAAGCGGCGCGGGCCATGGACAAGCACCGGGTCAAGCGTCTGCCCGTGGTGGACGAGACCGGCCGCCTGGTCGGCATCGTCAGCCGCCGTGATCTGCTGCAGGTCTTCCTGCGGCAGGACAGGGCCGTTGCCGAGGAGATCGTCCACGACGTGCTGGGCGAGACCCTCCGGCTCGCCCCCGAGGACGTCCGGGCCATCGTCCAGGACGGTGTGGTCACCCTGACCGGCCGCCTGCCGCGACGGAGTCTCGTTCCGATCGTGGAACGGCTCTGCCGCGCGGTGGACGGTGTCGTCGCCGTCCACCACACCCTCGACTGGACCGAGGACGACACCGAACCCCGGTTGGAGCACCCCCGTGCCTACCGGGCCGCCCGGTAGCGGGGGCTGGGGAAGCGGGCTGTCCTGAACCGCCGGCCGGTCGGCGCCGTACTGGCGCCGACCGGCCGGCGAGTGCGATCCGACCGCCCTCCTGGGGCCTTCCCCGGGCCAGCGAAAGTCCTTGTACCCGTGCGAGTAGCCCGGCCGCCGGCGGCCGGGCTACTCGCACGGGCCTCTCCGTCGTCGACCGACCGGAGGCGGCGTGCGTCCGGCGAGCCGGGTGCAGGCCGCGGGGTGGTGTCGCCCACCGGCGGTGACAGGTCGTACGGCGCCGGAGTGACGTGCCCGGGCCGGGGCGCGTCAGACGGCGTGCAGGCCGTGCGCCTCGAAGACGGCGCGGGCTTCGGCGGTCCGACCGGGTGTGGGCACCGGGGTGTCGGCGAGCGGGAAGTCGAGGCCGAGGGCGCGCCACTTGGCGGCGCCGAGCTTGTGGAAGGGCAGGACGTCGACCCGGGTGACGTTGCCGAGCGAGGCGGTGAAGGCGGCGACGCCCTCGATGTTCTCGGCGGCGTCGGTCAGGTGCGGGACGAGCACGAAGCGGACCCAGACCTCGGTGCCGAGGCCGGCCAGACGGCGGGCGAACTCCAGGCTGGGGGCCAGTTCCTGCCCGGTCAGGTGCCGGTAGAGCGCGTTGTCCCACGACTTGATGTCGAGCAGGACGAGGTCGGTGTCGGCGAGCAGCGCGTCGGTGGCGCGGGAGCCGAGGAAGCCGGAGGTGTCCAGTGCGGTGTGCAGGCCGAGTTCGTGCTTGAAGCGGTGCAGCAGCTCGCCGGTGAGCTCTGGCTGGAGGAGCGGTTCGCCGCCGCTGACGGTCGCGCCGCCGCCGGAGGCGCGGATGAAGGCGGTGTACTTGGCGGCTTCGCGGACGATCCCGTCGGCGGAGGAGCGCTGACCGTCGCGCATGTGGCGGGTGTCGGGGTTGTGGCAGTACAGGCAGCGCAGCGGGCAGCCGGCGAGGAACGCGACGAAGCGGGTGCCGGGGCCGTCGACGCCCGTCGACAGGTCCCAGGAGTGCAGTGTGCCGGTCACCGGGCGCCGGGTGGCGGCCCGGCCGGCCGGGGTGGACTCGGCCATGGGATGTACTCCTTCGGCAGGGCGAGGTGCCGGCGCCCCGGTCGGGGAGGCGTCGGCACCCCGGCGGGTGGTCGTGGCTACAGCGCGTCGTGGAAGGTGCGGCCGATCACGTCGAGCTGCTGTTCGCGGGTGAGGCGGACGAAGTTGACCGCGTAGCCGCTGACCCGGATCGTCAGCTGCGGGTACTTCTCCGGGTGGGCCATGGCGTCCACGAGGGTGTCCCGGTTGAGGACGTTGACGTTCATGTGGAAGCCGTGGCAGGCGACGTAGCCGTCCAGTACGCCGACCAGGTTGGTGATCCGCTCCGCCGCGGTGCGTCCCAGGGCTTGCGGGGCGACGGTGTTGGTGAGCGAGATGCCGTCCTCGGCGTGCTCGTACGGCAGCTTGGCGACGGACAGCGCGCTGGCCACGTAGCCGTGGCGGTCGCGCCCGTTCATCGGGTTGGCGCCGGGGGAGAACGGTTCGCCGGCCCTGCGCCCGTCCGGGGTGTTGCCGGTCTTCCTGCCGTAGACCACGTTGGAGGTGATGGTCAGCACGGACTGGGTGTGCTCGGCGCCGCGGTAGGTGGGGTGCTTGCGGACCTTGCCCATGAACTCCTCGACCAGCCGGACCGCTATCGCGTCGACGCGGTCGTCGTTGTTGCCGTAGGCCGGGTGGTCGCCCTCGATCAGGTAGTCGGTGACCAGCCCGGTGGGGTCCCGCACCGGGGTCACCTTCGCGTACTTGATCGCGGCGAGCGAGTCGGCGGCCACCGCGAGCCCGGCGATGCCGCAGGCCATGGTGCGCTTGACGTCGCGGTCGTGCAGGGCCATTTCGAGCCGCTCGTAGGCGTACCGGTCGTGCATGTAGTGGATGACGTTCAACGCGTGGACGTACGTCTCGGCGAGCCAGTCCAGTTGCTCGTCGAAGCGGGCCAGCACCTCGTCGTGGTCGAGCACGTCCCCGCCGACCGGGGCGGTGGCCGGGCCGACCTGTTCGCCGGACTTCTCGTCCCGGCCGCCGTTGATCGCGTAGAGCAGCGTCTTGGCGAGGTTGACCCGGGCGCCGAAGAACTGCATCTGCTTGCCGACCTCCATGGCGGAGACGCAGCAGGCGATCGCGGTGTCGTCGCCGAAGCGCGGACGCATCAGCTCGTCCGACTCGTACTGCACCGAGGAGGTGTCGATCGACACCCGGGCGCAGAACTCCTTGAACCCCCGCGGAAGTCGCGGGGACCAGAAGACGGTCATGTTCGGCTCGGGGGCCGGACCGAGGTTGTACAGGGTCTGCAGGTAGCGGAACGAGGTCCGGGTGACCAGGGTGCGGCCGTCCGTGCCCATGCCGCCGATCGACTCGGTGACCCAGGTCGGGTCGCCGGAGAACAGCTCGTCGTACTCGGGGGTCCGCAGGAAGCGGACGATCCGCAGCTTGATGACGAAGTCGTCCACCAGCTCCTGGGCCCGCTGCTCGGTCAGGAGACCGGCCTCCAGGTCGCGCTGGAGGTAGACGTCCAGGAAGGTCGAGGTGCGGCCCAGCGACATGGCCGCGCCGTTCTGCTCCTTGACCGCCGCCAGGTAGGCGAAGTACAGCCACTGGACGGCCTCCCGGCCGGTGCGGGCCGGCCCGGAGACGTCGTACCCGTAGGCCGAGGCCATCTCCTTGAGTTCACCCAGGGCCCGGATCTGCTCGGCGAGTTCCTCCCGCTCGCGGATCGTCTCCTCCAGCCGCGCCGGATCGCTCGGAGCGGCGTCCAGCTCCGCCTTCTCGGCGAGCTTGGCCTCGATCAGCCGGTCCACGCCGTAGAGGGCGACCCGGCGGTAGTCGCCGATGATCCGTCCGCGTCCGTAGGAGTCGGGCAGGCCGGTGATGATGCCGGCCTTGCGGGCGGCCCGGATCTCGGGGGTGTAGGCGTCGAAGACCCCGGCGTTGTGGGTCTTGCGGTACTGCGTGAAGGTCTTCTCCAACTGCGGGTCGACCGGGTAGCCGTAGGTCCTCAGCGCGCCCGCGACCATCCGCCACCCGCCGTTGGGCATGATCGCGCGCTTGAGCGGGGCATCCGTCTGGAGCCCGACGATCAGCTCGCGCTCCCGGTCGATCCAGCCCGGGGCGTGCGCGGTGATGGTGGACGGGATGTCGTGCGCGACGTCGTGGACGCCCTTGGCGCGCTCCTGGGGGAAGCGGTCGGTGATCCGCCGCCACACCTCGGCGGTCCGCTCGGTGGGGCCGGCCAGGAAGCCGGCGTCGCCCTCGTAGGGGGTGTAGTTGTGCTGGATGAAGTCGCGGACGTCGATCGCGTCCCGCCAGGCCTCACCGTGGAAGCCCTCCCAGGCCGGGGCGGGGGCCGGGTGCGTGTGCTGCGAGGTGGTCATCTCGGTGTCCCTTCTCAGGCCTGGTCGCCGTAGTAGGCCTGGCGCATCAGCCGCTGCATGTCGGCGAGCATCGGCATCCGGGGGTTGGCGGGGGCGCACTGGTCCTCGTAGGCGTTCATCGCCTGCTGCGGCAGGGCGGCCAGGAACGCCGTCTCGTCCACGCCGGCCGCCTTGAACGAACGCGGGATGCCGGCCCGGTCGCGCAGGTCCTCGACCGCCGCCGCGAGCGACTCCACGCCCTGCTCCGGGGTCGCGGCGGGCAGGCCGAGCATCCGGGCGATCGCCTGGTAGCGCTCCGGGGCCACGTAGCTGCGGTACTTCGGCCAGCCGGTGACCTTGGTCGGCGCGGAGCCGTTCCAGCGGATCACGTGCGGCAGCAGCAGCGCGTTGGTGCGGCCGTGCGCGACGTGGAAGGTGGCGCCCAGGGTGTGTGCCATGGCGTGGACGGCGCCGAGGAACGCCGAGCCGAAGGCCATGCCGGCGATGGTCCCGGCGTTGTGCATCCGTTCCCGGGCCTCCGGGTCGTCCGGTCCGCCGGTGACGGCCCGCTCCAGGTTCTCGAAGATCAGCCGGATGCCCTGCAGCGCCAGCCCGTCGGTGAAGTCGTTGGCGTAGACCGAGACGTAGGTCTCGATGCAGTGGGTCAGCGCGTCGAACCCGGTGTCGGCGGTGACGTGGCTCGGCAGGCGGGTGGTGAGGGCCGGGTCGACGATGGCCACGCTCGGGGTGAGCGCGTAGTCCGCCAGCGGGTACTTCTGGCCGGTGGCGGTGTCGGTGATCACCGCGAACGGGGTGACCTCGCTGCCGGTGCCCGACGTGGTGGGGACGCACACCAGCTTCGCCTTCTCGCCCAGGTCGGGGAAGGTGAAGGCACGCTTGCGGATGTCGAAGAACTTCTCCTTCAGGTCGGAGAACTCGACCTCCGGGTGCTCGTACATCAGCCACATCACCTTGGCCGCGTCCATCGGCGAGCCGCCGCCCAGCGCGATGATGGTGTCCGGCTCGAACTCCCGCATCAGCTCGGCGCCCCTGCGCACCGTGTCGATGCTCGGGTTGGGCTCGACGTAGTCGACCACCCGCACCTCGACCGGCTCCCGGCGGCGGTCGAGCACGCCCCGGATCCGCTCCAGGTGGCCGATCGCCACCATGGTGTGGTCGGTGACGACGACGATCCGGTGCGCGTTCGGCATGCTCGCCAGGTACTTGACGGAGTTGCGCTCGAAGTAGATCTTCGGCGGGACCTTGAACCACTGCATGTTGGTGTTGCGCCGCCCGACCCGCTTGATGTTGAGGAGGTTCAGCGCCGAGACGTTCCCGGCGACGGAGTTGTGCCCGTAGCTTCCGCAGCCCAGGGTCAGCGAGGGGGTGAAGGCGTTGTAGACGTCGCCGATGCCGCCCTGCGAGCTGGGCGCGTTCCAGATGATCCGGCAGGCCTTGACCGCGTGCCCGAACTCCTCGACGAACGCCGCGTCCCGGGTGTGCACCGCGGCGGAGTGGCCGAGCCCGTCGAACTCCACCATCGAGGCCGCCAGTTCGACACCCTCCCGGTGCGAACCCGCGGTCAGGACCGCCAGCACGGGGCAGAGCTTCTCCCGGGTCAGGGGCTCGGAGGGACCGACCCGCTCGCAGTCGGCCAGGATCACCGAGGTGTCGGCCGGCACCTCGAAGCCCGCCGCCTCCGCGATCTGCGCGGCCGAGCGGCCCACCGCCGCCGCGTTCAGCCGCCCGCCGGAGCAGGCCGCACCGCCGCCGACGCCGAACAGGTACCGCTCCAGCAGTGCCTTCTCCTTGGCACTCGCGTGGTGCGCCTTGAGCCGCCGGAACTCGACGAGGGCCTCCTCGCGGATCTCCGCGTCGAGCACGACGGCCTGTTCGGAGGCGCAGATCATGCCGTTGTCGAAGGTCTTCGACAGCACGATGTCGTTCACCGCCTGCCGGAGGTCCGCGCTCCGCTCGACGTACGCCGGGACGTTGCCCGCACCGACGCCCAGCGCCGGCTTCCCGCAGGAGTACGCGGCCCGGACCATCCCGTTGCCGCCGGTGGCCAGGACGGTGGCCACGTCCGGATGGTTCATCAGTTCGCCGGTGGCCGCCATCGACGGCTCCTCGATCCACTGGATGCAGTGCGCCGGAGCTCCGGCCGCGACCGCCGCGTCCCGGACCGTCCGGGCCGCCTCGGCGGAGCAGCGCTGCGCCGAGGGGTGGAAGGCGAAGACGATCGGGTTGCGGGTCTTCAGCGCCAGCAGGCACTTGAAGATCACGGTCGAGGTCGGGTTGGTCACGGGGGTGATGCCCGCGACGACGCCGACCGGCTCGGCGATCTCCACGATGCCGTCGATCTCGTCCCGGTACACCACTCCGACCGTCTTCGTCCGGGCCATCACGTGGGTGACGTTCTCACAGGCGAAGACGTTCTTGACCGCCTTGTCCTCGAAGACCCCGCGCCCGGTCTCCTCCACGGCCAGGACCGCGAGCGACGTGTGCCGGGCCAGCGCGGCCAGCGAGGCCTTCTTGACGACGTGGTCGACCTGCTCCTGGGTGAAGGAACCGTATTCCTGCAGGGCCGTCAGGGCGCCCGCGACCAGCAAGTCGATCGCGGTGGGACGGGCGGGAGGAGTGCTCGTGGGGGACTGTTCGGCCTCGTTCGCAGGGCGAGGGGACATGGTGGACTACCTCTCCGGGACATCGTCCGACTGCGGGGCGCCGGCGGGGTCGCGGGCGCCTTCCACTCAAGGGTTGCTCGTGCGGGGTGGGAGCGGATCGGTCCTTCGGGACCTGGAACCGGTCCGAAGGTCCCTGGTACGGCGCGCAGTTGGTCCCGGCACGGCACCTGGTGGGGAATCCGGTGCGGAATCCGGTGCGGCCGCCGGGACGGCGCCGTCGGCGGCGGTCGGCGGCATGTGACGCACCGCCCGCCGCCGCCGTCACCGTCCGCTCAGTCGTGCGGCACGACGGCGACGGGGCTGTGCGCGTGGTGGAGCACCGACTGCGTCACCGCCCCCAGCCGGGGTGCCGCCAACTGGTGCTTGGGAGTACGCCGTCCGAGCACGACCAGGGAGGCGCTGCGGGAGGCCTCCACCAGAGCCCTGGCAGGGCTCCACGCGCAGACCTCCGCCTCCGCGGGGACGTCGGGGTACTTCTCCCGCCAACGGGCCAGGGCGTCCTGCAGGCGCAGCTGCTCGGCGGCCGCCAGCGACTCCCTGATCTGCCGCTGGTCGACGGGAGCCTCAGTCGTGTACGGCCCGTGGGACGTGGTCCGGCTCTCCACCACCCGCAGCGCGGAACCGGTGTCGGCCGCGTGCCGGAAGGCGAAGTCGAGCACGGCGTCGCACGGCCGGTCACCCGCCACGCCCACGACGACGTCGGCGGACGGTTCCCCCGGTCCGTCCTCCCCGGCGCGGACCAGCACCACGGGGCAGGTGGCACGGGCCGCGGTCCGCAGCCCGACCGAGCCGACCAGCAGGCCGGTGAAGCCGCCGAGACCGCGTGACCCGAGGACCAGCAGCTCCGCCCGTCGGCCGATGGCGGCTAGGGTCTCCGCCGGGTAGCCGGGGCGGATCTCGCAGGACACTTCCAGCCCGGGCAGTGCGGCCGCGGCGCGGTCGCGGATCGCCGCCACCGGCTCCGGGACCACGGTGCCGCCGCCGAAGTCGCGGTCGAGGGCGTCGACCTCCGTTCCCGCGACGTGGACGACGCGCAATCCGAGCCCCCTGCGGCCCGCCTCCCGGGCGGCCCACTCGGCCGCGGCCGCGCTCTGCGCCGAACCGTCGATCCCCACCACGACACCGTGCGACATGACTGCGACCTCCCTGGTCCTCGGCCGGCCGTGGCGCCGGTGCGCACGGTCCCGTCCGGCGACCAGCGTCCCGCCGGCCGACGGCCCGGCCACAGGGCCGAGCAGCCCCACCTCGGTACCGAAGGTCCCGGTGCCGCCGGTGCTCCCGGGGAGTGCCTGCCGCACCGGGACCGTCGTTCCGGGAGTCGGGACCAACGGCCCGCAGACCGGCGCGTCACCGACGGTGCACGCTTTGAGCAGACGCCGGGGCCGCGATCGACACGATCGTCCGCGCCGCCCCTCCTCACCGCGGGCGGCACTGCCACGGCGCTCCCTGACCGCCTCGGAATCTGCTCTACCCGAGTCGATACCGGGCGCGCCGGTACACCGGCTCGAACGGACCGCCACCGCCGAACCACCTCAGCAGAGGAGTACCGATCATGGCCACCCAGCACGTCCACACGCCCCTGACGCCCCGCCGCACGACCCTCGGTCGCACCGTCGCCCGGCAGACCGCCGCCCGCACCGCATCGGCCACGGCCGCCGCCCTCGCCACCGTCCGGATCGCGCTCGGGGCGCTCTTCCTCTGGGCCTTCCTCGACAAGACCTTCGGCCTCGGCTACGCCACCGCCGACGGCCGTGCCTGGATCGACGGAGCCTCACCCGCCAAGGGCTTCCTGAGCCACGTCGCGGCGGGGCCGTTCCGCGGGACCTTCCACGCCATGGCCGGCCAGGCCTGGGTGGACTGGATGTTCATGCTGAGTCTCCTCGGCCTCGGTCTCGCACTGATCGGTGGCGTCGGGCTGCGGATCGCCGCGGTGGGGGGCACCGCCCTGCTCGCCCTGATGTGGGCCGCCGAGTGGCCGCCCGCCCGCCACCTGGCCGACGGCACCGCGAGCGGATCCACCAACCCGCTGCTCGACTACCACGTCCTCTACGCCTTGGTCCTCATCGTCCTGGCCGTGACCGGCTCCGGCGCCACCTGGGGCCTCGGCCGCCGCTGGGCAGAGCTTCCGGTGGTCCGCCACAACGCCTGGCTCCGCTGACCTCCGTACACCACACCGCCCCCGGGCCGGCCGCGACTTCCGTCGCGGCCGGCCCGCCTGCTGCCGGGGCCGGTGAAGCCCTCGCCCGCAGCAGCGTCGGCCGGACGTCGTTCGCCGTCCGGAGCCAGCCGCCGGTGTGACCGGACCGGCCGTCCGAGAAGCGGGGGTTTGGGCGCTGTCACGCCGTTACGGTCGTCTGCCAGAATCGACCGGCCGATGGCAGGGGACGAGGAGGATCACGGTGGGTGGGGACGAGGTTCGGTCGCGGATCCCGCAGCTGAGGCTGGACGAGCTGCTGGAGGAGTTGCAGGCGAGGATCGACGCGGCCCGGGGTACCCGGGACCGGGTGCACAGCCTGCTGGAGGTCGTGCTGTCGGTGGGCCGGGAGCTGGACCTGACGCAGGTGCTCCGGCGCATCGTGGAGGCGGCCGCCGTCCTGGTGGACGCCCGGTACGCGGCACTCGGGGTGATCGGCCCCGACGGCGAGACGCTGTCGCAGTTCCTCACCGTGGGACTGTCCGAGGAGGAGATCGAGCGGATCGGCCCCTATCCGACGGGCCGGGGCCTCCTGGGGGAGCTGATCCGCCGACCGGAGCCGCTCCGTCTGGCGGACCTCTCGGAGCACCCGTCGTCGTACGGCTGCCCGGCGCACCACCCGGTGATGCGGGCGTTCCTCGGGGTGCCGGTGCGGGTGCGCGAGGAGGTCTTCGGCAACCTGTACCTGACCGACAAGCGCTCCGGCGAGGAGTTCGACACCGACGACGAGTCGGTGATCTCCACGCTGGCGGTGGCGGCCGGGGTGGCGATCGACAACGCCCGGCTGTACGAGGAGGCGCAGCGTCAGCAGCGCTGGCTCGGCACGAGTGCGGAGATCACCCGCGGCCTGCTGTCGGGAGGGTCCCGTTCCGAGGTGGTCGAGCTGATCGCGCGTCGGGCGCGGGAGATCACCGGCGCCGAGCTCTCGGACGTCTCGGTGCCCGTGTCGGGGACCGGGACGATGCGGGTGGAGCTGGCGCTGGGCGGGGACGCGGCCCGGAGGCTGGGCCTGGACGTGCCGATGGAGGGAACGCTGGCGGGTGAGGCGTGTGTGCAGGGCACTCCGGCGGCGACGGTGGACCTGGCCGGCGATCCGCGGTTCCCGGCGGGGCCGTGGCGGTACGACGGTCTCGGCCCGGCGGTGGCCGTGCCGCTGGGCCGGGCGGGTGGTCCGGTGGACGGAGTGCTGCTGCTGGCCCGGCGGACGGCGGAGTCGGCGTTCACGGACCGGGAGATCGGCCCGCTGCTGGGTTTCGCGGACCAGGCGGCGCTGGCGCTGGAGCTTGCCGAGCGCCGCCGGGACGCCGAGCAGTTGGTGATGCTGGAGGACAGGGACCGGATCGCCCGCGATCTGCACGACCTGGCGATCCAGCGGCTGTTCGCGACGGGGATGACACTGCAGAGCGCGGCCCGGTTGATCGACCACACCGGCGCCTCGGACCGGGTGCTGAGGGCGGTGGGGGACCTGGACGAGACGATCAAGATCATCCGGTCCACGATCTTCGGGCTGCGGGCGCGCGAGGAGGAGAGCGCTCAGGGTCTGCGGTCGCGGGTGGTGCGGGTGGCCGAGGAGGCGCAGGCGGCGCTGGGCTTCCCGCCCCGGCTGAGCATGGAGGGCCTGCTCGACACGGATGTGTCGGCGGAGCTGGCCGATCACGTGGTGGCGGTCCTGGGCGAGGCGCTGAGCAACGCGGCCCGGCACGCACGGGCAGGCCGGGTCGAGGTGGTGCTGCAGGCGACCGGGTCGCGGGTGGTGCTCACGGTGCAGGACGACGGGGTGGGCATCGCGGAGCAGGGGCGGCGAAGCGGGCTGCGCAACCTCGCGGAACGGGCCGAGAGCCTGGGGGGAGTCTTCGAGCTGGCGAGCCCCGAGGCCGGCGGTACCAGGTTGGCCTGGTCGGTGCCGCTGGTGCACTGACGCGGTTCTCGGGCGGGGTGTTCGACGTTCGGTGCGCCGAGGTCCGGTCAGGGCCGGGCCGGGCGCGTCGACGGGAACAGGCGGCCGCTCACCAGTTCGGGGAGGATCCGGACGGTGACCGTGTCGGTCGGACCGTTCGCCGTGTGATCCGGCGTGACGTCGGCGCGGCCGAGGACGGTCACGCTCCAGCCGGTGCCTTCGGCGGCGTCGAGCTCTCCTGCCTCGAAGGCGACGATCGCGCCGGACACCGCACGGACCAGTTCGGACTCGGCGCCGGCGCTCAGCAGCACGCTGCCGTCCGCGCCGAGGCTGTAGCGGGCGGGCTGAACGGCGGGCAGTGCACCGACGGTGTAGACGACCCGGCCGACCGCGAGGCCGGCGAGGCGTCGTCGGCATTCCCACTCGTCCAGCGTTGTGGAGTGAGGTGTCATGACATCGATGGTGCCTTCACACCGGGTGCCGGGGGAGAGGCCGTTGGTCCCCGGTGACGCTGCCGACCGGACCTGCCCGGTCGGGTGTTCCGGGGCGGCCGGTTCAGCGGTTGGGCCGACCGGTCGGCTGCGTGTGGTCGGCCAGGGTCTGGTTGGCGATCAGGGCGGCCTGGACGCGCCGCTCCACGCCGAGTTTGGCGAGCAGGCGGGAGATGTGGTTCTTGACGGTCTTCTCGGCGAGGTAGAGCCGCTGGCCGATCTGGCGGTTGGTGAGCCCCTCGCCGACCAGCGCCAG
>NZ_JBWKAW010000071.1:0-11076 GCF_056437345.1 Kitasatospora sp. NPDC042419
GTTACATTCCGAACCCGGAAGCTAAGCCTCACAGCGCCGATGGTACTGCAGGGGGGACCCTGTGGGAGAGTAGGACGCCGCCGAACAATCATTCAAAGCCGCGGCCCCAGCGATTCGCTGGGGCCGCGGCTTTTTTGTGTTGTAGGTACGTATGCACGGCCGGCAGGTAGGGACTTCCGCCCAGGCGCGGGGTGTCCCGGGATGTCGGACAATGGAGAAGGTGCGCGGTCACGAGGCCGGCGCCGAACCGCGTGAAGGGCAGTGGTGTCGCCCGATCCGCGGTGTAGCTGAAGCAGCAGAAGGAGTCACCACGATGTCGAACCAGCCCCAGGACCGTCCCGAGCGTCGATCGGACGACGGCCGCGGCTACGAGCCCCGGTCTCGCGGGGGCTGGTCCAACGACCGTGGTCCGCGCCGCGACGACCGTGGCAGCGATGGTCCGCGCCGCGATGACCGTGGCGGCGACCGCGGTGGCTACCGTGGCCGTGACGACCGTCCGTCCGGTGGCGGTGGCGGTTTCCGCCGTGACGACCGCCCCTCCGGCGGCTACGGCCGTGACCGTGACGACCGCGGCGGCGACCGTGGCGGTTTCCGCCGCGATGACCGCCCCTCGTCCGGTGGCGGTGGCGGTTTCCGCCGTGACGATCGCCCGTCCGGTGGTGGCGGTGGTTTCCGTCGGGATGACCGTCCCTCCGGTGGTGGCGGTGGTTTCCGTCGCGACGACCGCCCCTCGGGTGGCTACGGCCGCGACCGCGATGACCGTGGCGGCGACCGCGGTGGCTACCGTGGCCGTGATGACCGTCCGTCCGGTGGCGGTGGCGGTTTCCGCCGCGATGACCGTCCGTCCGGTGGTGGCGGCGGCTTCCGCCGTGACGACCGTCCGTCGGGTGGCTACGGCCGCGACCGTGACGACCGTGGTGGCGACCGCCCGTCCGGCGGTGGCTTCCGTGGTGGCGACCGCCCGTCCGGTGGTGGCTTCCGTCGGGATGACCGTCCGTCCGGTGGCGGTTTCCGTCGCGACGACCGCCCCTCGGGTGGCTACGGCCGTGACCGTGACGACCGTGGCGGCGACCGTCCGTCCGGCGGTGGCTTCCGTGGTGGCGACCGTCCCTCCGGTGGTGGCTTCCGTCGGGATGACCGTCCCTCCGGTGGCGGTTTCCGTCGCGACGACCGCCCCTCGGGTGGCTACGGCCGTGACCGTGACGACCGTGGTGGCGACCGTCCGTCCGGCGGTGGCTTCCGCCGTGACGACCGTCCGTCGGGTGGCTACGGCCGTGACCGTGACGACCGTGGTGGCGACCGTCCGTCCGGCGGTGGTTTCCGTCGCGACGACCGTCCCTCCGGTGGTGGCTTCCGTGGCCGCGACGACCGCCCGTCGGGCTTCCGTCGGGACGACCGGGATGACCGTCCGCGTCGCGACGACCGTCCGTCGGGTGGCTACGGCCGTGACCGTGACGACCGTGGTGGCGACCGCCCGTCCGGTGGCGGCTTCCGTCGTGACGACCGTCCCTCCGGCGGTGGCTTCCGCCGTGACGACCGTCCCTCCGGCGGCTACGGCCGTGACCGGGACGACCGCGGCGGCGACCGTGGCGGCTTCCGTCGCGACGACCGTCCCTCCGGCGGTGGCTTCCGTGGCCGTGACGACCGTGGCGGCGACCGCGGTGGCTTCCGCGGCCGTGACGACCGCGGTGGGGACCGCGGCGGCTACCGCGGCCGTGACGACCGCTCCTCCGGCGGCTACGGCCGCGACCAGGACGACCGCCGCGGCAACTACGAGCCCGTCAAGCGCCTGCCGATCCCGGAGGACGTCACCGGCTTCGAGCTGGACGCGGACGTCCGCCAGGAGCTCAAGAGCCTGCCCAAGACGCTCGCCGACGACGTCGCCCGCAACCTGGTGATGGTGGCCCGCCTGCTCGACAGCGAGCCGGAGGAGGCCTACCAGTACTCGCGCGTCGCGCTGCGGCTCGCCTCCCGCGTCGCCGCCGTCCGTGAGGCGGCCGGCTTCGCCTCGTACATGACCCAGCGCTACTCGGAGGCGCTGACCGAGTTCCGCGCCGCCCGCCGGATGACCGGCCGTGCCGACCTGTGGCCGGTGATGGCGGACTGCGAGCGCGGTCTGGGCCGCCCGGAGCGTGCGCTGGCGATGGCCGGCGAGCCCGAGGTCAAGCAGCTGGACAAGGCGGGCCAGGTCGAGATGCGCCTGGTCTCGGCCGGTGCGCGCAGCGACATGGAGCAGTTCGAGGCCGCCGTCGTCACCCTGCAGAGCCCGGAGCTGGCCTCCAGCGCCGTGCACCCGTGGACCGCGCGACTGCGGTACGCGTACGCCGAGGCGCTGATCGCGGCCGGCCGTGCCGACGAGGCCCGTGACTGGTTCGTCAAGGCGACCGAGGCCGACACCGAGGGTTCGACCAACGCAGCCGAGCGCCTGGCCGAGATCGACGGTCTGGAGTTCGTGGACGCGCTCGACCCGGAGCTGGCGGAGGAGGACGAGGCGTCCGACGAGCCGGTGGCGAAGCCCAAGGGCGGCGGCCCGGCCGACGAGCGGGAGATCTTCGAGGACGAGGAGGACGTCGAGGAGTACTACGACGACGACGACCTTGAGATCGACGAGGACTTCGACGGCGTTGCTCCGGAGCGGGCGACCGACGCCAAGTAGTCGGCAGCGGATGCCGTAGGACCGAGTGAGGCCCTGCCGCACCCCGGGAGATCCCGGAGTGCGGCAGGGCCTCACTGCGTTCCGGCTCGGTCCTCAGCCCAGTTCGAGGTTGCGCAGGACCAGTCCGGTCGCCGGCTTCGGGCCGAAGGACGTGGACTTGCGGGGCATCGTGACGCCCTGTTCGGCGAGCCGGCGGACCACGCTCTCGCGCACCGGGTGCAGCAGCACGGCGGTGCCGCCGCTGCGGGCGGCCTCGCGTTCGGCGGAGACCGCGGTGTGCAGGTAGCCGATGTCGTCGGGACCGTCGGGGATCCGCCAGGTGTGGTCGAGCAGGGTGGCGTGCAGGACGGTGGCGTCCAGGTGCCGCCACTCCTCGGGGCGGTCGTGCGGCACGGTGGCGTCGAGGAGGGCCTCGTCGGGTTCGCCGACCAGCCAGAAGACGCCGTCCCCGCCGGTGAGCAGGAAGCCGCTGCCGCCGTGCCGCTTCTGCTCGGCGAGCGCCTGCAGGGCGGTGTCGACCGGGCCGGGCACCTCCTTGACCTGCCAGTGGCTGCCGAGCCGCTCCAGCGCGTCGGAGACAGGCAGCCGGTACAGCACCCGGTGGATCGCCCGGACCCGCAGCGGGTAGCGGGCGGTGTCGACCAGCAGTACCAGACCGCGGTCCCAGGGGCTGCGCGGGAGGTGGCGGTGCTCGCGCTGGAGCCGCAGGTACATCTCCCAGCGGTGGTGGCCGTCGGCGATCAGCGCCCGGCAGGTGGCCAGGTCGCGGCCGATCTCGGCGATCTCGGCCGGGTCGGTGACGGCCCAGAGCCGGTGGTGGGTGCCGTCGGAGGTGGTCGTGGTGAGCAGGGGGTCGCCCTGGACGGCGCGCTCGACCACGCCGGCCGCCCGGCCGTCGCCGCGGTAGGTCAGCAGCAGCGGTTCGAGGTTGGCCCGGGTGGTGCGCATCAGGCCGACCCGGTCGGCGACCGGGCGGGGCATCACGTCCTCGTGGGGGAGGACCACGCCGGCCTCGCTGCCGCTGACCGCGAGGGCGCCGATCAGTCCGCGTTGCAGCAGCTCGGGGGTGTCGTCGCCGGCCGGCACGCGCTGCTCGTAGACGTAGAGCGCGGGCTCCGGGTCGGCGGCCAGGACGCCCTCGCGCTGCCACTCGCGCAGCAGCCGGGCGGCGTGCCGGTAGCGGGTGTCGCGGTCGGGGCGGTTGCCGGTGTCGTCCGGTTCGGGGCGCGGCAGGATCAGCCGGACCACGTTGTGCGGGTCGGCGGTCTCCAGGTCGAGCCGGCGGCCGGGGTCGACGACGTCGTACGGCGGTGAGGTGACGGCGGCCAGTGCGCCGACCCGGTCGGGGTCGTACCGCAGACCGCGGAAGGGGGACAGGGACAGACCTGCGGTGGCGACGTGCCCGGGATTGCCGGGGCCGCCCTGCGGAGACTCCGCTCCGCTTTCTGCACTGGGTGTGCTCATTCTGGGCATCGTAACCGGGTACGCGTTGTTCAGAGATCGGAACACCCGTGCTGGTCCGGTGGGCGGGTGTCGTGACCGAGGGCGAGGTACGGCGTGAGCGAACGCAACGAGCGGGTCGACGGGGTCGCCGGCGGCGGGGGTCTGCCGGAGGAGCAGGGGCGGCCCGGCGAGCCGGTGGGGGACGTCTACGAGTGGTTCCGCCGGGGCGGGAAGCTGCTCGCGCAGGGCAACCCGGCGGCGGCCGAGCAGCTGCTGGCCCGGGCGGCCGCCGCGGAGCCGGACTCCCGCAGCATCCGGGAGACGCTGGCGCGCGCGCAGTTCGACGCCGGGTCGTACGCGGCGGCGCTGGAGAACTTCCGGGCCGTGGCGCTGGCCGATCCCTCGGACGACTACGCTCAGTTCGGGTGGGGCGTGGCGGCGGCCCGGCTCGGGGACTTCGAGACCTCCGCCGAACACCTGGCGCTGGCCGTCGCGATGCGGCCGGACGCCGACCACTACCGGGCCGCGCTGCGGCAGACCCGGGCGACCCTGGCCGCCCGGGCGGGGGCGTTCGGGCCGCTGCTGCCGGGGGCGCCGGGCTACCTGGAGCCGCCGCGCGGTGCCGACGGCCCCGCGGAGGCGGCCGGGGACCGGGCGTCCGCACAGGAGCCGGGAACCACGGCGGGCCGGGAGCCGACCGATGAGCGGGACCGGCGTGCCGAGTGAGTCCGGTGTGACGCGCCCGACCGAGGAGTACGACCGACGCGATGAGTGAGGTAGAGCAGGCATGACCGAGACGGCCACCACCGTGCGACGGACCGCCCCGGGCGGCAGCGAGCTGCCGCTGACCGAGGCGTACGACACGGCACTGCTGGACCTCGACGGCGTGGTGTACGCCGGACCGAACGCGATCGAGCACGCCGTGGACTCGCTCGCGGTCGCCCGTGACGCGGGGATGCGGCTGGCGTACGTGACCAACAACGCGTCCCGGCCGCCCCGGGTGGTGGCCGAGCACCTGACCGAGCTGGGCGTGCCGGCCGAGCCGGCGGACGTGATCAACTCCGCCCAGGCGGCCGCCCGGGTGCTCGCCGAGAAGCTGCCGGCCGGGGCGAAGGTCCTGCTGGTGGGCGGCCTGGGGCTGGAGGAGGCGCTCGCCGAGCGCGGCCTGGTGGCCGTCCGGACGCTGGCGGAGGAGCCGCAGGCGGTCGTCCAGGGCTTCGACGCCTCGGTGGGCTGGACCCACCTGGCGGAGGCCTCGTACGCCGTGCAGTCCGGGCTGCCGTGGGTGGCGTCGAACACCGACGTGACGGTGCCGACCGCGCGCGGGATCGCGCCCGGCAACGGGATGCTGGTCGCGGCGGTGCGGGCGGCGACCGGTGTGGAGCCGGAGGTGGCGGGCAAGCCGCTGCCGCCGATGCACCGGGAGACGGTGCTGCGGACGGGCGCGAAGCGGCCGCTGGTGGTCGGGGACCGGCTGGACACCGACATCGAGGGCGCGTTCAACGGCGGGGTGGACAGCCTGCTGGTCTTCACCGGCGTGACGGATGTGGCGCAGCTGCTCGTGGCGCCGCCGGAGCACCGGCCGACGTATGTGGCGGCGGATCTGCGGGGGCTGCTGGTGGAGCAGCCGGAGGTCGTGGCGGAGGCCGGGGGCTTCGTGGTGTGCGGGGGGTGGCGGGCGTCGGTGAGCGGGGGCGAGCTGGTGCTTGAGGGTGCTGCGGGGGCGGATGTGATGGACGGGGTGCGGGCGTTGTGCGGGGCCGCCTGGTCGGCCGCGGGGGACGGGGTGTGTGCGGCGGACGCGGGGAAGGCGTTGGCGTTGTTGGGGCGGTGAGGACGGGCCGATCCCGTCGGGGTGGGGGAAGCTCGGGCGCGGGCCGGAAAATTGGGTAGGCTAACCTAACTCCGTGTTGGTTGAGAGTCCCTCCCGAGCGAGCGCGGAGCCGACGTCCGCCACCCCGTCTCCGAAACGCCGGAATTCCGTGCGCGCCGTCGGGTTGGTGGCCGCCGTCGCGGTCCTGCTGCTGGTCTGCGTCCTGAGCATCATGATCGGCGCCAAGCCGGTGCCGCTCGGCGACGTGTGGCACGGGCTGTTCCGCAACAGCGGCGTCGGCAATGACGTCGTCATCCATGACGTACGCGTCCCCCGCACCCTCCTCGGGCTGCTCGTCGGGCTCGCCCTCGGGCTCTCCGGGGCCGTGATGCAGGGGCTGACCCGTAATCCGCTCGCCGAGCCCGGACTGCTCGGGGTGAACGCGGGGGCCGCCGCCGCCGTCGTCTCGGCCATCGCGTTCCTCGGGGTGTCGGACGTCAAGGACTACGTCTGGTTCGCCTTCGTGGGAGCCGCCGTCGTCGCGGTGGTCGTCTATCTGCTCGGGGGCAGCCGCAGCGCCACTCCCGTGCGCCTGGCGCTCGCCGGGACCGCGGCCACCGCCGCCCTCTACGGGTACGTCAACGCCGTCCAGTTGCTGAACTCCGCCGCCCTCGACCGGCTGCGGTTCTGGACCGTCGGGTCGCTCGCCTCCGCCGACATGCAGACCGTCCGCCAGGTCGCCCCCTTCATCCTGGGGGGCGCCGTCCTCGCGCTGCTCATCGCGCGGCCCCTGAACGCCATGGAGATGGGCGACGACACCGCCCGGGCGCTCGGCGCGAACATCAACCGGACCCGGGTCGTCGCCATGGTCTCCGTGACCCTGATGTGCGGCGCCGCCACCGCGGCCTGCGGGCCCATCGTGTTCCTCGGCCTGATGGTCCCGTACATGGTGCGGGCGGTCACCGGGCCCGACATGCGCTGGATCCTGCCGTACGCGGCCGTCCTCGCGCCGGTCCTGCTGCTCGGCTCCGACGTCGTCGGCCGGCTCGTCGCCCGGCCCTCCGAGCTCCAGGTCGGCATCGTGACCGCCCTCATCGGCGGGCCCGTCTTCATCCGACTCGTACGCCGCAAGAGGATGGCCCAGCTGTGACCACCAAGACCCTGCGGGCCGGCGGCGGGCTCTCCGTACGGTACGAGCCCCGGGCCGCGCTCTCCGTCCTCGGCCTGCTCGTCCTGACCGCCGCCGTCGCCGTCGTCCTCATCGGCACCGGGGACTTCCCCATGACGCCCGGCGAGGTCGTCGACACGCTCCTCGGCAAGGGCACCGTCGTCCAGGAGTTCGCCGTCATGGACCTGCGGCTGCCGCGGGTCCTCGTCGCCGTCCTCGTCGGCGCCGCGCTCGCCGTCGGCGGGGCCGTCTTCCAGTCGGTGTCCCGCAATCCGCTCGGCAGCCCCGACGTCATCGGCTTCGGCCAGGGCGCCACCGTCGGCGCGCTCGCCGTCATCGTCCTCTTCCGGGGCGACGCCGCCGCCGCGGCCGGCGGGGCCGTCATCGGCGGGCTCGTCACCGGTGTGACGATCTACCTCCTCGCGTGGAAGAAGGGCGTGCACGGCTACCGGCTCGTCCTCGTCGGCATCGGCGCCGCCGCCATGCTCACCTCCGTCATCCACTACCTGATCACCAAGGCCGACCTGGTCGACGCCACCCGCGCCACCGTGTGGATGACCGGCTCCCTCGACGGGCGCGACTGGTCCCAGTTCTGGCCGCTGTTCGCCGTCTGCTGCGTCCTGCTGCCGCTCGTCCTCGGCCACGGCCGGGCCCTGCGCATGCTGGAGATGGGCGACGACGCCGCGTACGCCCTCGGGGTGAGGGTCGAGCGAACCCGGATCGTCCTCATGGCCTCGGCGGTGCTGCTCGTCGCCGTCGCCACCTCGGCCGCCGGGCCGATCGTCTTCGTCTCGCTGAGCGCGCCCCAGCTGGCCCGCCGGCTGACCCGGGCGCCCGGCCCCAACCTCGCCGCCTCCGCCCTCATGGGCTCGGCGCTGCTGCTCGGCGCCGACTGGATCGCCACCAACGCCTTCGGCGAGCGCCAGCTGCCGGTCGGCGTCGTCACCGGCATCCTCGGCGGCTGCTATCTGCTCTGGCTGCTCGTCACCGAACGCAAGGCGGGCCGGATATGACCACGAACAAGGACAACAGGAGTACGGACATGACCGGTCGGCAGAAGCAGCGTCTCAGTGCGGAATCGGTCACCCTCGCGTACGAACAGCGCGTCATCGCCCGCGACCTGTCCGTCGAGATCCCCGACCACTCCTTCACCGTCATCGTCGGGCCCAACGCCTGCGGCAAGTCGACCCTGCTGCGCGCCCTCTCCCGGATGCTGAAGCCCTCCGAGGGGCAGGTCCTGCTCGACGGGGCGTCGATCCACTCCTTGCCCGCCAAGAAGGTCGCCAAGACCCTCGGCCTGCTGCCCCAGTCCTCCATCGCTCCCGACGGCATCACCGTCGCCGACCTCGTCGCCCGCGGCCGCTACCCGCACCAGGGACTGCTGCGCCAGTGGTCGCCCGAGGACGAGCGGATCGTCCAGGAGTCGATGGCCTCGACCGGCGTCGCCGAACTGGCCGAGCGGTACGTCGACGAGCTCTCCGGCGGTCAGCGCCAGCGCGTCTGGATCGCCATGGCGCTCGCCCAGCAGACGCCGCTGCTGCTCCTCGACGAGCCGACGACCTTCCTCGACATCCAGCACCAGATCGACGTCCTCGACCTGTGCGCCGAGCTGCACGAGACGCAGGGCCGGACGCTCGTCGCCGTCCTGCACGACCTCAATCACGCGGCCCGGTACGCGACCCACCTCATCGCCGTCCGCGACGGCGAGGTCGTCGCCGAGGGCCCGCCGTCCGAGGTCGTCACGGCCGAGCTCGTCGAGCGGGTCTTCGGGCTGCGCTGCCAGATCATCGAGGACCCGGAGACCGGGACGCCGCTGGTCGTGCCGGCCGGACGCAAGGCCCGGGGCCGCAGGGCGGCGCAGGAGCCCGCCGTACAGGCACAGGAGCCCGCCCTACAGAAGTGAGCGCAGCTTCAGCAGGTCGCGGAAGCCGGCCTCCAGCCTGACCCGGCCGGAGCCCCAGGCCTTGGCGAAGCTCAGCTCGCCGCCCACCAGGGCCACCAGGTCGTCGCCGGTCATCGCGAGCCGGATCTGCGCCTTCGCCGGCGGCGGGCCCTGCACCGTGTCCTCGACCTCGATCCGGCCACCCGCGAGACGGCCCGTGAAGGTCGTGTCGAGGTCCGTGAGGTGGCAGCTCAGGGTGCGGTCGAGCGCGGTCGCACCCCGCACGTCACCGTCGGCCCGCGCGAGATTGTCCGAAAGTCTGTCCAGTGCGCCACGGCACTCAGTGATCGTCGCCATCGCCGACGACCGTACCCCAGGGCTTCGCGATAGCGTCGGGGGATGAGCGAAGCGACGACCGAGCCGGAGCCCACCGAGCGGGAAGCGACGGGTGCCGCGGAGGACCACGCGCCCGCCGCGCCCGCCCCGCTCGGCGTCGACCGGGAGCCCACCGGCCACGCCGCCATCGACGCCCACTTGGCGCGTCTCGCCGAAGTGGACCACCTCCCGGCGGACGGACACCTGGAGGTGTACGAGGATGTACACCGTGGACTGCGCGCCGAGCTGACCTCGCTCGACGCACACCCCGCACCCCGTCCGCACGACAACAGGAGCTGAACCGAACGTGGCAGGAGTGGCACGCCGCCGTCTCGACGCCGAGCTGGTACGGCGCAAGCTCGCGCGCTCGCGCGAGCACGCCAGCCAGCTGATCGCCGCGGGCCGGGTGACCGTCGGCAAGACCGTCGCCACCAAGCCCGCCACCCAGGTCGAGACCGCCGCGGCCATCGTCGTCGTCCAGGACGACTCCGACCCCGACTACGTCTCGCGCGGCGGCCACAAGCTCGCCGGGGCCTTCGAGGCCTTCGTCCCGCTCGGGCTGGAGGTCGAGGGCCGGCGCGCCCTGGACGCCGGGGCCTCCACCGGCGGCTTCACCGACGTGCTGCTGCGCGCCGGCGCGTCCCACGTCGTCGCCGTCGACGTCGGCTACGGGCAGCTCGCCTGGTCGCTCCAGAGCGACGAGCGCGTCACCGTGAAGGACCGGACGAACGTACGCGAGTTGACGCTCGACGCCATCGACGGCGTCCCCGTCGACCTCGTCGTCGGCGACCTGTCGTTCATCCCGCTCGGCCTCGTCCTGCCCGCCCTGGCGGCGTGCACGGCACCCGGCGCCGACCTCGTCCTGATGGTGAAGCCGCAGTTCGAGGTGGGCAAGGAACGGCTCGGTACGGGCGGGGTCGTGCGGAGCACCGAACTCCGCGCCGACGCCGTGAAGAACGTGGCCCGGCGGGCCGCCGAGCTCGGACTCGGCGTCCTCGGCGTCACCGCGAGCCCGCTGCCCGGACCCTCCGGGAACGTCGAGTACTTTCTGTGGCTGCGGGCAGGCGCGCCCGCGCTCGATCCGGCGGACGTCGACCGCGCCGTGGCGGAGGGACCTCGTTGAGCTCAACGGCAGCACCATCGGGAACATCACGCACCGTCTTCCTGCTCGCGCACACCGGCAGGCCCGCCGCCGTGCGCAGCGCCGAACTGGTCGTCCTGGGGCTGCTGCGCTGCGGCATCGGCGTCCGCGTCCTGGAGGCCGAGGCCTCGGACCTGCCGCTGCCGCCGTCCGTCGAGAAGGTGCCGGAGGCCTGCTCCGACGCGCTCGACGGCTGTGAGCTGCTCGTCGTCCTCGGCGGTGACGGCACGCTGCTGCGAGGCGCCGAGTTCTCCCGGGCCTCCGGGGTGCCGATGCTCGGGATCAACCTGGGTCGCGTCGGCTTCCTCGCGGAGGCCGAGCGCGACGACCTCGACAAGGTCGTCGACCGGGTCGTCACCAAGGCGTACGAGGTCGAGGAGCGCATGACCCTCGACGTCGTCGTGTACGAGAACGGCGACGTCCTGCACCGCGACTGGGCCCTCAACGAGGCGGCCGTCCAGAAGGTGTCGCCGGAGCGGATGCTGGAGGTCGTACTCGCGATCGACGGCCGCCCGGTGACCGGCTTCGGCTGCGACGGGGTGATCTGCGCGACACCGACCGGCTCCACCGCGTACGCCTTCTCGGCGGGCGGACCGGT
>NZ_JBWKAW010000072.1:0-10921 GCF_056437345.1 Kitasatospora sp. NPDC042419
CACACCTCATCCACCGCCCCCGCGAACACCGGGAACGCCCCGTACAACTCACGCCCGATCCCGTGCACCCGACCACCCTGACCGGTGAACAGCACGGCCGTGCGACCGCCGCCGCGCACCACGGACCCGGACACCGCGTCCGCCGGATCGGCCTCGCCGTCCGCGACCGCCGTCAGCGCGGCGGTCAGCTCCGCGACGTCCCGGCCGAGCACGACGGCACGGTGCTCCATCGCCGCGCGGCCCGAGGCCAACCCGGCTGCCACGTCGGCCGGTTCGAGGTCGGTGCGGGCGAGTGCCCAGTCCCGCAGGCGGGCCGCCTGGGCCCGCAGCCCGGTCGCGGTGCGCGCCGAGACCGCCCAGGGCAGCAGGCGGCCCCCGTCCGGTCCCGCGCCCGAACCCGCGTCGGGCCCGTCCTCCCCTTCGGTACCGGTCCGGGCCGGCGCCTGCTCCAGGATGACGTGCGCGTTGGTGCCGCTGATCCCGAACGAGGAGACGCCCGCCCGGCGCGGCCGGTCCGTCTCCGGCCAGAGCTGTTCCTCGGCCAGCAGCTCGACCCGGCCGGCCGACCAGTCGACGTGCGGCGAGGGCGCGTCCACGTGCAGCGTCCTCGGCAGCACGCCGTTGCGCATCGCCATCACCATCTTGATCACACCGGCGACACCCGCCGCCGCCTGCGTGTGGCCGATGTTGGACTTCACCGACCCGAGCCAGAGCGGACGGTCCTCCGGCCGGCCCTGCCCGTACGTCGCCAACAGCGCCTGCGCCTCGATCGGATCGCCCAGCGTCGTCCCGGTCCCGTGCGCCTCGACCGCGTCCACGTCCGCCGGAGCGAGCGCGGCACCGGCCAGCGCCTGGCGGATCACCCGCTGCTGCGAGGGACCGTTCGGCGCGGTCAGGCCGTTCGACGCGCCGTCCTGGTTGACCGCACTGCCCCGGACCACGGCGAGCACCCGGTGGCCGTTGCGCACCGCGTCCGAGAGCCGTTCGACCAGGACGAGGCCCACGCCCTCGCCCCAGCCGGTGCCGTCCGCGGCGGCCGCGAACGACTTGCAGCGGCCGTCCGACGCCAGCCCGCGCTGGCGCGAGAAGTCGACGAACACGGCGGGCGTCGACATGACGGTGACGCCGCCCGCGAGCGCGAGGTCGCACTCCCCGGTGCGCAGCGCCTGGCAGGCCAGGTGCAGCGCGACCAGCGACGAGGAGCACGCCGTGTCGACGGTGACGGCCGGGCCCTCCAGGCCCAGCGTGTAGGCGACCCGGCCCGAGGCGACGCTCCCCACGTTGCCGTTGCCGAGGTAGCCCTCAAGCTCGTCCGGCACCCGGTTCAGACGGGTCGCGTAGTCGTAGTAGATCGCGCCCGCGAAGACGCCGGTCCGGCTGCCGCGCAGCGACTCCGGATCGATGCCCGCGTGCTCGATCGTCTCCCAGGACGCCTCCAGGAGCAGCCGCTGCTGCGGGTCCATCGCCAGCGCCTCGCGCGGCGAGATCCCGAAGAACCCGGGGTCGAAGTCGGCGGCGTCGGGGACGAACCCGCCGGTCCGCACGTACGTGCTGCCCGGGCGCGACGGATCGAGGTCGAAGATCCGGTCCGTGTCCCAGCCGCGGTCGGTCGGGAAGTCGGTGAGCGCGTCGACGCCGCCGGCCACCAGGTCCCACAGCTGCTGCGGGGAGGCGACACCGCCCGGCAGGCGGCAGCCCATGCCGACGATCGCGATCGGCTCGTCGGCCGGCACCGCGGCGGCAGGGGTCGGGACGGCCGCCGGGGCCCGCCCGACGGCCCCGGCCGCCGCATCCGCGAGCCGCTCGTCCAGGTACCCGGCGAGCAGCAGCGGGCTCGGGTAGTCGAAGACGAGGGTCGCGGGCAGGCGCAGCCCGGTGGCGGCGCTCAGCCGGTTGCGCAGTTCGAGCCCCGTGAGCGAGTCGAACCCGAGGTCCCGGAACGCCCGGGCCTCCTCGATGCCGTCCGCCCCGGCGTGCCCGAGCACGGCGGCCGCGTGCGTGCACACGGTCCGGACGACCAGCGACCGGCGCTCGGCGGCCGGCAGACCGGCCAGCCGGCCGGCCAGCGCGCCCGACCGTCCCCGCGCGCCGCCCGCCGGCCCCCGCCGGTGCGGGACGCGGGCGAGGTCGCGCAGCAGCGCGGGCACCGTCTCGGCCCCGGCCCGGCGCAGCACCGCGACGTCCATCCGTACGGCGGTGAGCATCGGTTCGGCGCGGTCGACCGCGGCGTCGAACAGCGCGCAGCCCTGCTCGGCGGAGAGCGGCAGGACGCCGAGCCGCGTCATGCGCTGCCGGTCGGCGGTCCCGAGACCGGCGGTCATCTCGCTGCCCTCGGCCCACCAGCCCCACGCGAGGGAGGTCGCGGCCAGGCCGTGCGCCCGGCGGTGCCCGGCGAGCGCGTCGAGGAAGGCGTTGGCGGCGGCGTAGTTGCCCTGGCCGGGGTTCCCGATGACCCCGGCCGCCGACGAGAACAGCACGAACGCGCCGAGGCCGAGATCCCGGGTGGCCTCGTGCAGGTTCCACGCGGCGTCGACCTTGGGGCGCAGCACGGCCGCCAGGCGGTCGGGCGTCAGGGCCTGGATGACCCCGTCGTCCAGGACCCCGGCCGCGTGGACCACGGCGGTCAGCGGGTGCGCGGCGGGGATCGCGGCGAGCACGCGCGCGAGGGCGTCGCGGTCGGCCGCGTCGC
The DNA here is from genome assembly GCF_056437345.1 of Kitasatospora sp. NPDC042419. Taxonomy (NCBI): domain Bacteria; kingdom Bacillati; phylum Actinomycetota; class Actinomycetes; order Kitasatosporales; family Streptomycetaceae; genus Kitasatospora; species Kitasatospora sp. NPDC042419. The sequence goes on from NZ_JBWKAW010000072.1 coordinate 2,690, forward strand.
AGGCCGCCACGGTCACGTGCGCACCGAGCGCGGACAGGTCCGCGACCAGGTCGGCCGCCCCCGGGGCCTCGCCGCCGCGCCGGCTGAGCAGCAGCAGGCGGCGGGCGCCGCGCGAGACGACCAGGTGACGGGCCAGCAGGGCGCCGAGCGTGCCGGTGCCGCCGGTGATCAGCACGGTTCCGTCGGGGTCGGACAGCGCTCCGGCGGCTGCCTCGGGCGCGGGCGCCGGAGCGGCGCGCACCAGGCGCGGCAGCAGCGCGGTCCCGCGTCGCAGCGCGATCTGGGCGTCGCCCGACGCCGCTGCGGCGAGGACGGTGCCGTCGTCGTCCGAGGACTCGGCGTCGGTGTCCAGGAGGACGAAGCGGCCCGGGTGTTCGGCCTGGGCGGAACGCACCAGGCCCCAGACGGCCGCCGCGGCGAGGTCGCGGACCCCGTCGGTGTCGTCGGCCGCGACCGCGTGGGAGGTCACGAACACGAGCCTCGCGTCGGCGGTCCGCTCGTCGGCCAGCCAGCGCTGCACGAGGTCGAGGACTCGCGCGGTGGTGTCGTGCACCCGGGTGTGCTCGGGGCCCTCCGCGGGCTCCACCCGCACGAGGAGGGTGACGGGCGACGGGGTGGCGGGCGACGGCGGGGTGGCGGGCGACGGGGTGGCGGCGTCGGTGGCCGCCGGAGTGGCGGGCCCGTCGAGGACGGTGAGCAGGGCGAGCGGGTCGGGGGCGCCAGGGGCGCCGAGGACTGCCCAGGCCACCCCGGGGGCAGCCGTGGGAGCAGCCGTAGGGTCCGTGTCCGCCGCGGCTACGGGGCCGTCTTCGCCTTCGCCTTCGCGTTCACCTTCACGTTCACCTTCACGTTCGCGTTCGCGTTCGGCCCAGCGCACGTCGAACAGCGAGTCACGGACCAGGGAGTCGGGTGTCCTCAACTGCTCGGCGGAGACCGGCCGGACGACCACCGAGCCGATGGACACGACCGGCCTGCCCGCCTCGTCGTGGGCGCGCAGCGACACCGCGCCGTCCTCGCCCACCGCGAGGCGGACGCGCAGGGCACGGGCGCGGCGGGTGTCGAGCCTGACACCCGTCCAGGTGAACGGCAGACCGGCCGCGACCGGCCCGTCCGCGTCGTCCCGGACCAGCATCGGGTGCATCGCCGCGTCCAGCAGCGCCGGGTGGAGACCGAAGCGGTCGGCGTCGGCGAGTGCCTCCTCGGCGAGCTCGACCTCGGCGAACAGCTCGGCACCGCGCCGCCAGACCTGCCGCAACCCTTGGAAGAGCGGCCCGTAGTCGAATCCGGCGGCCGCGGAGCGCTCGTAGACGTCGTCCGCGTCTACCGCCAACGCACCCGGCGGAGGCCACTGTTCGGCCGATACGTCGGCGGTTGCGTCCCCGGCAGGCTCCCCGGTCGCGTCATCCGGGGCCACCGTGAGCAAGCCCGACGCGTGCCGGGTCCACGGCCGGTCGGCGGGCGCGTCCTCGGCGCGCGAGTGGATGCCGATCACCCGGGCCCCGGAGTCGTCCGGGTCGTCCACGGTCACCTGGATCCGCACGCCCTCGGTGTCGGACAGCACCAGCGGGGTGTGCAGGGTCAGTTCGTCGAGGACCGGGCAGCCGGCCTCGCCACCCGCCCGCAGCGCGAGTTCGAGGAACGCCGTGCCCGGGACGATCACCGTGCCGAGCACCGCGTGATCGGCGAGCCACGGGTGGGTGGGGACGGCGAGCCGCCCGGTGAAGACCGTCCCGGACGTTCCCGCCAGGTCGACCGCAGCGCCCAGGACGGGGTGGTCGACGGCGAACTGGCCCCAGCCGGCACCCGATTCGGCAGCGGGCTCGGCCTCGGCCCAGTAGCGGCGATGCTGGAAGGCGTAGGTCGGGAGGTCGAGAGGCCTGGTGACGGCGCCCGACAGCGGGAGCACGGCGGTCCAGTCGACGTGCAGGCCCTGGACGAAGGCGGCGGACAGCGCCGTCACCAACCGCTCCGGACCACCCTCACCACGGCGCAGCGTCTCCAGGACGGTCGCGCCGGTGAGGTCCTGCTCCTCCAGCAGGTCCGCGACCGGGACGACCAGGCCGGGATGCGGGCTGCACTCCACGAACACCGTGTGCCCGTCCGCCAGCGCCGCGCGCACCGCCGTGTCCAGACGGACCGTGCCCCGCAGGTTGTCGAACCAGTACGTCCCCGCGAGTGTCCGGTGGTCGGCGATCGCTTCGCCGGTCACCGTCGAGTACATCGCCACCCGGCCCGGTCGCGGCGTCGTGGCCGCCGACAGCGCCTCGACCTCCTCACGGACCGCGTCCATGTGCGCCGAGTGCGAGGCGTAGTCCACCGGGATCAGACGAGCCCGGATGTTCTCGGCCTCACAGGCGGCCACGACCTCCGCCAACGCCTCCACATCACCCGAAAGCACCACACTGGTCGGCCCGTTCACCGCAGCGAGCGACAACCGTTCGTCACCCGCGACCAGTTCAGCCGCCCGCTCGGCGCCCACGCCCACCGACAGCATGCCGCCGCCCACCGAGGACACCCGCCGCAGCGCACGACTGCGCAGCACCACGATCCGCGCCGCATCCTCCAACGACAGCAACCCCGCCACATGCGCAGCAGCAATCTCGCCCTGCGAGTGGCCGATCACCCCGGCCGGGCGGACCCCCGCCGACTCCCACCATCGCGCCAGACCCACCATCACCGCAAACAACGCCGGTTGAACGACGTCCACCCGGTCCAGCAACGCGCCCGTGCCGTCGCGCAGCACCTCGGTCAGCGACCAATCCGTCAACGGATCCATCACCACCGCACACTGCGCGACGGCCTCCGCGAACACCGGGCTGGCGGTCAGCAGTTCAGCCGCCATGCCGGCCCACTGCGAGCCCTGCCCCGGGAACACGAACACCGGACCACCGGCCACAGCCGCGCCGGCACCGTCCTCGGCCACCGCCAACTCAGCAAGCCCGGCCGCCAGTTCACCGACATCCCGACCCCGCACCACCGCACGGTGATCGAAGACCGTCCGACCGACCGCCAACTCCCGACCCACCGAAGCCGGATCAGCATCCGGATTCGCCAGCGCCCACGACCTCAGCCGCCCCGCCTGCGCCCGCAACGCCCCACCCGAACGCGCCGACAACACCCACGGCACCACACCACCCGAACCGTCGACGACGACGGACTCGGAGTCGGACGCGAGCTCGGGCTCGCCCTCGGGAGCCTCCTCCAGCACCACGTGCGCGTTCGTCCCGCTCGCGCCGAACGACGAGACGCCGAAGCGGCGCGGGCGCTCCGAACGCGGCCACGCGACCGGTTCGGTCAGCAGCCGGACGTCACCGGAGTCCCAGTCGATGTGCGGCGAGGGCGCGTCCACGTGCAGCGTCCTCGGCAGCAGGTCGTGCCGCAGCGCCATGACCATCTTCATGATGCCCGCGACGCCGGCCGCAGCCTGGGTGTGGCCGATGTTGGACTTCACCGACCCCAGCCACAACGGCCGGTCCGCCGGGCGGCCCTGGCCGTACGTCGCCAGCAGCGCGTGCGCCTCGATCGGGTCGCCCAGCGCGGTTCCGGTCCCGTGCGCCTCCACCGCGTCCACGTCGGCCGTCGACAGGCCGGCGCTCGCCAGGGCCTGCCGGATCACCCGTTCCTGGGAGGGCCCGTTGGGTGCGGTGAGGCCGTTGGAGGCGCCGTCCTGGTTGACGGCACTGCCCCGGACCACGGCGAGCACGGGGTGCCCGTTGCGCCGGGCGTCCGACAGCCGCTCGATCACGAACAGGCCCGCGCCGTCGGCCGGGATGAAGCCGTCGGCCGCGGCGGAGAACGGCTTGCAGCGGCCGTCGAGCGGGACGCCGCGCTGGCGGCTGAAGTTGACGAAGGTCTCCGGCGTGCACATCACGGTGGCGCCGCCGGCGAGCGCGAGGTCGCACTCCCCCGAGCGCAGCGCGTTGACGGCCAGGTGCAGCGCCACCAGTGCCGAGGAGCACGCCGTGTCCACGGTCACCGCCGGCCCCTCCAGGCCGAGGATGTACGCGATGCGGCCGGCGAGCAGGCTGGCGGCGTTGGCCATGCCGAGCGTGCCGTCGCGGCCCTTGGCCGTCCGGGCCAGCACGGTGGGGTAGTCGAGCCAGTTGATCCCGGTGTAGACGCCGGTGCGGCTGCCGCGCAGCGTGGTCGGGTCGATGCCGCCGCGCTCGAACGCCTCCCAGGAGGTTTCGAGCAGCAGCCGCTGCTGCGGGTCCATCGCGGTGGCCTCGCGCGGCGAGATGCCGAAGAACCCCGCGTCGAAGTCGGCGGCATCGTGGACGAATCCGCCCTCGCGGACGTACGACGTGCCGGGGTTGTCGGGGTCGGGGTGGTACAGGGCGTCGAGGTCCCAGCCGCGGTCGGCGGGGAAGGGTCCGATCGCGTCGCCGCCGCCCTCGACGAAGCCCCACAGCTGCTCGGGGGTCGACAGCCCGCCGGGGAAGCGGCAGGCCATGCCCACGATCGCGATGGGTTCGCGGCCCTTGTCCTCCAGCTCCCGTACGCGTCGGTGCGCGTCGCGAGCGTCGGCAACGGCTCGCTTGAGGTACGCCCGGAGCTTCTCTTCCGACTCGGCCACGTCTACTTCGACTCCTCGATCGAACGGTCGCTGTCGCTGGGCTGGCGGGTCTCTCTCATCGGCCGTCTCACTCGAACCCCTGGTCGACGAGCGAGAACAGCTCGTCGTCGCTGGCGGAGTCGAGGTCGTCCGGGCCGTCCGGTTCCGCGGTCCCGCCGTCGCCGGGCTCCTCGCACAACGCCAGCAGCGTGCGCAGGCGTTCGGCGATCCGGTCGCGGGTGCCGTCCTCGGACAGGGCCGTGGGCAGTGCTTCGTGCAGGCGGTCCAGGTCCGCCAGCATCGGCGTCGCCGCCGACGACGCCTCCGCGATGCGGTCCATGAGGTGGCGGGCGAGGCTCACCGGGTTCGGGTAGTCGAACACGAGTGTCGAGCGCAGGTGCACCCCGGTGCCGCGCATCAGGCGGTTGCGCAGTTCGACCGCCATCAGCGAGTCGAAACCGACTTCCTTGAAGGCCCGTTCGGGGCCGAGTTCGCCGGTCCCCGGGTGTCCGAGGACCGCGGCGGCCCGGGTCCGGACGAGCGCGACCAGTTCACGCTCGCGTTCGTCCTCGGGCAGCGTCGCGAGGCGGCGCACGAGCGCGTCGGCCCCGAGGGCATCGGCCGCGTCGGACGCTCCGTCGGCCGCCTGCGGGTCCCCTTCGCGGGCGAGGTCCCGGAGCGGTCCACGGGCCGCCTCCGGATTCCCGCGCAGGGCCGCACGGTCGATCCGGGCCAGGACGAGCGCCGGCGCGGCGAGGCGCAGTGCGGCGTCGAAGAGCGCGAGCGCCTCCGGCTCGGACAACTCCACCAGACCAGGGTGGAGTTCACCGCCGAAGCCACTGCCCCCGTCCGCTCCGCCGTCCTGGGCGCCGACGGCGCCCGGCCCCCAGGCGAGCGAGACGGCGGGGAGGCCGAGTGCGCGCCGGTGGGCGGCCAGCGCGTCGACGAACGCGTCGGCCGCGGCGGTTGCGGCGCCGCCCGGGCCGCCCGCACCGCGCGGCAGGTCTCCCGCGGATGAGAAGGTCACGAAGAACGCCAGGTCGTGGTCGGCGGTGAGCTCGTGCAGCGCCCACGCCGTCCCGGCCTTCGACTCCATTGCCTGCCGCAGGAGTTCCCGGCTCCCGGGCGCACCCGGCTCCGTTCCCGAAGGCAGCGCGACGCCGTCGCGGACCGCGTCGGACACGTCGATCGTGTCGGACACGGCGGGCGCGTCGGACACGGCGGGCACGTCGGACAGGTCGAGCGCGTCGGGCACGTCGGGCCCGGAGGCCGCGTGCAGGATGCCGGTCAGCGGGTGCTCGGCGGTGATCGCGCCGAGAAGCTCGCGCAGGCCTTCGCGGTCGCCCGGTGCCCAGGCGGCCACCTCGACCTCGGCACCCGCCTCGGTCAGCCTGCCCGCGAGCTTCCCCACCGCGCCGATGTCCCGTCCGCCGCCCGGCAGAAGGACGAACCGGCGGACCCCGTGGGCGGCGAGGAGGTGCCCAGCCACCGCCCCGGCGAGCGCCCCGTCGGCACCGGTGACCAGCACCGTCCCGGACGCCGCCGACCGGAGCTCCGGCGCACCCGCGGCCGCCCGGTCGGCCGGCCCCACCCTGACCAGGGTCGGGACGAGAACGGTCCCGCCGCGCACGGCCAGTCGCGGCTCCCCCGCCGAAGCGAGGGCCGGCAGGACGGCCGCCGAGGCCGGGTCCTCACCGAGGTCGGCGTCGACCAGGACGACCCGGTCCGGGAGTTCGGCCTGGAAGGCGCACACCGCTCCCCACACCGCGGCCTGGACCGGATCGGGTGCGTATCCGTCGCCGTCCACGGAGACCGACCGCCGTGTCACCACGACCAGTCGGCCCGAGCCCAGCCGGGGGTCCTCCACCCAGGCCGCGACCTGCGCCAGCACCTCGGCCGCCGCACGGGCCGCACGGCCCTGCGGGTCCGGGACGGCGAGGCCGGCCCCGGCCGGATCGGGCCCGGGCCGGTCGGCGTCCGCCGCGTAGAGCACGGCAGTGGCGGGCACCGGCTCGCCCGCCCGGACGGCGGCGGCCAGCGCCTCCACCGTGGCGTACCGGCCCGCGGACTCCGGCCCCGCCGGGACGCGGGATCCGAGCAGGACGAGGCGGCCCGCCTCCTGGCCGGGGGCGGCCGCGTCGGTGGACGGGGCCGGCGGCTGGGCGGGAGGCTGGACGGGGAGCTGGGCAGGTGCCCACCGCAGCCGGAAGAGCGAGTCGCGGTGCACGCCCCCGGCCGCCCGCAGCTGCTCCGCCGAGACCGGGCGCACCGTCAGCGACTCGACGACCGCCACCGTCCGGCCCGTACCGTCCGCGACACGCAGCGACACCGCGTCGTCGCCCGCCGGGGCGATCCGCACCCGCAGGCCGGTCGGACCGGCGCCGCCGGAGAACCGGACGCCGTGCCACGAGAAGGCCACCCGCACGCCCTCGGAGCCGTCCGCGTCCACCCGCAAGGTCTGGATCCCGGCGTCGAGCAGGGCCGGGTGCACGGCGAACCGGGCCGCGTCGCGCTCGTGGCCGGCCGCGAGCGCGACCTCCGCGAACAGCTCGTCGCCGCGCCGCCACGCCGCCCGCATGCCGCGGAAGGCGGGACCGTAGTCGACCCCGGAGGCCGCCAGCCGCTCGTAGAAGCCGTCCACCGCCAGGGCCACCGCCCCGGCCGGCGGCCAGCTCTCCCCCTCCGGGTCGATCCCGCCGAGCCCGCCCTCCGGGGCGTCCGGGGCATCGGCCCTCAGCGTCCCGTCGGCGTGCTGGGTCCACGGCTCGTCGGCGGGGGCGTCCTCCGGCAGCGAGTGGACACTCACCGCCCGCGCTCCCGCCGCGTCGGGGGCGCCCACCACGACCTGCAGGCGGACGCCCTCCGCCTCCGGCAGGACGAGCGGGGTGTGCAGGGTCAGCTCCTCGACCGTCGGACTGCCGACCTCGCCACCGGCCCAGGAGGCCAGCTCGGCGAAGACCGTGCCCGGCAGGATCGCCGCGCCCAGCACGACGTGGTCGGCGAGCCAAGCGTGCGTCGCGGCCGAGATCCGGCCGGTGAAGAGCACACTGCCGTCGTGCGCCGAGTGCACCGCCGCGCCCAGCAGCGGATGGCCGACGGATGCCAGGCCGAGCCCCGCCGGATCCCCCGCACGCACGCCCTGGTCGAGCCAGTAGCGGCGGTGCTGGAAGGCGTAGGTCGGGAGGTCGAGAGGCCTGGTGACGGCGCCCGACAGCGGCAACAAGGCGGTCCAGTCGACGTGCAGGCCCTGGACGAAGGCGGCGGACAGCGCCGTCACCAACCGCTCCGGACCACCCTCACCACGGCGCAGCGTCTCCAGGACGGTCGCGCCGGTGAGGTCCTGCTCCTCCAGCAGGTCCGCGACCGGGACGACCAGGCCGGGATGCGGACTGCACTCCACGAACACCGTGTGCCCGTCCGCCACCGCCGCCCGCACCGCCGTGTCCAGACGGACCGTGCCCCGCAGATTGTCGAACCAGTACGAACCCGCGAGTGTCCGGTGGTCGGCGACCGCTTCGCCGGTCACCGTCGAGTACATCGCCACCCGACCCGGCCGCGGCGTCGTGGCCACCGACAGCGCCACGACCTCCTCACGGACCGCGTCCATGTGCGCCGAGTGCGAGGCGTAGTCCACCGGGATCAGACGAGCCCGGATGTTCTCGGCCTCACAGGCGGCC
>NZ_JBWKAW010000073.1:0-10254 GCF_056437345.1 Kitasatospora sp. NPDC042419
CCTGCAGCCCGCCCGCGGCGCTCGGGCTGCGGGGGGTCCCTTTGCAGCGCACGGCGGACGAGCACCCCCGCGGCCGGGGGGGGGGCGGGGGGGGCCCCCCCCCCCCCCCCCCCCGCTCCGTCTGCGGCCGTGGGCCGGGTGCTGGTTCTCATGTCACGTCTCGGGTCCGGCGAGGGCGAAGTCTTGCGGGCGTCGGCTCCACCGCCGTGCCCAACCAGGGCGGCCGCCCTCACAGATTCACGCTGTCGAATGTGGCCGCTGCCACCGGCGTTGGGGCGTCAGTCGTTCAAATCCTCCAGACCATCGGAGTGATCCACTAGGTCGTGTCCTGGCGGCCAGCCGAACCGCCGATGCGACTGTCAGGTGTGGGCTACTCCTTCCTGCCGCGCTGGCGGTGTTCCGCCAACCGCCCTGCGGGGACCCCGCCGGACGAAGCGAGAGCAAGCGCGGCTACGTGGAATGGCGCAGCAAGCCGCCTCCCACCAGTCATCCAGTGCTACGTCCGTTTCTGCGTCGTCCTCTTCACCGCCACGGCGGCAGTCCTGGTGGCCGCCGCGTTCTGGGCGGCCACCCACTGACGGACCGGGGGCGGTCTGCCTGCCTGTCCGGGCGATGAACGGGCTCGGTCGATCTGGCCGCGTGGAGTTCCCGCAGGAGACCATGCTGTCCAGCCAGGCACGACCTGGTGCCCTTGCCTGTCAGCACGGTTCGCTGAAGCTCGGCGCGCGTGAGCCTGCCGGGTCGCGCCCGGTACCGCCGCGCCGGGGGACGGGGCAGCCGAGCGAAGCGCGGCTCGGTCGTCGGCCGCCGCCCGGGGTGGCGATGCCGGCGGCGGACGCGGAGGCAGTAGCGGAGCCACCCACTCCCGCAGGTCATCAGGTACAAGATCATCCGACACGCACGGAACTCTGCCGCTCCGACACCCCAACTGCCGAGCGTCTGAATCGAACTCACTCTGCAAGGAGATCGGGACCCGTCGGTCCCGCCAATGGCGCACTGCGATGGCGGCTGGTCCGGGCGGCCCCGAGACTTGACACCACGGGCGTAGTGGCCTGTCTTTGTCAGGGCGACTGGGCAAGGGAGACGGCAGTGCTGGCTGAGCGGCTTCGTCAGGCGATCAACGCGCACGATCTGGACGCGTTCACGTCATGCTTTGCCTTCGACTACCAGAGCGCGCAACCTGCCCACCCGGCCCGGGCGTTCAACGGCCGGGCGCAGGTGGGGAAGAACTGGTCCGTGTTCTTTCACGAGGTGCCCGACATCCAGGCTGAACTGCTGGAGACGGCCGTGACCAAGAGCGTTGAGTGGGCCGAGTGGCACTGGCATGGAACCCGGCTGGACGGGTCCCCTCTCGACATGAGAGGGGTGACTGTCATGGGCATTCACGCCGGATCCGTGGCATGGACGCGGCTCTACATGGAGGATACGGAGAAGAACGGCGAGGACATCGACGAGACAGTAGGGCGGTTGGCCGGGGGACGCAGTGTGGATGGAGAGGACCGGTCAGGTCCCCAATGAGTTCCAGTGACTCATCATTCCAGAATGATCTGCAGAGGCGCCGCAGGCAGCGGCGGTGCCAAGGCGGTCATGCGCCCCCGCGAGTGGCTGGACTTCACCGACCGGCTCCCCGCGGTCGCAGCCGACCACCGCATCCGGGTCCGGTACCAGCCCACCTTCGCCCGCCGCTCCGAGATGCCCCGCTTCGAGCAGGAGGGCTACCGCGGATGCATCGGCCGCACCTTGGACCGCTTCAGCATTTTTCCCGACGGTCGCTCCTACGTCTGCTCCTTCCTGTCCGACACCGACCTGCATTTCGCCACCACCGCCCCCGACGGCACCATCACGATGAACAAGGGCCCGAACGAGCTGGACCTGTTCACCGGCGCGCTCACCAAATCGGCGTGCGGCGGTTGCAAGGCCCCCAGCTCCTGCATGGATCCTCCTGGGCCGACGCCAGAACATCGGCTTCGCCGACGGCGCCTGATACCTGCCCGCCGGCCACCTCGCCCCCGGCGAGAGCGCCGGCACCGGCGCCGCCCGGGAGCCCACCGAGGAGACCCGGCATCACCACCGACCCGACCGCGCTGCGCCTCGTCCACGTCATGCACCACCGCACCGACGACGCCCGCACCGCCCTCTTCTTCGAAGCCACCCAGTGGACGGGCGAGGTCACCAACATGGAGCCCGACCGGTGCGCCGGCTGGCAGTGGTTCGCGCTGGACGCCCGGTCGCGAGCCCTTGCGTTCCTCCCCTGCCCGAGCTTCCCGGATGTCGCGGTGGTCGCGGAACCGGAGGCGGGCTCACCCGTCTCCGGTTCGCGTTCTCCGCCCGGCTCGTCCTGTTCCGCTACTGCGCAGGTGTGATGAGGCCGTAGTGGCCGTCGTAGCGGTGGTACAGGACGTTGCCCCGGCCGGTGGCGGCGTCGGTGAAGAAGACGAACGGCAGCCCGGTGAGGTCGAGTTTCGAGACCGCCTCGGCCATCGGCAGTTCCGGAACCCCGGCGGTGCTCACGGTGAGTCCCGGTTCCGGCTCACCGGCGGGCCCTGCGGTGGCCTGACGGTGGCCCCCGGCACGCTCGTCTCGGTAGACGACGCTGTCGCAGCCGCTGGCGGCGTCGGTGAACAGGTGGAAGTCGTAGTCCATGGCCTCCATCTCGAACACCGTGGCCCCGGCGGTCTGACGGGGGAGGCTGTAGGACTTGTGCCGCACGATGCTCCGCTCCTCCGGCGCCAGGACGCGCCGATGCGGGCGGTGCGCGCGGGCCACGTCGTCGTCCCACGCGCCGGGGCCGGCCGCGGCACGGTGACGATGGGCGTCGCGGTGCCTGCGCACCCGGGCGAGTCGGGAGTTCAGCCGGTCCTGGAGCAGGTCGACGGCCTCCTGCATGGTCGGGGCCGCCACGTGCGCCCGGACCGGGCGGCCGTTGAGGTCCACCACGGCCTGGGCGACGGCGGGCTTGACGACGGCGTGGTTGCTCTCCTGGGTGAGCTTCACCCGGGCCGCGAGTACCGGCTCGTGCAGCCGCTCGACCACGGCCAGCAGCTTCGCCTTCGCGTAGTCCGGCGCCGCGAGGGACACCTCGCCGCGGGTCTCCACCTGGATCTCGTGAGTGATCGACGCGTGCGGACGGTTCATCGGGGGGTCCTGCCTTTCGGACGGGGTTTCAGACTGCCGGGCGCCGGGAGGCGCCGTCGTCGGCCGGACGTCCCGCGGCCGGGGCCCTGAGGCCCTTCCCTCCACCGTTCGAGGCCGCGCGGACGGTGGTTCCGGTCGTGCCGAGGACGGTGCCGAGGGCGTCGTCGAGCGGGCCGATGGCGGCCAGGCCACCGGTCCGTTCGGCGAACGCGGCCGCGGCCTCGGCCTTGGGCCGCATGGAGCCTTCGGGCAGGTCCAGCGCGCGCAACCGCTCGGGCGTGGTGGTCACCAGTGGGCCGGGGTCGGCGGTGCCGTAGTGGGTGAACACGTGCGTGACGTCGGTCAGGATCACCAGGGCGTCGGCGTCCAGTTGCTCGGCGAGGAGGGCGGCCGTGAGGTCCTTGTCGACGACGGCCTCGACCCCCCGGAGCAGCCCGGTGTCGCGGTCGCGGACGACCGGGACTCCCCCTCCGCCCGCACAGATCACGACCGCTCCGTCGGCCAGCAGCCGGCGGACGACGGGTGCTTCGAGCACCACCCGGGGTTCGGGGGAGGGAACGACGCGGCGCCGGTGCGCGCCGTCCTGCGCGGTGGTCCAGCCCCGTTCACGCTCCAGCCCCTGCGCCTTCTGCGCGCCGAGCTGCTGGCCGATGAACTTGGTGGGGCGGGCGAACGCGGGGTCGCCCGGGTCGACCTGGGTGTGGGTGACGAGGGCGGCGACCTCCCGTCCGGGGAGCCGGTTCATCAGGTCCCGGGCGAGCAGGGTGCCGATCATGCCCTGGGTCTGGGCACCGAGCACGTCCAGCGGGTACGGCACGGTGAGCGCCGGGTCGGTCTCGCTCTCCACGGCGAGCAGGCCGATCTGCGGGCCGTTGCCGTGCGTGATCACCACCTCGTGCCCGGCCTCGACGAGTTCGGCGAGCGAGCGGGCGGCCTGGTGGACGTGGTGCGACTGGACTTCGGCGTCCGGGTGTTCGCCCCGCCGGAGCAGGGCGTTCCCGCCGAGGGCGACGACGATGCGCACGGTCAGTCCCGTCCCAGAGTGGCGACCAGGATCGCCTTGATGGTGTGCATGCGGTTCTCGGCCTGGTCGAACACCAGCGAGGCGGGCGACTCGAAGACCTCGTCGGTGACTTCGAGCCCGTCGAGGCCGTGGCCGGCGGCGAGTTCGGCGCCGAGGTCGGTGCGGGTGTCGTGCAGGGCGGGCAGGCAGTGCAGGAAGGCCGTGTCCGGGTTGCCCGTGGCGGCGAGGGTCTTGGCGTTGACCTGGTACGGCATCAGCTGCGCGATGCGGTCGGGCCAGTGGTCGTGGTCCTCGCCCATCGAGACCCACACGTCGGTGTAGAGGTAGTCGGCGCCGCGCACGGCCTGCGCCACGTCCTCGGTGACGGTCAGGCGGGCCCCGCTGTCCAGCGCGAGCGCCCGGCACGCGGCGACCCGCTCCGGCTCCGGCCAGAGCGCGCGCGGCGCGGCGATCCGGACGTCCATGCCCAGCAGGCTGCCCATCGTCATCAGCGAGTTGGCCGTGTTGTTGCGGGCGTCGCCGAGGTAGCAGAAGGAGATCTCCTCCAACGGCCGGCGGCTGTGCTCGCGCATCGTGAAGACGTCGCACAGGCTCTGGGTGGGGTGGCAGGCGTCGGTGAGGCCGTTGTAGACCGGGACGCCGGCGTCGCGGGCGAGTTCGACGACGGTGTCCTGGTCGAAGCCGCGGTACTGGATGCCGTCGTACATCCGGCCGAGGACGCGGGCGGTGTCGGCGACGCTCTCCTTGTGGCCGACGTGGGAGCTGTCGGGGCCGAGGTAGGTGGTGCCGGCTCCCTGGTCGGCGGCGGCGACCTCGAAGGCGCAGCGGGTGCGGGTGGAGTTCTTCTCGAAGATCAGCGCGAGGCGGCGACCGGTGAGCTGGGCCGTCTCGGTGCCGGCCCGCCTCGCGGCCTTCAGTTCGGCGGCGAGGTCGAGCAGGTGGTGGATCTCGGCGGGGGTGAAGTCGAGTTCGTCCAGGTAGTGGCGGCCGCGCAGGGTGATGGTCATGTCGTTCTCCTCCTCGTGGTTTCAGTTGGCGGGGTCGCGCTGGATGGGGCAGCTCATGCAGCGCGGGCCGCCGCGGCCCCGGCCGAGCTCGGATCCGGCGATGGTGACGATCTCGATGCCCTGCTTGCGCAGGTAGGTGTTGGTCATGGTGTTGCGCTCGTATCCGACGACGACACCGGGTTCGAGGGCGAGGAAGTTGCTGCCGTCGTCCCACTGTTCGCGTTCTGCGGCGCGCAGGTCCTGCGCGGGTGAGAGGAAGCGCACCTTGTCCAGGCCGAGGCCCTCGGCGAGTGATGCGGCGAGGTCGGTGTCACGGCGGACGTCGAGGCCGGCGGGCCGCCCGGGGGCGGGTGAGAGGGTCCAGGAGCGCAACTGGTCGGCGAGACCGGGGTAGAGGGCGAAGGTGTCCCGGTCGATCATCGTCAGGACGGTGTCGAGGTGCATGAAGGCGCGGCTCTCGGGCAGCCGGACGGCGATCAGCCGCCGCGCGGTGCCGTACTGGAACAGCCGCTGGGCGAGGGTCTCCACAGCCTGCGGGGTGGTGCGCTCGCTCATGCCGACCATGACCACGCCCTCGCCGACCACGTGCACGTCGCCACCCTCCAGGGTGGTGCCCGGGTTCGGGACGGTTCCGTCCAGCAGCGGGGGCGCGGTCTCGGCGAACAGCGGGTGGAAGCGGTAGATCGCCGCGGTGTGCAGGGTCTCGCGGCGGCGGGCCGGGCGCGCCATCGGGTTGAGGCTGTACCGGCCGCCGATCCAGCAGGAGTTGTCGCGGGGGAAGAGGTGGTTGGGCAGCGGCGGCAGGGCGAAGTCCTGGTCCCCCAGCGTGCTCCAGACCAAGCTGTGCGGGCTCTCCAGCGGCAGGTCGTCCTTGAGGACCCCGCCGATCAGGTACTCGGCGAGAGTCGGGCCGTCGAGGTCCTCGCACAGCGCCCGGACCGGGTCGACCAGGGCGGGGCCGACCGTGGCCTCGGTGACGATCTGTCCGAGCAGCCAGGCCCGGGCGGGCGGCAGGTCGAGGGTCTCGCCGAGCAGGTCGGCGTAGTGGTGGACGCGTACTCCGTGGTCGCGCAGCACCTGGGCGAAGGCGTCGTGCTCCTCGCGGGCGCGCTTGGCCCACAGGATGTCGTCGAAGAGCAGTTCCTCGGCGTTGCGGGGGGTGAGCCGGGCGAGTTCGAGGCCGGGCCGGTGCAGGATGACCTGGCGCAGGCGGCCCGCTTCGGAGTCGACACGCAGGGTGCTCATCTGGGGTGCTCCTTGTTCTCGGTGTGTGGACGCGGTTGTCAGTGCTCGTGCCGTGGGCGCAGCGCGCGGAGGATGATCGTCGGGATGCCGACGGTGCGGGCCGGGCCGGCGGTCTGGGCCGGCGGCACGGGGTGGCCGGCCGCGGTCACGTCGGAGGACGCCGCCGGATCGGTGGCGTTCCCGCTCCGCTCCCGCTTGAGCCAGATGTAGACCGGAATGCCGAGCAGGATGGTGAACAGGCCGTAGTAGACGGTCTGGTAGCCACTGCCCTGGATGGACCAGTAGGAGAACGCCAGGGCGAGGCCGGTGACGACGACGTCACGGGCGAAGCGCCTCCGGTCGAGCTCCGCGCGGCCTTGCCGCACCAGCCAGAACAGCTGGGCGGCCGCGGACACCAGGTACGGGATGACGGCGGTCAGCACGCTCAGCAGCACGATCTCGGTGAAGACCTTGGTGAACCGGGTGTAGCTGACCACGGTGAGCAGCGAGGCGAGCACGGTGGCCGAGACGACGCCGAAGACGGGTACTTCGCCGCGGCCCCTGACCTTGGCGAAGGCCGACGGGAACAGTCCGTCCCGGGCCGCGGCGAGCGGCATCTCGGCGCAGATCAGCGTCCAGCCGTTGAGTGCCCCGAGGCCGGAGACGATCGCGGCGGCGGCGACCAGGTTCCCGGCCCAGGTGCCGCCGGCGATGGTGTTGAACGCTTCGGTGAACGGAGCTGTGGAGGCGGCGAGTCGGACGTGCGGGACGGTGCCGAACACGGAGAGGGTGCCGAGCAGGTAGATCGCGGCGCAGGCCAGGGTGCCGTACACGGTCGCCCGGGGCACGTTGCGCTTCGGGTCACGGACCCGGCCGGCGGCGACCGAAGCGGTCTCCAGGCCGATGTAGCTGAACAGGGCGATGGCGCCGGCCGCCGAGACGGCGCCGACGGCCGATCCCCCGCTCGCGTTGAACGCCCCGAAGTTGCCGGACTTGACGAACAGCAGTCCGGCCGTGGCCATGAAGCCCAGTGGCAGGAACTTCAGGACGGTGGTGACCACCTGGAAGGCACCGATGCTCCGCACGCCCGTCAGGTTGACGACCGCGGGCAGCCAGAGTCCGGCCAGCGCGATCGTGATCGACGCCCAGGTGTGGTGGCCCTTGTTGACGAACACCTCGACGTAGCCGACCCACGCCACCACGATGGCCGCGTTGCCGGCCCAGGCGGTGATCCAGTACGACCAGGCGGTCAGGAACCCGGCGGACTCGCCGAACGCCTCCCGGGCGTAGACGTACGGGCCGCCGCTGCCCGGCACCCGCTCGGACAGGCGCCCGAACACCACCGCCAGTGCCAGGGCGCCGACGGTCACGGCGACGAACGCCACCAGGGCGATCGGCCCGTAGGGTGCGAGCGCGGACGGCAGGGCGAACACCCCGGTCCCGATGATGCTGCCGACGACCAGGGCGGTCGCGGCGGGAAGCCCGAAGCGTGTGTCGGTTCTGCGCTGTCTCCGGGCAGCCGCGGCGGCCCGTCGGTTCCTGCGGTCGGGTGCGGACATGAGGGTGCTCCTCGATCGGAGTGGAGGTCCGTGGCGGGGGTGGCCTTGCCCACCGCTCGCTGTGGAAGATCCTCGGTTCGCCGGGCCGGTCCGTCCGAGGGGCCGACGGTCCCCTTCCCCCGTGCCTGCGGTCCCTGTCCACCCGGCCGGGGGTCCCGGGCCCGGACCGGGACCGCTGCGCGGGCCCCTGCCCGGCGCAGTCGGCACGTGCGCGAACCGTACGAGGGCGGGTGCTCCGGTGCCGGCCGGGACCGGCTCGACCGGGACCACCGGCCCACCGCCGGGTCCTTCGGTCCCTTCTCGTACCCGGCGTCCGGACGGGAGATTCGATCGCACGCCCCGGCGCCGGATCGCCCCGGCCCGAGTCCTCGGCGTCTCGAAGGGAAGCCACGATGACCCGCTTTGTCCTCGCCGGAATCGACGGATCGCCGCAGAGCGAGGCCGCGGCCCTGTGGGCGGCCGCGGAGGCCTGCCGCCGGGGCTCCGTGCTCCGGCTCCTGCATGCCTGGCCCTGGCTCGACGCGGGGGACGAGGCCGCCTCGTGGTCCGGCGACCTGCGGCCGAGGGCCTTGGACGCGCTCCGCGGCATCGCCGACCGGATCCGGCGCGACCGGCCCGACCTGCCGGTGGAGACCGCGGTGCTCTCGGACGACCCCGTCGACGGGCTGCTGGCCGCGGCGAAGGGGCAGGAACTACTGGTGCTCGGGTCCCGCGGACTCGGCGGGTTCGCCGGCCTCCTGGTCGGCTCGGTGGGACTCGCGGTGACGGCGAGCACGCCCGTCCCCACGGTGCTGGTCCGATCCGGACACGTGTCCGCAGAGCGACCCGCGACCGCCGTGGCCGCCCGCGAGGTGCTGGTCGGTCTCGACGCGCGTGAACCCAGCGACGCCGTCCTCGAATTCGCCGCCGCCGAGGCGGAGCTGCGCGGCTGCCGGCTGCGCGCCGTCCACGGCTGGAGCCTGCCGCCCGCCTGGGCACTCGCGGGCCTGATACCGCCTCAGTCCTACCTCGCGGAACAGGAGTCCACCGAGGCGACCCTGGTGGCCCCGGCCCTCATCGCCCTGCGGGCGAAGCACCCGGACGTGGACATCGTCGAGGACGTCCGCCTCGGCGGCGGAGCCCAGGCCCTGCTGGAGGCTTCGATCCACGCCGACCTGGTCGTCGTCGGCCGGCGGGAGCGCCGACACCGCCTGGGGCCGCGCCTCGGTCCGGTGACCCACGCCGTTCTGCACCACTGCACCGCCCCGGTCGTCGTGGTGCCCCACCCGTGAGCCGGGCACGCCCCTCGCCACCTCCCGTCCGAGCAGCGACAAGGAGTACCGCCCATGAACAGCACCCAACGACCCGAGGGCCCGCCCGCGCCGCCGTGCGGCCACCTGCGCCGCACCCTCGGCCGGGAGCGCAATCCCCTCGGCCGGGCCCTCGACCGGGCCCGGAGCCGCGCCGTGGTCCTCACCGCTCTCGGGATCGTGCTCGCAGGACTTCTCGGGGCCGGAGCCTCCGTCGCCCGCCTCGCCGCCGAACAGCAGCAGGCCGCGGTCACGACCGCGCGCCTGCACCACGTCGAGGCCCTGGTGGAGGGCTCCGTCCGGAAGGCGGAGACCACCGTCGTCTGGGGGAAGACCTCCTACCGCGCGGACGCCGTGTGGGACTACCCCACCGGCCGGAGCAACACCGGCATCGTCGACGTCCCCCGGAACACCGAGCCCGGCGCCACCATCGGGATCTGGGTCGACCGGAGCGGCCACCCGACCGCCGCGCCCCCGAGCACCGCCGACCTCGTGGCCGAGGCCGTGTGCCTGGGCCTGTTCCTCTTCGGCCTGCTCAGTGCTCTCGCCGCTGCGGGGCTCTGCGCAAGGCTGAGTGCCCTCGACCGTCGGGCCGACCGGGCGTGGACGCGGTCCTGGGCCCGGCTGGAGCCCGTGTGGAGCGGCCGCGCGCCGCGCGACAGCCACCACGACTGACCGGAGGCGACACCACGGCCCCCTCCGGCGCCGGCGACTGCCCTTTCGGAACTCGCCGAGTACGCCCGACAGAAGCTCTCCTGCTCGTCCGGACGGCCCGTGCTCCTCGCCTCAACCCCCTTGCCGCTCCCGGCACCTGGGCGAAGTAGGGCCGTCCGGCCCGATCGGAACCACCCCCGGTCACGCCAGACTTCGCGGAGGTTCACACGACCTGCCGCCAGGGCGGGCCCACGGGGTTGGAGTGGTGATGACGGAGAGTCCTGCGGCTGGGGCGCACGGCCCGGTGAAGGTGTTCCTGCTGGACGACCACGAGGTGGTCCGCCGGGGCGTCCACGACCTGC
>NZ_JBWKAW010000074.1:0-9935 GCF_056437345.1 Kitasatospora sp. NPDC042419
GGGCCAGCGTGTCCGGGTAGTTCTTCCGCGCCGCCTTCAGGTCGACGCGCGCCGTCTTGGCGTGGGCACTCGCGGCCTTGTCCGCCGTCCGCGCCGCCCGCCGGGCACCGCTGAGCACCGACGACGTCTTACGCGCCGCCTGCCGCTGACTCTTGGCCGTGGCCGCCGTCGACCGCGCCGACGTGTTCTGGCGCTGAGCGGCGATGAGCGCCTTCAGGTTCTCCGGGGTCCGGAGCGCCATCCGGCGGTCCGCCTCGGCGTCCCAGCGGTGCGCGAACGGGGCACAGGCCAGGGCGGCGGTGTCGAGACCGCGGCCCGTGGCGGCCGTCGCCTTGTTGATCCGGTCCGTCGAGAACCCGAGGGTCGCTTTGGTGCCGGTGCCGATCTTGTTCCATGCTGCTGCGTAGTCCACGAGTCGCTCCTTCAGTGGTCGTGGATCAGGGCCGGGATTGCCGTTCGCGCGGCGTTCCGGCCCGCCTGGTTTGTGGCGGTTGAGCCCGCAACCCCCGGACCGCAACCTCCCTTGCGGGCGGTTGCGCCCCCGCAAGCGTGTGACCTGCGGGTTTCGGTGTTGCGGTGGTTTCCGGGGTGGGGCCCCTACGCGTACGCGCGCGAGGGCCCCGGATTTTCGAGCCGTTCGGCGGCCCCTCGGGAGGAACCGCCGAACAACATCCATACTGTGGTAGCACAGTTGCTGTGTCAAGCCATACACTGTGTTAGACCACTGCTTGGGATGCTGTGCTAGATCGCCGCACCGTTCACCCACCCGAAGGAGCCCGCCATGTCCTCCCTGGAACGCACACCCCCGTACCTCCAAGTCGTCGCCGCCCTGAAGTCGAAGATCGTCAGCGGCGAGCTATCGCACGGCGACGCGCTGCCGTCCGTGCGCGAGCTCGCGGCGGAGTACGGCATCTCCACCGCGACCGCGCAAAAGGTCCACCGCACGCTGAAGGCGGAGGGGCTCGCGGAGGCCCGCCAGGGCGCGGCCACCACCGTCAGCACGCGCCGGACCCTGCACCGCACGGCAGCCGACCGGCTGGAGTCCGCGCTCACGACCGGACGGATCTACGCCGACGGCGAGTACGCGGTCATCACGAACGCGGAGCTGACCGCCCCTCCGGAGTGGGTGGCGGACCTCCTGGGTGTCGAGGGCGACGGCCAGGCTCTGCGTCGCCAGCGGGTCACGCACAACGCCGACGCCGAACCGGTCAGCGCCAGCACGAGCTGGTTCGCCGCCGAACTCGCGGAGGCCGTGCCCGCCCTACTGCTGCGGGAGCGGATCGTGGGCGGCACCCCGTCCGCCATCGAGGCCGCCACCGGCCGCCGCGCCGTGGCCTCCGAAGAGGCATCCACCGCCGACGCCGCCAGCCCGGAGCACGCGAGCCTGCTCGGGGTGACCCCCGGCGCACCGGTCCTGCTGAGCCGGAACGTCTACGTGGACGCGCAGGGCGACACGGTCGAGGTAGGGGAGTCCGTCGCGCCCGCCGGCCGCTGGCGCGTGCACCAGAGCTGACCGACCCAGCTCACACCGAAGCCCCCCGCCGATCCGAACTCGGCGGGGGGCTTCGTCGTGCCAACTCCCGAACGTACCCGCAGGCGGCCCCGGACGGCCCTCGGGGGAGGAGTGCCGGAAGCCGTCCCGCGGGGCCCAACGAAGCGCCTAGGGCCCGTAATCCTCCGTGGCCTACTCGCACGGCGTCTGCGGACCGGACGGGCGGTGAAAGACGGCCAGCGGGAAGGGAGGGGGGTCCGGAGCGCTGTACGGCCGTCTGACGGCCCCGGAGTTGGGCGGGGCGCCGTTCCCCCGCCGTCACGCCAGACGGGCGCGTGAGGGGACCTGACGGCCCGTCCTGGGCTCGCGGGGAGCTCCTGCTGCCGCGATGTGGTGCGGACCGTGGGGGCGCTCCGCTCAGCGCGGGTCCGCTGCTGACGACCCACTCCCGCCGTCGTCGTCCTCGAGGAACGGGAGCGGCATCGCTGACGACTTCATGCCCGACCGGTTCCGGCTCAGCCGCCGCCGGGGCGCCGGCGGATCCGCCCGCCACGCGCTCGGCGGCACCGGGTCCGCCTGCTCCTGGGCAGCCGCGGCGGGCGGCGAGAGCAGGAAGTCACCGGACGGTGCGGGCGCCGGAACCGGGGCCGGACCTGCGGACACCGTTTCGTCAACTGACGGAACAGGGCCCGTCCGACTTCCGTCAGTTGACGAAACGGTGCGTGCGTCGGCCCTGCCGCGCGAGTAGGCGACGATCCGCAGCTCCGCTTCACGGCGGGCCCGGTACGCGTACTCGCGGTGGGTGCGCGAGCAGTAGTCCTTGCTCCGGCCGACGCCCGACTGCCGGATCTCGCCGCCGCACCAGGCGCACACCTTGTTGCCGTCGCCGTCCCTTGGGGTCTCTCGCTTCATGCCGCCGACCGTACGCGGGCCGCCGAAAGCGCCGGCACTTCCGTCCGGTCGGCCCCGGCCTGCTTCGCCGCGTACGTCATCGACCGCCGCCGTACGTCACCGACTTCACGTACGCCGACGACGACCAGGAGCACGAGCCCGACCGCCGTACACCTCTGGCACTTTCGCCCGCAGCACTCGCACGGCCCGATCGCCCACACCTTTGCATCACGACCCAACGGCCGTACAAACCACCACAGATCACACACCTAGGCATTCCCAACAAGTCGACCCTTGCGCAATGCGCACACCCTGTGCCAGTCTCTTGGTGTGCACAAAGCACACACCCCGAATCGGGAGGGATCACCCATGGCTGTGCGGATCACGAAGACCAGCGGCGGATCGGCTGAGATCACCTGGGAGCCGGGCGACGACCCGAACGGCTACCTCGCTCGCTCGGTCGAGACCGACCAGCTCTCCTTCGCGCTGGAAGCCCTCGGCGCGACGGGCGAGCCCGAGAGGTACGGGCCGGACTACGCCCTGCAGGCCGTCACGCACACCGCCGGTCTCGCCCGGCTGTTGGAGCGTCGCGCCGCCGTCCAGGTCGTGCAGCTCCGGGACCACTACGCCATGTCGTGGCGCCAGATCGCGGCCGCCATCTACGACGACCCCGAGAAGCAGTCGAGCGTCCGGCGCATGTACGACTCCGGCCGCCGTCACATCGGCGTCTGAGCAGCACCGACCACCACCACCCGGCACCACCCACACCCAGGAGGAACCGTCATGGCCGTCTTCAACTTCGGTGGCAACCAGGTCGACAGCAGCGACGCGGACGCGCTCGTGAAGGCTGCGGAGGAGTCCGGCGTCACCTTCGGCGGCTCGATCGTCGCGGGCAACAGCTACGGCGTGTCCGGCGGCACGGTGAACGGGACCGTGCACGGCGGCGACCAGGGCAACAAGCCGAAGAAGTAGCACCCAGCCACGAGGGGCCCGCACCGATCGGTGCGGGCCCTTCCGCATGCCCAGCCCCGACAAGATCGATACGGGCACAGCTCAGGCATTACGAATCGACGTAGGTCTGACCAGCGCGGGATCAAGGAAGCCCCACCTCCGGCGTCGATACGGGGCGTGCAAATGCTGCGCTGGCGCGGCGGCAGACTGCCGCCATGAGCACGATGCGCCGCCCGCTGGGCACCGGTCCGAGCACCACCAGGAGCACGCCGTCGACGGACACCGCACCGCGGCTTCTCCCCGCCGAACGCATCGAGCCCGACGCACTCCTGGGGGAAGTCGAGCACCGGGACGTCGTCGACCGGAAAGGCCGGCGGAACCTCGGGCCGGGCACAGCCGCGACGCCGGAAGGGGCGCCGTAGGGAAGTAGTCGGCGCGGCCGGACCCCCTTGACTCGCACGTCGGAGACCACGTCGGCGTCGGCTGGAGGCAAGTTGTACGGCAAGCCGTAGGGCCAGTTGTAGGGCAAGTTGAAGGGCACGTTGTACGGCAAGTTGTAGGGCAAGCCTGTCCGGCAGATCTCGGGTGAGGACAAAGGGGGTTCCCCGTCCCGGGAACCCCGCCGGGGGGCAGTAACCGGGTGCAGCGAGTTGTGGGTTACTGACGTCAGTAACCGTCCGGCCGGGGACGGCCGAACGCCCCGCCGGCCGATGGCAGGCGGGGCGTTCTGGGTCGTCAGGAGCCGACAGCAAGTTAGTGCGAACTGGGGTCAGTTCGCGTCCGGCCTACGCGGCCGGAGGGCGCTTGGCGCGGATCGGCTTCTTGAGGCTGACCTTGGTTCGGATCGGCTCGTTCGGGTTCCGGAAGCGGTGAAGCGCGGCGGCCAGCTCGTCCTTGCGTGCCGCGTTGGCGGCGCGGCGCGCATCGCGGAACTTCGCCTCTTCCTCCGACATGACCTCGAACCCGAGCTGGTCGGCGTCGAGGTCGCCCGGCGCGGCGGGCGCGGCCGGGGTCGGCGGGTCGAGAACGTCTTTGCCCCACACCAGGCCCCACGACTCGACCAGCTGCCGGACGCCCGGCAGGCCGTACGCCTCCGCGACCTTGATGAGGTCGAGCCGCCGACCCGGGCGCCGGGCGATGTGCCGGTACCAGATCGCGGCCGGGATGACCGCGATGGCCGTCAGGCCCTCGGTGTCGTCGGTGATCTGCTCCTCAGTCCGGGTGTCCTGCGCAATGCCGAGCGCCTTGATCAGCTTGTTCAGGTTCTGCGTCCGGTAGTGCTTGCGCACCTGGAAGACGCCAAACTCCCGCTCGCGGTACTTCTCCACGAGCGGCCCCGGCCTGCCGAGCCGCAGCAGCTCGGCCGCTGCCGCGTCACCCAGGTCGAGCGGCCCCATCCGGCCCTCCTGCTGACCGGCCTTGAAGTTCTGACCCGCCAACTCCAGCCCGATCTTGGCCACGCCGCCCTTGGCCTTGTCGCCGTCCTTGTACAGGTAGCGGGCCGCCTGCCCCTCCTCGCCCTTGTTCAGCGGGCGCAGGTCGAAGCCGTGGCCCTTGCCGCCGCAGAAGCACCCGGGTCGGTCGCACGTCTGGCTGACCTTGTAGCCGCCCGCCGCCTCAACAGCGTCCGCCCACGCGTCGGCCAGCGCGTCGCGAAAGGCCGCCTGCGTCTCCGCGTCGAACACCTCCTGCGTGACCCACATGGTGTGCCAGTGCAGGTGGAAGCCCGAACCCCAACCGAACGTGTCCTCGAAGGCCCGCTCATAGCCGACGATTCCGAAGTCGTCCCGCAGCGTGCGCCAGCGGCGACCGGCCGACCCATACGCGCCTGCCCAGCCGTCGTGCAGGACCGCGACCAGGCCGAAGCGCATCCCCTTGCGGACCGTGCCGAACGCCATCCGCTCGAAGTGCCGCAGCGTGTTCGTGCCGAGGTGCAGCCCGTACCCGGCGTCCGCCAGGCCGTCGGCGGCGAGCTGAATGTTGGAGCCCCGTACGGCGAGGATGCGGCTCATGCACCACGGGCAGACGTGGACGTTGTTGCAGCGGCACGTCTTGCCGAACGTTGCCTCGCCCGGCTTCCACAGCAGCTCAGCGACCCCGGCGGTCAGCCGGTAGCCGCACGCCTTGAACGCCTCCCCGACCGCCACGGTCTGGTGCGCGTCGCGCCGCGCGAATCGCTCGTCCCGAGGGTCCTGCTTCGCGGTCCGTGCGGGTTCCTGTTCTGAGAGGCGCTGCGCCCTCTCAGACTCTCCAGCGTCCGGACCGTCCGCTGTGGTCGCGCACCACCTCTGACCTGCGGTGGACGGAGATTTTCCCTTACTACTAAAGCCCGCGTCCGTTTTTTGCTCGGGCCGGGACTGCCCCGCACCGTTTGTGGTGGTTTCGGCGTTGCGGGCAATTGCCCGCTTTGCCCGCTTACGGCAGGCGTCGGAGCAGTAGATCTTGGGGCGGCCCTTGCCGGGGATGTGCAAGATCGGCTTGCCGCAGCCGGGGCCGTTGCACTGGGGGCCGCGTGATGGTGTGGCGGAGGTATCGCTCTGTACGCTCGTCACTGAGCAACGTTCCTGTCTCGCCGTAGCGCACGGCGCGAGATTGGGGCGGCGGCCCCGGCCTCCTACAGCCGGGGTCGTGCCATGTCTGGGGTTGTGTGTGGTGATCCTGGCACTGATAGGGCGGGAGGTTCCCCCGGCTCGCCCAATGCCCTAAGTGGCTGGTGTGACTTGAAGGGCCGAGGAAAGCCCCGCCGGTGATCCGGCGGGGCTTTGACGTGCGGTCAGTCCTGGTAGGCGAGCGGGGACAGTGCCGCGTGCATCTCGTCGAGGGCGGACCGGAGCTTGGTGGCGGCGTCCGTCGCATCGCCCATGGCTGCGTTGAGGTTGTAGATCCGTTCGAGGGTGCCGCCTGCGTCGGCCTTGACGTGGCCGTCCGCGTGCAGCCGCCCTACGAACTCCGTGAGCTGTTCGAGCGCCTGCGGCAGGCGCATCACGAGCGTGCCCAGGTTGCCGACCACGCTGTACGCGTCGCCGGGGTACTCCCAGCCGGGGCGGCTGGACAGGGTGGCGTGGTTGAGGGCGCGGATCGCTTCGGCGGCGTCGTCGGCGAGCTGGGCGGGGGTCTTGGGCTCGGTCATGGTCGTGTTCCCTCCGGTGGGCCGGGGCCGCGACGTGCGCGGCCCCGGCGGGTGATTGGTGGCTACTTGGCGATCAGGTGGACGGGGTGGCCGTTGACCATGTGGTCGACGCAGGCCGGGCAGTCCTCACGCGGGCCGAGCCCGGCGTGTGCCTGCCGGGAGGCGTAGGCGTGGAACCAGCACTGCGAGCACTCGCCGCGGGGCGGGGTGGTGGCGGTCGGCATGTCGGCCTCCTATGCGGCGGTGTCGAGTCGGGCGGCGAGCTGGGCAGCCGCGGCGAGGATCAGCCGGAGCTCCGGCGCGGCCGTGGCGGGGAGCGCGGCCGGTGCGGGCGCCGGCGCTTCCGGCGGGGCCGGGACCGGTCGTGTCCGGAGAACGAGCGCGAGGACCGTGAGGGCGACCGCGACGGTGGCGAGGTAGGCGAGGGCGATCACGCGGCCTCACCGTCGATCGTCGTCTGGCCCTTCATCGGCTGGGTGCCGTACTGGGCTTCCAGGGCCTTGTAGCGGCGGTTGACGGTCTCGTGCGAGCGGGTTGACGGTCCGGCTGCCTCGCGGGTGCTCAGGCCCTTGCGCCAGCACTCCTCGATCACGCGGTTGGCCTCGGCGGTCGACAGGCGGTCGGCCGTGTCAACGTCGGCGTGCACGGCGTCGGGCTTCGGTGCCGACGCGGCGCTGACCTGGGGCGTCCACGTTGACAGCGGCCCGTCTGACGGCGCCTCCAGCTCTCGGAGGTTGAACGGGTCCTGGGCGTCCTGCGCGGCCGTCAGGGACGGCCTACCAGGCTGCGACGCGTCGATCTGCGGGGGCGTCAGGCCGACCGGCAGGGACACGCTGGCAACCCACTCGTGGAACGCCTTCTCCGCGTCGCCGTGCCTGGTCTCGGACTCCTTCACGCGGCGGTTGAGTTCGGCATAGCGGGCGTTCTGGCTGGTCTTCTGCCGGACCGCCTCCTCTGCCAGGGCCAGGAGCCGGTTGGACTCAGCGGCGGCCGCCGCAACCTCCTCGGCCGCTGCCCGCTCACGGCGGGCCGTGTCGAGGCGGATCTTCGACTTCGACGCGGCCTCCGCGTTGACCTCGGCCGCCCGCTCCTGGGCGATGTCCTCGGCCGTCTCGGGACTCACGGACGTGTTCGCGTGGACCACGCGGACCGCCGTCACCGCGAGCGCAAGGCCCGGCAGGAACGACAGGACCGACGCGTGACCGAGCACGTTCATGAGAACGATCGATCCGCCCGCAGCGGCGACGGACAGCCCGCCCATCAGGGCGACTGTGAACCAGCGGCGGGCCTTGATGCCGACGTCAACCGAGCGCATCGCGCCGACCCACACCACGTCCATCAGGACCGCGACGAACCCGCCGACGATCAGGGCGAACGTGCCGTGCAGGCTCATCAGTGCGCCCACGTTCGGGGCGACGGTCGCGACCACCACGCTCAACGCGCCTGCGGTGACGACCAGCTCGACCACGAGGAACAGGTCGAGGTTCTTCAGCTTCGCCAGCTTCTGCATGGTCACTTCCCCTTCCGGATCTCGCGAACGAGCAGGTAGCCAATCGGCCCGCCGATGATGAACGCCAGCCCGACCAGGGCGATGGCGAGGAACATCCCGGTCAGGACGCAGACGCACGCGGCGCCGCCCCCGACCACGGCCACGGTCTTTCCGGCGGACCAACCGCCGGCCTTTCCGTGCGAGCAGCTGCACGCGGCGTGCCCGGCCGGGGCCGGGGCGGTCGCCTGGTTCGCGGCCTGCACGGCCTGGACCACGGCGAGGATCTGCGCGAACTGTGCGGCCTGGTCCTCCGCCTGCTTGGCGTCGGCCACGGCCTGGGTGAGGTTGGCGCTCATGCCGCACCGCCCAGACGGATCGCCGTGCCGTCTTTGGCGAGCAAGTCGCGCTTGACCAGGGCGTCGACCGCGCGGGCAGCCGATCCGGGGTTGAGGCCGGTCGCCTTGGCGATCTCGGCGTTGGTCGTCGCGCCGTCGCGGACGACCTTGAGCACGGCCCGCTGGTTGTCCGTGAGGTCCGCCTCGGCAGAGGCCGCCGGGGCCGCTTCGGCCGGACCCGACTTCACGAGCGCCAGGCCCTTCGGCCCGGTCGGCGACGGGGCGGTCGCCGTCGGGCTGTGCCACGGGTCGGCCTTGGGCAGGGAGGCGATCACACCGTCCGTGACGTGCCACAGACGCAGCGGGTCACTGCCGCGCTTCTCGTACTGGAGCATCGCGCGGCCGGGGATGCCGTCGAGCTTGGACGGGAGCCATCCCTCCTGTTGGGCGCTCTCGCCGAAGATCGCGCGCTCGGCCTCACCGGCGCCGACCGTCAGCGACAGCCGGGCGGACATGTTCTCCTTCACGGCCGCCGGGACGCCGACCGCCTTGGTCGGGAACTGGGTGGCCCACACGAACTGGTAGCCGACCGACCGGGCTTCGGACCACAGCTCCTCGAACAGGTCCATGACGTCGGCGTACTGCTTCTGCTTCGCCATCCGGACGATGGCCGCGCCCTCGTCGATCACGACCAGGAGCTTGCGGTTCTCCGGCTTGCCGTCCGGCACCCACACGGGGCCGGTGGCGATGCCCTGTCGGCGGTGCATCTCGCGGGTGAGCTCCTTCGCCATGGCGTAGATGTCCGCCATCCGCTGTTCGCGGTTCGGCTCCTGGCCGACGCAGCGCAGGCAGTGCTCCCAGCCGATCGCCTCCTGACGCTTCGGGTCGAGGACGATCACGGTCCATTCGTCGTCGAGCACCGCCCGCATCACCAGCGGGCGCCAGCTCACGCTCTTGCCCATGCCGGTGATCCCGGCGAGCAGGATGTGCGTGCCCGGCTTCAGCGGCAGGTCGACGTACTCGCCGGTGACCTCGTCGACGCCGATGCCCTCGTGGTCCGGCGTCCAGATCATCGAGACACCGTCCGACGCGGACCGGGTCCGGATCACGATCAACGCCCGGTCACCGTGCGAGCCACGGCTGATCTGCATCCGGGTGTCGGCCTTCATGCCGAGCAACGCGCGGACCTGATCCGCCTGAGCCGCCAGGGCCTTGGCCGACCACTTCCCGTCCAGCCGGACGCCGCACACGATCCCGGCCTCCGTCACCTCCGGGCGCTCGGTCAGCGTGCCGGACAGGCCGCGCTCGTCGGCGTGCTGCACCCAGTGCGACGGAGCCAGCCGCTCCATGAGGCGGCGCTCCTCGGCCGACAGGTCGTCGTCGAGCTGCACCGTGACCGTGCGCCGCCCGAGCCACAGCGCGCCCGCGTTGAGGGCGATCAGCCCGAGCGAGGTTTCCGCCGGCCACATCGTCCAGTCGTCGGCGGACGACATGACGTACGTCGCGACGGCCGCCGGAACCGCGTGCAGCGCGTGGAGCTTGGCCGCGACGCGGGCCAGCGTGTCCGGGTAGTTCTTCCGCGCCGCCTTCAGGTCGACGCGCGCCGTCTTGGCGTGGGCACTCGCGGCCTTGTCCGCCGTCCGCGCC
>NZ_JBWKAW010000075.1:0-9554 GCF_056437345.1 Kitasatospora sp. NPDC042419
GCGACATGCGCCGCCGCGATCTCACCGATCGAGTGCCCCACCAGCACGTCCGGCCGAACACCCCAGTGCGTGAGCAGTGCGTGCAGCGCCACCTCGACCGCGAAGATCGCCGGCTGCGCGTACCCGGTGCGGTGGATCAGCTCCTCGTCCGCCAGCACCTCCGCCAACGGCCGGTCCAGATAAGCGTCCAGGTGCAGCGCCACCTGGTCGAAGGCATCCGCGAAGACCGGGAAGGCCTCGTACAGACCCCGACCCATCCCGACCCGCTGCGCGCCCTGACCGGTGAACAGGAACGCCACCCGGCCACCACGTGCGGTGCCGGTCAGGCCACCGGTACCGGACGCCACCGCGTCCAGCCCGCCGATCAGCGCCTCCCGGTCGCCCGCCAGCACCACCGCGCGGTGGGCCAGCGCCGGGCGGCGGACGGCTGCCGCCGCCAGGGCCGGCAGGTCGGCGTCCGCCACCTCGGCGAGCCGCTCCGCCTGCGCCCGCAGCGCCACCTCCGACTCCCCGGCGAGCAGCACCGGCACAAGGCGCGGCACCGGAACGTCGGCCGCTTCCTCCGCCGCAGGAGCCTCTTCCAGGATGACGTGCGCGTTGGTGCCCGAGACACCGAACGCCGACACGCCCGCGCGACGGGGGCGGGCACCGGCCGGCCACGGACGGGCTTCCGTCAGCAGCTCCACCGCACCCGCCGACCAGTCGACCTCGGGCGACGGCTCGTCCGCGTACAGCGTGGCGGGCAGGGTCTCGTGCCGCATCGCGAGCAGCATCTTGATGATGCCGGCGACGCCCGCCGCGGCCTGGGTGTGGCCGATGTTGGACTTCACGGACCCGAGCCTCAGCGGCTCGCCGTCACGCTCCTGGCCGTAGGTGGCCAGCAGGGCCTGCGCCTCGATCGGGTCGCCGAGGGTCGTGCCCGTGCCGTGCGCCTCGACGGCGTCCACCTCGGACGCCGACAGGCCGGCCTGGGCCAGCGCGGCGCGGATCACGCGCTGCTGGGAGGGGCCGTTGGGGGCCGTCAGGCCGTTGGACGCACCGTCCTGGTTGACGGCCGTACCGCGAACCACCGCGAGCACCCGGCGCCCGGCAGCCCGCGCCGACGAGAGCCGCTCGACGAGCAGCATGCCGACACCTTCGGACCAGCCCGTTCCGTCCGCACCCGCCCCGAAGGACTTGCAGCGGCCGTCGGGGGCCAGCCCGCGCTGACGCGAGAACTCCACGAACACATCCGCGGTGGGCATCACCGTCGCACCGCCGACCAGCGCCATCGAGCACTCACCGGCGCGGAGCGCCTGCGCCGCGAGGTGCAGCGCGACCAGCGACGACGAGCAGGCGGTGTCCACGGTGACGGCCGGGCCCTCCAGGCCGAACGAGTACGAGATCCGGCCGGACATCACCGACGAGGCCGTGCCCGTCAGCAGGTGTCCCTCCAGTCCTTCCCCGTTCTCCAGTGATCCCGTGCCGTAGCCCATGAAGGATGCGCCGACGAACACGCCGACCGCCTCGCCCCGCAGGCCGAGCGGATCGACGCCACCACGCTCCAGCGCCTCCCACGAGGTCTCCAGCAGCAGCCGCTGCTGCGGGTCCATCGCCAGCGCCTCACGCGGCGAGATCCCGAACAGCCGCGCGTCGAAGTCGCCCGCGTCGTACAGGAACCCTCCGTGCCGGGTGTACGAGGTGCCGGGGTGGTCCGGGTCCGGGTGGTACAGGCTCTCCAGGTCCCAGCCGCGGTCGGTCGGGAACGCGCCGATGCCGTCCCGGCCGGAGGCCACCAGGTCCCAGAACTCCTCGGGTGTCTCCACCCCGCCCGGCAGCCGCAGGCCCATCCCGACGATGACGACCGGGTCGTCCGCGACGGTGGCCACCGGCGCCGGGCCGGTGGGGGCGGCCGCGTCCTCGCCGACGATCGCGGTCAGGACGAACGCGGCCAGCCGCTCCGCGCTCGGGTAGTCGAACGCCAGCGTCGCCGGCAGCACCAGCCCGGTCGCCGACCGCAGCCGGTTCCGCAGCTCCACCGCCGTCAGCGAGTCGAAGCCCAGTTCCTTGAACGCCCGCGACGGCTCCACCTCCCCGGCCGACGCATGACCGAGCACCGCCGCGACCTCGGCCCGCACCAAGTCCAGCACCGCACGCTGACGCTCGCTCGGCGACAGGCCCGCCACCTGTGCGGCCAGACCGGAGTCCGACTCCGGTGCGGCAGCCTGCTCGGCGGCCTCCGGCAGCCGGTCGAAGAACGGCCGCTTCCGGCTCGCCGTGAACAGCGGCAGGAAGTCCGCCCAGCGGACGTCCGCCACGGTGAGCGCTTCGTCCCCGGACCCGACGGCCGAGGCCAGCGCGGCGAGCGCGCGGTCCGGCGCCATCGGGTTCAGGCCCCGGCGCCGCAGCTGCGAAGCCGTCTCGTCGTCGGCGGCCATACCCACCCGAGCCCACGGGCCCCACGCCACCGCCGTACCCGGCAGACCCTGCGCCCGACGCCGCGCGACCAGTGCATCGAGCGCGGCGTTCGCCGCCCCGTACGCCGCCTGCTCACCACTGCCCCAGACACCCGAGATCGACGAGAAGACGACGAACGCCTCGACGTCGCCGACCAGTTCGTCCAGGTGCAACGCGCCTTCCACCTTGCCCCGGATCACCCGGTCCAGGTGGGCCTCGTCGGCGTCGACCAGCGACACGTCCTCGGCCACACCCGCCGCGTGCACCACCGCGTCGACCCGGCCGACGGCCGCCAGCAGCGCCTCGACCGCCGCGCGGTCCGCCAGGTCACAGGCGTGGATCTCCGCGATCGGCAGCTCGGCCAGCAGTTCCGCCGCACCCGGCGCCTCCGCGCCACGACGCGACAGCAGCACCAGCCGCTCCGCGCCGTTCGCCGCCGCCCAACGGGCCACCTCCACGCCCAGACCACCCGTACCACCGGCGATCAGCACCGTGCCACGCGGACGCCAGGCCGACCCGGTGGTCGCCGGAGCATGCTCCAACCGGCGCACCAGCACCCCGCCACCGCGCACCGCGACCTGGTCCTCCGCACCCAGCACACCGCCCAGAACGGCAGCGACCCGCACCGACGCCCGACGGTCCAACTCAGCCGGCAGATCCAGCAGACCACCCCACAACCCCGGGTGCTCCAACCCCACCGCACGACCGAAGCCCCACAACTGCGCCTGACCGACGTCCACCGCACCGTCCGCCCGCCCGCTGGAGACCGCACCGCGCGTCACCAGCCACAGTGCGGCCTCGGTCCCGGCGGACACCATCGTCCGGACCAGCGCCAGTGCCTCGTCCACGGACTCCGGGGCGGCGACGACGCCGACAACGCCCGCGATCCGCAGTCCGGCGTCCAGCTCCGCCGTCGAACCCGCCGGGACCGGGAGGACCGTCGCGCCGTGCTGCTCCAGCGTGTCGGCGAGCGGAACCTCGCCGACCAGGATCCAGGTGCCCGAGAGGCTCGCCGCACCGGGCTCCGGGAGCGGCTCCCAGGTGACGCGGTAGCGCCAGCCGTCCAGCAGCGACCGTTCCCGGCCCTGCGCCCGCCAGGACGTCAGCGCGGGCAGCACACCTTCGAGGGCTGCCTCCGCGACGCCGAGCTGCGAGGCCAGGCCGGGCAGGTCGCCCTGCTCGATCCGGTCCCAGAAGCCCGCGTCCTCAGCCTCGGCGACCGGGGGCCTGAATTCGAGCCAGTACTCCCGGCGTTGGAAGGCGTAGGTCGGCAGCTCAGCCGGCCGGACCCCGGTGACGAAGGGGGTCCAGTCGACCGTGACGCCGTGGACGTGCAGGGTCGCCAACGCCGTGAGGGCGGTGGTGACTTCGTCACGCTCGCGGCGCAGCAGGGGCGCGGTGACGGCCTCGGGCTGCTGCACGAGCGCGGCCAGGACGGCGTCCGGGCCCAGCTCCACGAACCTGGTCACATCGCCCAACCCGGCCAGGGCGTCCGCGAATCGGACCGGCTTGCGGACCTGCTCGACCCAGTACTCCGGGTCGGTCCACTGGCCGGGTTCGACCGGACTCGCGGTGACGGTCGAGACGACGGGGATCGTCGGCTCGGCGAAGGACAGGCCGCGCACGACGGCGCGGAAGTCCTCCAGCATCGGCTCCATCAGCCGCGAGTGGAACGCGTGGCTGGTCCGCAGGCGGCTGGTCTTCCAGCCCCGTTCGGTGGCCAGCTCGGTCGCCTTGTCGATCTCGGCTTCGAGTCCGGCGACGACGACCGAGGTCGGCCCGTTGATCACGGCGATGTCGATGTCCGGGAACGCCGCCAGAACGTCGGCTTCGGAGGCGCCGACGGCGAGCATCGCGCCACCGGCGGGCAGCGCCTGCATCAACCGGCCACGCGCGGCCACCAGTTGGGCCGCATCCGCCAGCGACAGCACCCCGGCGACGTGCGCGGCCGCGATCTCACCGATCGAGTGCCCCATCAGCACATCGGGGCGCACACCCCAGTGCGACAGCAGCGCGTGCAACGCCACCTCGACCGCGAAGATCGCCGGCTGCGCGTACCCGGTCCGGTGGATCAGCTCCTCGTCCGCCAGCACCTCCGCCAACGGCCGCTCCAGGTAGGCGTCCAGGTGCAGCGCCACCTGATCGAAAGCATCCGCGAACACCGGGAAGGCCTCGTACAGACCCCGACCCATCCCGACCCGCTGCGCGCCCTGACCGGTGAACAGGAACGCCACCCGACCCGCGCTCACAGTACCGGTCAGAGCGCCCGCACCGGACGCCACCGCGGCGAGCCCGGCTGCCAACTCCCCACTGTCGCCCGCCAGTACCACCGCACGGTGGGCCAGCACCGGGCGGCGGACGGCTGCCGCCGCCAGGGCCGGCAGGTCGGCGTCCGCCACCTCGGCCAGCCGCTCCGCCTGCGCCCGCAGGGCGTCCGGGGTCTGGCCGGACAACAGCACCGGCACCAGCGGCAGTTGTGCCACGGCCGGAGCGGAAGGCTCGACCGCCGGCGGCTCCTCCAGGATCACGTGCGCGTTGGTGCCCGAGACACCGAACGCCGACACACCCGCCCGGCGCGGCCGGTCACCGGCCTGCCACGGACGCGCCTCCGTCAGCAGCTCCACCGCACCTGCCGACCAGTCCACATGCGGGGACTGCTCGTCGGCGTGCAAGGTGGCGGGCAGGGTCTCGTGCCGCATCGCCAGCAGCATCTTGACGATCCCGGCAACGCCGGCCGCGGCCTGCGTGTGGCCGATGTTGGACTTCACCGAACCGAGCCACAGCGGCTCGCCGTCACGCTCCTGGCCGTACGTCGCCAGCAGCGCCTGCGCCTCGATCGGGTCACCGAGCGTGGTGCCCGTGCCGTGCGCCTCCACCGCGTCGACATCGGACGCCGACAGACCGGCGTTGGCCAGGGCCTGCCGGATCACCCGCTGCTGCGACGGACCGTTCGGCGCGGTCAGACCGTTCGACGCGCCGTCCTGGTTGACGGCCGTGCCACGGACCACCGCGAGCACCTGGCGCCCCGCGGCACGCGCCGAGGACAGCCGCTCCACGAGCAGCACACCGGCGCCCTCGGACCAGCCCGTGCCGTCCGCGCCCGCCCCGAAGGACTTGCAGCGGCCGTCCGGCGCCAGCCCGCGCTGACGCGAGAACTCGACGAAGATGTCGGGGGTCGGCATCACCGTCACACCGCCGACCAGCGCCATCGAGCACTCGCCCGACCGCAGCGCCTGCGCGGCCAGGTGCAGCGCGACCAGCGAGGACGAGCACGCCGTGTCGATGGTCACCGCCGGGCCTTCGAGCCCGAACGAGTACGAGATCCGGCCGGACATCACCGACGAGGCCGTGCCCGTCAGCAGGTGTCCCTCCAGTCCTTCACCGTTCTCGACCGATCCCGTGCCGTAGCCCATGAAGGATGCGCCGACGAACACGCCGACCGCCTCGCCCCGCAGGCCGAGCGGATCGACGCCACCACGCTCCAGCGCCTCCCACGAGGTCTCCAGCAGCAGCCGCTGCTGCGGGTCCATGGTCAGGGCCTCGCGCGGCGAGATCCCGAACAGTCCGGCGTCGAACTTGCCCGCGTCGTAGAGGAATCCGCCCTCACGGGCGTAGAACGTCCCCGCGTGCTCGGGGTCCGGGTGGTAGAGGGTCTCCAGGTCCCAGCCGCGGTTCGTCGGGAACGCGCCGATGCCGTCCCGCCCGGACGCGACCAGGTCCCAGAACTCCTCGGGTGTCTCCACCCCGCCCGGCAGCCGCAAGCCCATCCCGACGATGACGATCGGATCGTCGGTCCGCACGGCCGCGGCCTCGGTGCCCGCCACCTGCACGGTCGTGCCGGCCGTCTGCTCCAGGACGAACGCGGCCAGCCGCTCCGCGCTCGGGTAGTCGAACGCCAGCGTCGCCGGCAGCACCAGCCCGGTCGCCGACCGCAGCCGGTTCCGCAGCTCCACCGCCGTCAGCGAATCGAAGCCCAACTCCTTGAACGCCCGCGACGGCTCCACCGCCCCCGCCGACGCATGACCCAGCACCGCCGCGACCTCGGCCCGCACCAACTCCAGCACCACACGCTGACGCTCGCCCGGCGACAGACCCGCCAGCCGCCCGGCCAGACCGGACTCCGACTCCGGCGCAACGGCCAACTCCGCGAACTCCGGCAGATCCACCAGCAACGGCCGCTCCCGAGCAGCCGTGAACAACGGCAGGAACTCCGCCCACCGCACATCCGCCACGGTCAGGGCCGCCTCGCTCGATCCGACGGCCGAGGCCAGCGCGGCGAGCGCACGATCGGGGTCCATCGGGTTCAGGCCCCGGCGCCGCAGCTGCGAGGCCGTCTCGTCATCGGCGGCCATACCCACCCGAGCCCACGGACCCCACGCCACCGCCGTACCCGGCAGACCCTGCGCCCGGCGCCGGGCGATCAGTGCATCGAGCGCGGCGTTCGCCGCCCCGTACGCCGCCTGCTCACCA
Organism: Kitasatospora sp. NPDC042419; assembly: GCF_056437345.1. NCBI lineage: Bacteria > Bacillati > Actinomycetota > Actinomycetes > Kitasatosporales > Streptomycetaceae > Kitasatospora > Kitasatospora sp. NPDC042419. Next base: position 6,907 of record NZ_JBWKAW010000075.1, read on the forward strand.
CTGCCCCAGATTCCGGCGATCGACGAGAACACCACGAACGCGTCCACGTCGCCGACCAGTTCGTCCAGGTGCAGCGCACCCTCGACCTTGCCGTCGACGACCTTGCGGAGGTGTTCCCCGTCCGCATCCACCACGGCCATGTGCTCACTGACGCCTGCCGCGTGGACGACCGCGTCGACACCGCCGACGGCCGCCAGCAGGGCCTCGACCGCCACGCGGTCGGCCAGATCGCAGGCGTGGATCTCCGCCATCGGCAGCTCGGCCAGGAGTTCCGCCGCACCGGGGGCGTCCGCGCCACGACGCGACAGCAGCACCAGCCGCTCCGCACCGTTCGCCGCCGCCCAACGGGCCACCTCCACGCCCAGACCACCCGTACCACCGGCGATCAGCACCGTGCCACGCGGACGCCAGGCCGACCCGGTGGTCGCCGGAGCATGCTCCAACCGGCGCACCAGCACGCCACCACCGCGCACCGCGACCTGGTCCTCCGCACCCAACGCACCGCCCAGAACAGCAGCGACCCGCACCGACGCCCGACGGTCCAACTCAGCCGGCAGATCCAGCAGACCACCCCACAACCCCGGGTGCTCCAACCCCACCGCACGACCGAAGCCCCACAACTGCGCCTGACCGACGTCCACCGCACCGTCCGCCCGGCCGGTGGCCACCGCACCCCGCGTCACCAGCCAGAGCGGAGCAGCCAGTTCGGCGTCCAGGAAGGCCTGGACGACGGTGAGCGAGTCGAGCAGCGGTCCGTCCTCAAGGGCGGCGAGGCTCACCACGCCGGCGATCGGACCGGCCAGTTCCCGCAGTCGATCGGCCAGCGTGTGCCGCTCGGCCGCTTCGACGCCCAGTACTCGGGCGCCCTGGGCGGTCAGAGCCCCGGTCAGCCCGACCGGGTCGGCGCCGACCAGAACCCAGGTGCCCTCCAGCACCGACGGCCCCGGCTCGGCCACGGGCTGCCAGGCGACCCGGTAGCGCCAGCCGTCCGACTGCGAACGCTCCCGGCCGCGCGCCCGCCAGGACGTCAGCGCGGGCAGCACGCTCTCCAGCGGGGAGGAGGGGTCGACACCGAGCTCGGTGGCGAGCGTGGAGAGGTCGCCCCGGTCCACCGTGGCCCAGAAACCGGCCTCGACGGGGTCGGCCGCAACCGCCTTCACCGGTCGGCTCTCCAGCCAGTAGCGCTGGTGCTGGAAGGCGTAGGTCGGCAGCTCGGCCGGACGGACCCCGGTGAAGAACGGGGTCCAGTCGACCGTGACGCCGTGGACGTAAAGGGTCGCCAACGCCGTGAGGGCGGTGGTGACTTCGTCACGCTCGCGGCGCAGGAGCGGCGCCGTGACGGCGTCGGGGGCCTGGACGAGTGCGGAGAGCACGGCGTCCGGGCCGAGTTCGACGTGGGCGGTGACGCCGTCGAGGGCCGTCAGGGCGTCGGCGAAGCGGACCGGCTTGCGGACCTGGTCGACCCAGTACTCGGGGTCGGTCCACTGGCCCGGCTCGACCGGACTCGCGGTGACGGTCGAGACGACGGGGATCGTCGGCTCGGCGAAGGACAGGCCTCGCACGACCGCGCGGAAGTCCTCCAGCATCGGCTCCATCAGGCGCGAGTGGAACGCGTGGCTGGTCCGCAGGCGGTTGGTCTTCCAGCCCCGTTCGGTGGCCAGCTCGGTCGCCTTGTCGATCTCGGCTTCGAGTCCGGCGACGACGACCGAGGTCGGCCCGTTGACGACGGCGATGTCGATGTCCGGGAACGCCGCCAGAACGTCGGCTTCGGATGCGCCGACGGCGAGCATCGCGCCGCCGGCGGGCAGCGCCTGCATCAACCGGCCACGCGCGGCCACCAGTTGGGCAGCGTCCGCCAGCGACAGCACCCCGGCGACGTGGGCCGCCGCGATCTCACCGATCGAGTGACCGACCAGCACGTCCGGCCGAACACCCCAGTGCGACAGCAGCGCGTGCAGAGCCACCTCGACCGCGAAGATCGCCGGCTGCGCGAAGCCCGTCCGGTGGATCAGCTCCTCGTCCGCCAGCACCTCCGCCAACGGCCGCTCCAGGTAAGCGTCCAGGTGGAGTGCCACCTGGTCGAAGGCGTCCGCGAAGACCGGGAAGGCCTCGTACAGACCCCGACCCATGCCGGTGCGCTGCGCGCCCTGACCGGTGAACAGGAACGCCACCCGGCCCGCACCCGCACTGCCGTGCAGGGATGCGGTGCCGGCGACGACGCCACGAAGGCCGTCGGTCAGGGTCTGCCGGTCCCCCGCGAGCACGACTGCCCGGTGGGACAGCGCGGCGCGCCGGGTCGAGGCCGCGCCGAGCTCCACCGGCCGCGCGGTGTCCGCGTCGGAACGGTCGATCAACTGCTGTGCCTGGGCGCGCAGCGCCGCTTCGTCGTTGCCGGACAACAGGACCGGCACCAGCGGCAGTTCAGCCACGTCCGGGGCGGAAGGCTCGACCGCCGGCGGCTCCTCCAGGATGACGTGCGCGTTGGTGCCCGAGACACCGAACGCCGACACACCCGCGCGACGGGGGCGGTCGCCGGCCAACCACGGACGGGCTTCCGTCAGCAGCTCCACCGCACCCGCCGACCAGTCGACCTCGGGCGACGGCTCGTCCGCGTACAGCGTCGCGGGCAGGGTCTCGTGCCGCATGGC
>NZ_JBWKAW010000076.1:0-8992 GCF_056437345.1 Kitasatospora sp. NPDC042419
CGTCGCCGTCGTCGGCGGCGTCCGGTGACGCGGCCGCCTGCTCGTCCTCCTCCGCCCGTACCAGTACGACCGGGCAGCTCGCCCGGCGCAGCACCTCCTGGCTCACCGAACCGACCAGGAAGCCGCGGACGGTGCTCAGCCCGCGCGAGCCGAGGACCAGCATGGTGGCGTTCCGGCCGGCCGCTTCGAGAGCCTCGGCCGGGTCCTCGCGGACGTGCGTCGAGGTGATCTCGGCGCCGGCGGCGAGGACGGCTCGGAGCTCCGTCTCCTTGGCGGCCAGCTGCTCCCGGCTCCAGCTGATCGCGTCGTCGGTGCCGAGGACGTCGGTGTTCGGCCACGGCCAGGCCTGGAGGAGTTCGAGCGGTAGTCCGCGGAGCAGCGCCTCGCGGGCGCCCCATCCGGTCGCGGCCACGCTCTCGGGCGAGCCGTCGAAGCCCACCACGATCGGTCCGTTCACAAGGCCCTCCAGGGTCGGGGCATGGCTCATCGGGGGACGACGGCGGTCGGTCGGGCACGGGCCCCGTCCTCGTGCGGGTCGGCGACCGCTCCCGGCCGCGTCCGCCACCGTCCTGAGCCGATGCGGGGGCGCCATCCCTCCTTCCATGGTGGGGCCGACGACGCGAAGCGGCACGGGCAGACGGTGGGGCGGGCCCGGGGCGCGCGGAACCGGCTGTCCCGCGCATCAGAGGACGACACCGCACCCCGGCTGGAACACCCCCACGCCTGTTCCACGGCGCTGTGGCCCGCAGGGTCCGGCGGACCCGGGAGCGTCCGACCTCGACACCTGCGCTCCAGGCCTGCCCCGTGGTTCGCGGCTGTCGGCGCCGACGGGCGGCGAAGGCTCGACCCGCCTGTCAGGAGGTCTACTCCTCCAACGGGGGCAGTGGCTGCGGGTTGAGGGCCACTTTCTCGGCCGCGGCCTCGTAGAGGCGGGCAGCGGCGAGGTACAGGGAGCGGCCTTCGTCAGTGCTGCTCATGTCGGCCGACATCTCGGCCAGCACCACCGCTGTGAGGATGTCGCGCAGCCACGGCGGGCGGGGCGGATGGCCTGGCGCGGGTGTCCCGCACCAGTCGTCCATGTTCTGCACCAGCATGCTCAGGCTCATGGCTCCTCCTGGTGTCCGGCTGTCATTTCTCAGGTGTCGGGGTGCCGTCCGGGATGCCGACTCCGCCGACCAGGGACTCTCCGTCGAAGCCACCGCCGACAGGACTGAACTGATCGACCATGAATGTGTGATCGTGTGGAGCCGCTGCGAACTCCGGGTTCATGTAGCCGGCAGCGCCTTGCCGTAGGAAGAAGATCTGTGGACGGAACTGGACCAGCCCCGAACCCACTGGGAGTGTTTGTCCGGCCCGTCCCAGGGCGAGACCGAGCCAGATCCGGGTTGCGGGGGCACCGGGCAGTTGCTGCCGCGTATCGCCGCTGTGGGTGAATTGCTTGACCAGCGTGCCGAACCGGTAGACGCAGAACTGCGCGAAGAACTGCGAGGTCTCGAACGACGGCCAGAAGCTTCGGTCCAGATCGAGGCCGAAGCGCAGCTCGACCTCTTCGTCCAAGCCGAACGACGAATGCTGAGCGCCGTGGACGACATCGATCCACGAGATGCGGCAGAGTGGGCTGTTGAAGGTGAGATCCGTCATGACCATCCGGTGACCTCTTCGACTGGGCACACTGGCGACAGGGCCGGAAGAGGGAATCACGGGCCGGCGTTCCGGCGCACCCACGGTGCCTGGCGCACCGACGGTGCCTGACGGGCTTCAGTGCCCGTTGAAGTGCCTGTCGAACTTGCCGTCTACAGAGACCTGGCCTGAGCGTCTACCCACGACCGTATATCCGGAGTCCACGGTCTGCATCCTGGACGGCGTCTCATTCGGCGAGTCCGCGGTAGGCAGATGATGGCTGCGGCGACGCCGGCGTAGGTCAACCGACACAATTCGTTGGCCTGCGGCGACGCAGAACACCCGAGGGGTCGGTTCCCGCCCGAAAGCAAGACCGCTTCCCGGCTTGCCGGGCATACGCGGATTACGCCGCCGGGGGCACCTCGGTTATCAGCGCCGCGACCCCCGGCGGGACTTGCGACTACCTGTCGACGGCGTCGGTCACGAGCTTCCAGTTGTCCAGGTCTGCGACGCGTGCCTCCAGGGCGGCGCGCATGCCCGTGGCGCCGGAGGTGCCGAGGGCCAGGCGCAGCGGAGGGTTGGGGCTGTCGACCGCGGTCCGGATGCCTGCGGCGATCCGCGCCGCGGAGGAGAACGCGGACGCCGGCAGCTCTCCGATGCCTTTCTGAACCTCGCGGACGGTCCGGTCGTAGTCGGCCAGGCCGGCCGCGACATCGAGGTTGGCCAGGAAGGGGGTCGCGGTCAGCCCGGGCTGGATGATCGTGACCTTGATGCCGAGCGGTGCGACCTCGGCCGCCAGCGCGTCCGTCAGCCCCTCGACCGCGTGCTTGGTCGCGGCCAGCAGCCCCACACCGGGGTGGGCGGACTGCCCGTAGACGGACGAGCCCTGGAGGATGTGCCCGGATCGCTGGGCGCGAAGCACCGGCAACGTCGCGCGGAGCACGTTGAGCACGCCGAAGACGTTGGTGTCGAACACTGCGCGGATCTGCGCGTCGGAGGCCTCCTCGACAGCTCCGAACAGTCCGTAGCCGGCGTTGTTGGCCACCACGTCGATACGGCCGAACCGTGCGAGCGTGCGCTCCACCGCTTCCCGGACGGCCTGCTCGTCACGCACGTCCGCCTGGATGAGGAGCAGGCGCTCGCCGTGCACTTCGGTCAGTTCGTTCAGGGAGGCGGTGTCGCGGGCGAGCGCCGAGACGACGTCGCCGCTGTCGAGCGCCTGGAGCGTCAGTTCGCGGCCGATGCCGGACGTCGCGCCGGTGATCAGCCATGTGCGGGGGTTGATCTGGGGGTCTGATGCCTTGTTCATGTTGCGACCGTAATGAGTTAGCTCATCACGAGTCAAGGCGGATGGCGTTTCAGGTTGCCTGTTAGCCGGATTAGAGCCTCTCCAGTTGAGGTAGGGTGAGGGCATGAGCAGTGCGACATCCGGATCTCCCAAACTCAGCCCGCGCACCGTCACGCCGGCGGTGGATACCGTGCTCGCGTTCGTGAACACGCGCGCGGACGGGGCCGGTCGGCGGGAGTTGTTCGGGGACGGGGACTCGTTCGCGGCGTGGCTGGCGGAGTACGACGAGTTCGGCGGCGAAACCGTGGCGACCGATGCCGATGCCGCGGCCGCGCGCGAGCTGCGCGATGCCCTGGTGACCGTGCTGCTCGCGCACTCCGGCGACGAGGAGAGCCTGGGCGAGTCGCTGCAGCGTGCCGAGCGGCACCTGCGGCGCGCGGGTTCGCTCTACCCGCTGGCGACGGTGGTGACGGCCGGCGGTGTCGAGTTGGCGTCGCCACAGGCGGGCGTGGAGCGGGTGTTCGGAACCGTACTGGCTGCGGTGACGACCTTCGCCCAGAGCAGCGACTGGGGACGCATCAAGGCGTGCCGGAACCCCCCGTGCCATTTCGGCTTCTTCGACCGCACCCGCAACGGGGGAGGGCTGTACTGCAGTCCCGGCTGCGGCTCCCAGGTGTCCATGCGCAACTACCGCCGGCGGCAGCGCCAAGAGAGCCAGGCGCCGCCCCGGATGTGAGGACGCGGCGCCATCGCGGAGCCTTCCGCGGCGGCCGGGCCGGGGTCGCCCTGAGGCGCACCTGATGGTTGTTTTGGTCGATGAGTGCCCGGAGGGGGTGGTCGATGTGTGGCGTTCGGTCGAGGGTGAAGTGATTGCTTCGGCGTTCGACCGGCCGGCCCGTGAGGGCGTCGCCGTCGTCGGCTTGGGGTTACTCGCTGTGGAGCGCGCCGAACGCTTCGCCGGACTCGGCCGCGACGGGTGCTCATGGGACACGGCCCGGTACCCGGTTCAGGTTCCGGGGAGGATACGGCGCGTTTCGTAGGCCCACATCGCGATCTCGACCCGGTTGCGGGCGCCGAGTTTGGCCATCAGGCTGGCCAGGTGCGTCTTCACCGTGCTGAGGCTGATGTGCAGTGCGTCGGCGATCTCGGTGTTGGTCAGCCCGCGAGCGACGGCGAGGAGCACCTGCTCCTCGCGGGCGGTGACGGGTGAGACCGGTTGGGTCGCGGGCCGGCCGGCGGGCAGGTCCGCGAATGTCTGGAGCAGACGGACGGTGACGCTGGGCGCGATGAGCGCCTCCCCGTCGGACGCCGACCGTACGGCCTGGGCCAGGAGGTCTGGTCCGGTGTCCTTGAGGAGGAATCCGCGGGCGCCGGCGCGCAGTGAGCCGTAGACGTACTCGTCGAGGTCGAACGTGGTGATGACGACCACGGCCAGCGGGTCGGCGACGCCCGGGCCGGCGACCAGCCGGGTGGCTTCGAGCCCGTCGAGTACGGGCATGCGGATGTCGAACAGGCAGACGTCGGGGCGTAGTTCGCGGGCCAGGCGGACCGCTTCCCGTCCGTCGGCGGCCTCACCGACCACCTCGATGCCGGGCTGGGCGTTCAGCATGATCCGCAGCCCGGTGCGGATGATCGTCTGGTCGTCAGCGACGAGGACGCGTACGGACACCGCTCTTGCTCCTCGCTCTCGGCAGCTCGGCTTCGACGTGCCAGCCCCGGTCGGTGCCCGGGCCGGCTCGTAGTGTGCCGCCGATCAGGGTCGCGCGCTCGCGCAACCCGGTGAGTCCGTATCCGTCGCGGCCCCGGCCGGTGCGCCGGCCGTCGTCCCGCACGCTCACCCGTACCGTGTGCCGTTGCGCGGCGACCCGGACGACGACCTCGGTCGCGTCGACCGCGTGGCGCAGCGCGTTGGTCACCGACTCCTGCACGATCCGGTAGACGGCGGCGTCCACGGCCGGGGGCAGCGTGTCCAGCTCGCCGTCGAGCCCCAGGTCGACCCTGACGCGACCGCCGGGGGTGCGCACCAGGCGCTCCAGATCCGCGACGCCGGCAGGGGGCGCCAGCTCGGCGCCGACCCCGCGGTCGCGCAGCGCGGCGACCATGGCGCGCATCTCCTCCAGGGTGCGCGCCCCTTCCTCCTCGATGCCCTCCAGCGCCTCGACCGCGGCGGACGGGTCGGTGTCCGCGAGTACCCGGCCTGCCTGGGCGGTGATCACCATGGCCGACACGTGGTGGGCCACCGTGTCGTGCAGTTCCCGGGCGAGCTGCTCGCGCTCGCGGGAGCGCACCTGCGCCAGCTGCTGCTCAAGAGCGGTGACCCGGAACCGCACGGCGGCCCCGACCACGCCCGGCAGCAGCAGGAAGACGAAGCCCAGGACGTTTTCGACGACCGGGGTCTCGTCTGTGACGGAACACAGCACGCTGGCCGCGAGGATCACCGCGCTGCCCAGCACGATCTCCCGTCCCGATCCCCACCGGGGCAGCGCGTACACCAGCACGAGCACGACCGTGCCGGTGTACAGGCCGACGGGCTCGCGCGGTGCGGCGACGAGCGAGGCCACCTGAAGCAGGATCACCGAGCCGAACGCCAGGGTGGCCATCGCCAGCGGGCGGGTCCGGCGCCACAGGGGCAGCAGGCACAGCCCTACGGCGAACACCACCGCCACCGGCCGCCACACGACGTTCTCGCGCAGGGTGGCCTCCAGCGCCACACCGGCAAGGCCCGCGGCGAGCAGCGCCCAGTCCCGCCGCAATCGGGCGGGCGCGTCGGGCGGGCGGGGTTCGGTCCACAGGGTTCGCAGGTCGTCTCGGAGCACGGTTCTCAGCCTAGGGACCGCGGCGTGCCGCGCATCGGCCGAAAGTACGGGTCGTCACTCCGCCCCGGGGCCGACGGATCCGCGGCCCGCGGGCCGATGCCGCGGAGCGCCGTGGCGACGAGTCTCGGCATCGGCGGCCGTACATGGACGGCCGACGAGGTGGTTGGAGGACCCGATGCTCTCGAAAGTCCTGTCGCGCCTGGGCGCAAGCGCTGCCCGCCATCCCTGGCGGGTGATCGCGGCATGGCTGGTCGTCGCCACGCTCGCCGTCCTCGCCGCCGTCGCCTTCGGCGGGCGGAACGCGGATTCGATGACCGTTCCGGGACTGGACTCCCAGCGGGCCGCGGAACTGATCGCGCGGGCCGGCACCGGCCAGGAGGGGATGACCGCCCAGGTGGTCGTCACCCCCCTCGACGGCGGTGCGACGTTCTTCGACCACGACAGCGCGCGCACCGCTCTCACGCGGCTGCAGGCCGAGGTGGAGCGGCTGCCGCACGTGTTCGGCACGAGCGACCCGGCGGGGGCACTCGACGCGGGCGGGGACACCGCCGTGCGCGGCGGCCTCGTCTCGGCCGACGGGCGGATCGCGGTCGTCCGGGTGCAGTACCCCGACCAGAGCCGGCTGTCGGCCGAAGACCTCGACGCCCTCGTCGGTCTCGGCGACCGGCTGCGCGCCGAACTGCCGCTGCGCATCGAGATGGGCGGGAGCCTCTTCTACGCCTTCTCCGACCCCGACGGCGGCGTGAGCGAGTTGATCGGCCTCCTCGCCGCGGCCACGATCCTGTTCCTGGCGTTCGGTTCGCTCGTCGCCGCCGCGCTGCCGATCGGCATGGCGGTCTTCGGCCTGACCGTCGGGGTCGCCACGATGACGGTACTGGCGGGGGTGACGGACGTCCCCACCTTCGCACCGGTCCTGGGCAGCATGGTCGGGCTCGGAGTGGGCATCGACTACGCGCTGTTCGTGCTCGCCCGGCACCGGGAGTACCTCGCGCGCGGGCTCGATCCCCGCGAGGCGGCGGGGCGGGCGGTGGCCACGGCGGGCAGGCCCGTGGTCTTCGCCGGCGGTACCGTCGTCGTGTCGATCCTCGGCCTGGCGGTCGCGAACGTACCGTTCATGACGGTGGGCGGGCTCGCCGTGTCGATCGTCGTTCTGACCATGGTGGTCGCGTCGGTGACGCTGCTGCCGGCCTTCCTCGGCGCCGCCGGCCCGCGCCTGGCCCGGGCCGGCCGGATCGGCCGGGCACTGCAGAGCAGGAAGCCGGGCCGGCTCGCACCGCGGCGCCACCCGGCGGCGGGCGCCGCCCACGCCGCCGGGTGGCGTCGCTGGATCGGGCACGTCAGCCGGCACCCGGTGCCGTACGCGGTCGGCGCGGCGGGGCTGCTGCTGACCGCGACGCTGCCCGTGCTCGGCCTGCGCGTCGGCCTGCCCGACGACGGCTCACTGCCCCACAGCCGTACCGAGCGCCGGGCCTACGACCTCGTCGCCGAGGGGTTCGGCCCGGGCACCAACGGTCCCCTCGTCATCGCCGCGGACCCCACCGGTGATCCGGGAGTGCTGGAGCGACTCGTCGCAGCGGTCGCGGCGGATCCGGGCATCGCATCCGTCGCGCCGACGCACATCGATCGGGCCACCGGCATCGCGACCCTCGTGGTGTTCCCGACCACCAGCCCGCAGGACAAGGCCACCGCCGACACCATCGCCCGGCTGCGCACCGACGTCCTGCCCGCGGCGATCGGGAACGGCCCCGCCAGGGCCCACGTCGGCGGCGCCGCCGCGAGCCTGTCCGATGTGGGCCGACGCACCAGCCAACGCCTGCCGGTGCTCGTCGCCACCGTGCTGGCGATGTCGTTCCTGCTGCTGATGCTGGTCTTCCGCTCGGTACTCGTACCGCTCAAGGCGGTACTGCTGAACCTGCTGAGCATCGGCGCGTCCTACGGCATCATGGTCGCGGTCTTCCAATGGGGCTGGGGAGGCGCACTCATCGGGCTGGAAGCGACGGTTCCGATCGTGTCGTTCATCCCGATGTTCCTCTTCGCCATCCTGTTCGGCCTGTCGATGGACTACGAGGTGTTCCTCCTCTCCCGCGTACGCGAGGAGTACCTGCGCACCGGCGACAACGGCACGGCGATCGTCGAGGGCGTCTCGCGCACCGCCCGGATCATCACCTCGGCCGCCCTCATCATGGTGGCGGTCTTCCTGTCGTTCGCCGTCGCCGAGGACCCCTCCACCAAGATGTTCGGGCTCGGCCTGGCCACCGCGATCTTCATCGACGCCACGGTCGTACGCATGGTGCTGGTGCCGGCGACCATGACACTCCTCGGCCGGACCAACTGGTGGCTGCCGGAGTGGCTGGACCGGATGCTTCCCCGCGGCCCGGTCGGCACCGACGACACCGACGACACCGACGCTGAATCCACGGGTGAGGCCCCGCGTCCACGGCTGGTCGACCGTTGACTCGACTCCTGCCCGCCCTTGGCGTCCCGGCACCTCGGCGCGTCACCCAGGGGCACATCGAGTCGTGATCATCGGGTGGTCCTGGTGAGGCCCTTGATCCGGATCATCCAGGCGCGCAGGCGGAGACCGGCGAGGTTCCTGGAATCCTTCGAGGGCGCTCCGTCTGCCGGCCCCGTGGGGCCGGCAGCAGGCGGTCCGCGCGACCACCCCCGCGGGCGCGGGGAGCAGCGAACGGCAGTGCGCGTACTTCCGCGCAGCGTGGTCTTGCAGAGCCTGGAAGAAGTACGTCCCCGGTGACCGCGCTCATGGACCTCACACGCTCGCAGACCTGTGCGTCTCGATCGCTCGATCACAGGCCCGCACCAGTACCGGGCCCCGGATAGGTCAATGCCGTGCGGCGGGGCGTCGCCGAGGCGGGCGGGCAGGGTCTGGCCCTACGCGCTGTCGGGGTTGGGCAGGGTGGGCAGTGGGGCGGTGGGGCCTCACACGAGGTCATGGGTGCGGCGGGTTGTGAAAGGGGTGGGCTACGCCCGGTCCGGATTCCTGAGCAGTGTCTCTCCCTGCCCGGGCCCGAACGGCGTGCGGGTCGCCGGCTGGCGCTCGCCGGGACTCTCCGTCCGGCACCGGCGCTCGACATACTGGTGCTCACCCGGGTTGGCGGTGGCCACCGAGGTGCAGACCTCCTGAGGGCGCTGCTCCTCTTCCCTGGTCGCGGCGAACACCACCACGACGGCAACGACCGCGAGCAGCAGGACGCATCCGCCGCTGCGGGCCTTCACGGGCGCCGGCGCGGGCGGCGAGACACGGGGCGCC
>NZ_JBWKAW010000077.1:0-8679 GCF_056437345.1 Kitasatospora sp. NPDC042419
GGTCATGGCGGGCCTTTCAGGGGGGGGGGCAGGCCCGGCCGCCGCTTGGGTCGGCCGGGCCTGGCTGAGGACGGGGCGGGCGGCGGGTGAGGGTCAGTCCTCGTCGTCGGTGTCCGCGTTGTCCCGCAGGCCCCGGAGGTAGCTGTCCAGGCCCTCGACGACAACGGTCTCCACGGTCCGGCCGCCGCCGTCGCACTCGGCAAGGCCGACGCGGATCTCCGCAGCGATCTCGTCGAGCCGCTCGTCGGTGGTGTTCGCGGTGATCTCGAACTCCTCGGCCTCGCAGCCGTTGGTCGCGCCGTCCAGGTCCCACACCGAGATCAGCTCGGCCGGGTCAACGCTGTACTTGTCCTCGTACCGGCCGACGATCTCCTCGATTTCGTCCTCGGCCGCGAGGGCGTCCTCGCCGAGGACCGCGACGTAGTTCGACTGGGCGTTGAGCTCCTCGGTCCAGTCGTTCAGGATCCGCTCGGCGAACGGCCGAATCTTCTCGATCAGCCGGTCCGCAGCCGTGCCGGTGAGCGCGGGAATGCCGTAGCGGCGGTCGAAGCCGTAGTACACGGAGAACGGGGCCCCGCTGCCGACCACCGAATCGGTGTCGGCGTACAGGCGGCCGTTCTTGAGGTCGAGCTCCAAGTACGCGGGCTGGGGCTCGGACTGACCCGGGTACTGGAGGTGCAGCTCGGCGGCACCGGTGGGGACGATCGTCAGCTCGCTCATGGCGGCTACCCTTCGGATTGTCGGACAGGGCCCTGCAAGGCCCCGTCCGGCGGGGTGTCGGAAGGCTGTCTCCTTCCGACACCCATCACATTACTTACCCCATAGGGTAAGTGCAACCCCATGGGGTAAGTATTGGTGTTTGGGCCCCGCCCCCGCGATCGAACCGCCAGGATGATCAGCTCGTTCCCCCACCGCCCCGGCACCAGGCCGCCTGTCTGTCCCGCGTGACACTCTGTACGGGCCCGGCGGCGCCCATCCCTGAAGCCGATGCCGCCGCCGGGCAACTCCCACCCCAGAAGCGATGGAGGACCTTGTGGAGAGCTACCGACTGACGTGGACCAAGGACGGTCGCGATGGGCGCCAGGAGTCCGCCGTCTCCTACGGCAAGAGCGCAGCCGAGGATTACAAGGCGCGCAAGGCCAAGGAGGACGGCGTCGACGACGTGCAGATCGTCCTGATGAAGGACGGCAGGTAGACCTGGTAGAAGTGCAGCCATGACCCAGCAGCAGGACACCGCGCGCGACCAACTTCTCTGCCGGGCCGTCGCCCTCTTCCCGGACCGAGACGCCGCTGCCCTGGCCCGCCGCATCGCCAAGATGAGCGACCAGCAGGTCGCCCGCTCCCTCGCTATGACAGACGAGGAAGCCACCGCAGTGGACCACTCCCCGCAGTACGCGCCAGCGACCTCCGATTCACCACCCGTCACCCTCTGGTACCACGGCTACGGGGGATAGCCGGCTGCTCGCGGACGGGCTGCAGGGGCGTGCGATCACGGGCCGGATCTGCATAGCCTGGAGGCACGCCCAGGGGGGCAGCCTGGAGGATGTCGATGCCTGGTCACTCGCTCTGGAAGGGCGCGATCTCCTTCGGGTTGGTGACGGTACCCGTGGTGCTCACGGCAGCGACGGAGTCCCACAGCGTCACCTTCCGTCAGGTCCACCTTGAGGACGGCGGTTCTCTGGGGGTAGACGTTGTCGCACGCTGATCTGGCGAGGATCGCGGCAGGTCAGGGCTGATTGGGTGACCATGACCATGTGCAACAGGTGTGGCGCGGTGCGCTGACGCGTCAGGCGGACGCGCGCTTGGTGGTCTTCTTGGCCGCAGTCTTCTTCGCGGTGCCCTTGGTCGCGGCCTTCTTGGCGGTGGTCTTCTTCCCGCCGGCTTCCTTCGGGGAAGCGTCGGTCTTCTTCGCCGTGGAGCCGGTTGCCTTCCTCGCCGGTGCCGCCTTCTTGGCCGTGGCCTTCTTCGCGGTCTTGCGAGCGGGCAGCGTTCGGACCTCGGCCTCCCTCTCCCTCTCGGCGACTGGCTCTCCGCGGGACTCCTTGGCTGCGCGGACGCTGTTCTCCAGGGCGGCCATGAGGTCGATGACCTTGCCGCCGGTCGGGGCGGCCTCCTCTTCGTGCGGCGGTTCGACGCCCTGGAGCCGGGCCTCGATGACTTGCTGGAGGGCTTCCTGGTACTCGTCATGGAGCGAGGACAGGTCGAAGTCCTGCGACAACATGTCCATCAGGGACCTGGCCATCTGGAGTTCCTGCGGCCGGATCGTCATGTCCTCTTCCGGGGCCACGCCAACAGCGGGTCGGACTTCGTCGGGCCAGAGACAGGTCTGGAGGACGAGGGTTTCCTCGTGGACTCGGAGCACAGCCAGCGACTCCCGCGACCGGATGGCGATCTTTGTGACGGCGATCTGGCCGGATTGGGTCAGAGCTTCTCTGAGCAGGGCATAGGGCTTGGCCGCCGCGCGGTCGGAGGTGCCGACGTAGTAAGCCTTGGAGAACATCAGCGGGTCGATGCTGTCGGCGTCTACGAAGGCCAGCACGTCAATGAGTTTCTTGCTGGGGAGAGGGAGATCGGCGAGATCCTCGTCGGACAGCATGATCATGCTGCCGTCAGGGGCTTCGTACCCCTTGGTGATCTCTTGGTAGGGGATCTCGACATCCTCGACTTCACACACGCGCCGCAGCCGCACCCTGGAGCCGTCTTTCTCGTGCACCTGGCGCAGAGGGATGTCGTGCTCCTCCGTGGCCGTGAAGAGCTGGACGGGGATCGTGACCAGCCCGAACGAGATGGCCCCCTTCCAGGTCGCTCTCATGCCGCGCTCCTTCCCTGGGACCCTCAGGCTAAGCCGAGGGCGGGCGCCCCGACACTCGGCGACAGCCGGACGTTTCAGGTGGGTGGGGCGAGGCGGATTTCACGGCATGGCGGGAGGCCCCGAGGGCTGAAGCCGCTCACTTGGTGCGCGTGAAGGTGTTGAGGTCACAGTTGTCGGGGTCGCCGACGTACTCGTAGAAGCTGGGGTTGTCTCGGGTGCCGTTGACGAAGACGCCACTGCCGTAGTGACCGTGCTCCACCTGGCTGTCCCAGTAGCCACTGATCTTGTGAAACGTAAACGAGATGGGCCAGTCGGAATCGCCGGCTGCGGACAGCTTCCACGTGCCACTGCCAGTCCTCTTGCGGGGGTCGCCACTGGCGCCGTCAAGTTCACGCGGCCAGCCGACTGCGGTGAACGTTCCGTCGCCGTCGAGGGTCAGGGACCCAGCCGGGCTTCGGTAGGAACCGGGCAGGTCCTTGCTGCTGAGCTCCTCTGGACGGGCGCCATCACCCGGGCAGGGTGAGTACCGCCCAAAACACCCCGTCGTAGTGGCTGACACCACCAGGATCAACGCGCATGCCAGGCCGAAATGCCGTCGGTTCACGTTCCGTCCCCCTGAGACATCGAGTCGCACCAGTGTCCCAAGCAGCCGCTGCACCTCGACGGGCAGGTGAATCATGCGGAAACGTGACGATCACCGGGTCGGTTCAGTGAACGCGTGAGTTCACGATTGGCTGCTCGGGCCGCCTGCAAGTCCTCCGTTCGTTCGTCGAGCTGGCTCTGCAGGTCAACTACTTGCTGTTGGAGATTGACGATCTGTCGTTGCAACTGGTCGATGTCGACGGAGGCCCCGAGCCCCGAGTCGCGCCAGACCTGTTCGCCCAGGGACTCGGAGAGCCTGCGTTCCAGCTGCCGAACCCGGAGAGTTAACCGGGAGTTGCGGTCCAGTGCGTTGGCCAGGTCCGCTTGCAAGGACGTGCGCGTTACTGCTGCGGCCTCTGAGGCCGGCGAAGGGGCTGCGGCGGCGGCATGGATGCGTTCCAGCAGGTCGCGATGGCGATAGAAGAATGACCGGTCGACCCTGGCCGCTCGTGCGATAGCTGAGACGGATACGTCCTCGCCGGAGCCGACAGCTGCGGCAATCGCCTTGAGGACTCGGTCTCGGCGTCGGGCGGTCTCCTCGGAGCGGCCCTCGCTCATGGATGTCATGCGGGCCGCGCAGGACGCAGGTCGGGCAGGGGCTGGCGGACGCGCGGCATGCCCAACATGACGCCTTGACGCCCACGGCGGGCAACGGTGATCGCTTCTTCGATCTCCGCTCGCTGGTTGGAATCGAGATCGTCCATGCCGTCTTTGACGCGCTTGATCAGTCGCCGGACTCGGCTGATCTCCTCGTCCGAGGGCATGGCCTCGGCCTTGGCCCAGTCATCGGCATCCAGTGCTGCCGTTAGGCGCTCGCGATTCCGCAGTAGATCGGCAAGGTATGCCTCAAGGTCAGGCAAGTAGGAGACATCAGTACGGAAATGCCCGCAGCCCACGCAGCGGAACCTGACCGGGCAGTCGTTTCCGCCCGCAGCAACATTGGAGGGTTCGGTGCAGACACCGTAGGGAACGGCGACCTCACCGACGGCTCGGCGAGCATGTTCGTCGTCCAGGAGCGCCTTGGCCTGGCGCCAGACACGCTTCCCATGGCGGTCGAACTGCATGGTGGAAACGCGGTCCACGGCTTCGCGCCGCCGCTTCTCCGTGACGCGGTAGTACCCCTGCGTCGTATCCAGAGACCGGTGGTCCATGAGGATACGCAGCACATCGACGGGCACGCCGGCATCCGCGTGCCGCTGGCAGTAGGTGTGCCGGTAGGCGTAGAGGAATATCTTCGACTTGTCGAAGGGCTGCATCCTGGTGACCAGGACGCCATCCACCTCAACCTGGGCAGGAGCGGTGAACTCAGGGAGAGACTGCACCCACTCTTTGTGTCGACTGGAGAGCCAGCTGGATGTGATCGGCTTACGTCCATGGGGATTGGCACGTTGCGTCGGCAACAGTGCGAGTTCGCTCGTGGGAGTAGAAGGGAACTCCGATTTCGTGCGCTGCTGTTGTTCCAGGATGACTTGCGCCGTCGCCTGTGAGATCGGCAGTCGTCGACCGTTCCGCCGGGACTTGTAGTTGTTGTAGATCAACACGTGCTGGCCATCGGAATCCTGCTTGAGGCAGTCCCAGCGGAGCTGGCAGATCTCGTGTGGTCGGCGGCCAGTGTCGATCAGTAACTCGACCGCAACCCTGTTCTCGATCCCATGGCGGCCGAACCCGCCAAATGTGGGCAACAGGTCACAGATGCGCTGCATCACCTGCAAGGGGAGATCCCGACCGGCTTCGGAGTCCTCTGGGTCGTCCGGGACGTCCTCCGGGAGAATGGCGAAGTCTTCGGGCAACCCGTGGAGAGGTCTCTCTGCCCGGAACATCCCCAGCGACTTCATTCTGCCGAGATGATTGACCAGGTAGCGGCAGATCCTCACGCGCCTCTTCGCGGACACCGCTTCGGTCTGCTGGAGGTAGGAAAGGCGGTTCAGGAAGGCAACCACGTCGAGTCGGCTGACAGCTCGGATGTCGTCACCCCTATCGCTACGCTGAACCGTGAGGCTCTCGGAGAGAGTGACAAATGCGTTGACGACATCCTGAACCGTGGCCATGACGTTGCCACGACGCTGAGGCAGCGTGAAGAAAGCCCACTCCTTGACGGCCTCTCGAAGCCAGGGCTGGTGGATCGAAGTGAAGTTCAAGCGTCCAGCGTGGCCGAACACCGCCCCGTCCCACACGTCATTCAGCCGCTCACTCTCGGGCGTTCGTCCAGCTCGGCCAACCAGCGTGACCAGGCTGCTGCAGAGCCCGCGCACACCGCGCGAGAGCTGAGCGAGATCCACCGCGGTCAGGGACTGAACCTCCGTCTCTCTCAGCCTGTTTGTGAGAGTACGCAACGTGAAGTGGAGCGTATGAAGGCCAGATTGTGTGCGTTCCTGCACTCCGTAGAGGATCTCCCCAACGAGCCGGTCGGGAAGCCCTCGCAGGCTCACCTCGTTCGTTGCGGTGACAGGGGCCGCGGTGAGCCGCCAGCTCCCCTCGCCAGAGGGTTCAGCGACACCTCGAGAAACTACGCTTTGCCAGCGCACTCGGTGTGCGTGACAGTAAGGAGAGGAATTGCTGTCTCGTTTCCGATGACAAGAGGAAACCTCGCATGGGCCGAATCCTGGCAGCCCGACCATGTCATCGAGGGCGAGGAACTCCTCCAACGTAGCCCCTCGGCGTCGCATGAAGCCCATATGGCTTGTGCAGACTGGGGTGTTCCGTGAACGGAAGGGGCGCTCACAGCCCGATACCAGGCAGTCCTCAACACCGATGATCCGTCGAGCTCCCTGCTCCGTCTCCGCGAACTCATCCAACGCCGGCTTGCCGGCCGCCCTCCAGCGGGTTCGGCAGCCAGAACACAGCCCTCGCCCAACGCTCGTCTGGAGGCACCCCTTCGCCCGGCAGACGGGGGAGCCCAACTGCGGGTGGTCTGTGGGGAAGAGCATCACTCTTTCCTCCCACTTCCATCCGAGAAGGGTCAGGAATTTCGGCTCCAAGGCGGCTTGCAGCTCTGCTGCGGCCCTGGTGTTCCCGTCGGTGCTGGGTGACACACTTGAGACGGCCTTCAACGGCACGATTGCTCCTCGGCGGAGAGTTCTCGGGGAGAAGGAACTCGGTCGATTGCGGCACGCAGCCGAGCTGACGCCGGGTGGAGGTAGGGGCGGGCGGACTCGGCATGCTTCTGCCCGAGGAGCATCTGGATCTCATCGAGGCTGCCGCCGGCATCGGCCACATTGCTGGCCATCGCGTGCCGCATCATGTGCGGCGCGATCTTCCGCACGAGACCGGCCCGACGGGCCAGGCTCTCGATCGTCTCGCCGATCGCATCGGGAGTGACCGGGGCACCCAGTGGCTCGCGGAAGAGATTGACCAGCACGAAGTCGCTGCCCGCGGCGCCCAACCGCTCGTGACGCTCCAGCGCGTACTGGTCGAAGGCCTGAACCACCAGAAAGTCCACGGGGAGGACCACCGTACGTTTGGACTTCGACCAGGCGCCGTTCGGGTTCTGCCGACGGACGACGTGCAGATGAGCACCTTCAGCCCGGCAGCCCAGTAAGCTGGAATCCATCAGCAGGTGTACGTCGCTGCGGCGGAGGCCGGCCGCCTGCCCTCGCCGAAGCCCCACCCGGGACAGCAACAGCACCAGCAGCCTGTCCCTGGCCGACAGGCAGGCCCGGAACATGGCGACGATCTCCTCATCGCTGGCTCTGTCGACCTCGCTCTCCGTTTCGGGTAGACGGTGTTGAGCCCGCAACCGCGCGCGCATCCGCCCATCGTCGGACTGGGCCTGGGCGGGTAGATCTCGGGTGTCCCCGACCTGGTAGAGCTGCTCGAGAACCCATCCAGGGATTGAGCGCTCGGTGACCGCATGGGCCAGGAAGCCCCGGACGGCTACCAGGACGACGTTGATGCGCCGAGTCCCTCGGGCCGGCTCCGTTCCGGATCGGGGAGGGTTTCTGCTGCTCTCCGGCCTTGAGGTCTGCCACTTCAGCCAGAGGATGAAGGAGCTGAGGTCGCGGGCTGCTGTCTTCCAGTCGCGGCCAGTGGCCTGCGCCCAGCGAAGGAACAGGACAATGGCCCCCGCGTACGACTTGGTGGTGGATTCCGCCCGCGATTGGTTGAGCCGCAGGGCTCTCAGGAAGCGGTCGGCCTCCTTGAACACTTGGAGATCGTCATCAACGACGGTCCAGTAGGCATCGCCCGATGGCATCTGTACGCGAAATGCCTCCATGCCCGCCCCTTCGCCTCACAGTTGCTGCCACGGATCACCGCAGAACAACACCCCCAGAGAATCAACTCGCCCTGCTCAACGAGGGAGGGCTACGGAACGTCACGCAACACATGGGGGACCCCCAGAGAACGGCGGCCGGATCCGGTACCGCAAGACGTGCGACATCGACGGTAAGGTCCTGACCGAGGACGAGATCGGGAAGGGCTGGGAGGCCAGCAAGGACGTGATCATCCCGATCACCGATCAGGACCTTGCCGACATGCCCTTGCCGACGGCGAAGGCCATCGATATCGTCGCGTTCGTCCCCGCCGACCAGGTCGATCCCATTCAGCATGGTGCGGGCTCCTTCCACGTGGGGGCCGATGGTCCGGTGTCGGCGAAGCCGTACGTGCTGCTCACGAGGGCGCTGGAGCGGAACGACAAGGTGGCCGTCGCGAAGTACGCCCTGCGCGGCCGCGAGCGTCTCGGCCTGCTCCGGCCCATGGATGGCGTTCTCGTTCTGTCGGGACTCCACTGGGACGACGAAATCCGGTCCCCCGTCGAGCTCGCCCCGCCGGAGACCGAGCTGACCGAGGACGAGATCAAGGGCGCCCTCACCCTGATGGACACGATGACCGTCGACTCCCTCGACGACCTCGACGTCGCCGACCACTACACCGAGGCGCTCCACGAGGTCATCGACGCGAAAGCCGAGCACCGGGCGCCGAAACCGTCGGAGGGCGAGGAGAAGGCCGCCGCGCCGGTCGTCGACCTCATGGCCGCGCTGGAGAAGTCCGTCGCGGACGCGCGTGAACGCCGCGGCGAAGCCCCGGCAGGCGGGGGCAAGGCGACGGTGCACAAGATGCCCGCG
Organism: Kitasatospora sp. NPDC042419; assembly: GCF_056437345.1. NCBI lineage: Bacteria > Bacillati > Actinomycetota > Actinomycetes > Kitasatosporales > Streptomycetaceae > Kitasatospora > Kitasatospora sp. NPDC042419. Next base: position 8,518 of record NZ_JBWKAW010000077.1, read on the forward strand.
AAGCCCAAGAAGAAGACGGCCGCGAAGAAGGCTCCCGCCAAGAAGACCGCGGCGAAGAGGACCGCGACGCGGCGGCCGAAGTCCGCCTGACCTCGGCTACGGAAACTCGACCTCGCCCGGGTGCACGCACGCGCCGGAGGGGTCAGCGGGGCGACCGTCTTG
>NZ_JBWKAW010000078.1:0-8092 GCF_056437345.1 Kitasatospora sp. NPDC042419
CCCCACGTCCGAGGAAGGAGCGTCGCTACGCTCACCCAACGAGCACAGGCACGCTATTGAGGAGGGTGGACCCATGGGCCGTCAGAAGCCCGGCAAACCCCGCCGCGGTTCAAACGACCCGCACAACCACCCAGGCCTTCCTTTGCAGATGCTGCCGCATTTCGATGGCCCGGACCCCGACGGTGCCCTGCTCACGGCCGTCATCGGCGCAGCACTTGCGTCCTGCACGCCCTGCCAGGACGTGACACTCACGCTCCTGGTCGAGGACCCAGCGACCTGTGCCCGCCTCGTGCAACTCGCGTGCGGCATGGCGGCCGAGTTCGAGGGAGGCCTACCGCGTAACCAGACCGACCCCGACGTGCCCAGCTTCGCCAGCGTTGCCTTCCGCCGGCTCGCCCGCGCCACCCAGGACACCACCGCCCAGGCCGTGTTCCGCGAGTGCGAGCAAATGACGCCCCGCGAGCGTCGCGACGCCGCCAACACCGCCCTGGACACCCTCATCGGCTACACCCACCTGCCCTCGCAGGATCTCGCCCAACTGAAGCGACTCCTCGCCCAGAACCAGGGCGGCAGAGCCTTCTGACGCGTCGCACGCCGCGCCGCCGCGCCTGCACCGGCGCGGGATGAAGGCGCGGCTCCGCAGCAGGGGCACCCGCAGGATCAGGCGCCGGCCTGCTGCTGGTCGATCCAGTGCTGGGGGATGAGTGCTTCCCCGTTCCGCCAGTTGTAGCGGACACAGGCCTGGAACCACGGGTCGGGCAGGTCCGCGTGGTCGCTGACGATCATCTGGAAGTTGGGGGAGAGGCTCGCGGTGACCTGGTACATGAGCTCGAACAGCCGCTTCACGGCCTCGCGGTCCTCGTCGACGGCCAGGTCCTCGAGCCGGCCACTGCGCTTGGCCATGTCGGAGGGGTAGTACGGCTGGGTCGGCTGGTCGAGCATCAGGAACCGCGGGACGGGCCGTTGGTTGGCGACCAGGTACTGGTGCAGGCCGAGGTGGGCGGCGATGTGGTAGCCGACCCAGTTCTTGCCACTGCCGATCCGCATCAGCTCGGTCGGACCCTGCGCGGAGTCCGCGACGACGGTCAGCTTCTTCACATCGAGGCGGACCAGGCGGTCGCCGTGCTCGAGGCGTAGCTGCCGGGCGTGGCGGGTCACCTCACCGCTGATGTAGCTGAGACTGTGGGTGAGACGGTCCTCGGCGTCGTCGGCATCGAGCTGCGCCTCGAGTCCCTCCACGACCCGCTGGGCGATCGCGACGTCGGCCTCCAGCCGCTGCAAGTCGCCGCCCGGGCCGACCGCGTCGATCTGCGTGAGGTACGCGTCGATTCGGCCCCGGGTGTAGGCCTGGGTCTCGGCGTGGGCGAGGAGGCCGGCGTGGCGAGAGCGCTCCTCGGCGATGACACTCAAAGCCCCCTCCACACCTCGCAGCTGCTGACGGATCTCCGCGGCCTGCAGCTCCAGTTCGCGCATGGCGCGTTCACGCTGAGGCCGAGCGGTCTGAACCGCATCCAGCTGCCGAGTGAGGTCGTCCAAGGTGGCATGCATGTCGCTGACGGTGGGGTCGGGCTCGTCCAGCACCGACCCGCAGACCGGGCACGCCTGTTCGCCGGGGAATCCGTCCGGCACCAGGTGCAGCGCGGACAGGCGGGACATGCCGCGGCCGACCGCGCTCGCGTAGCCGCCTTCCTCGGTCTGGAGATCGGTCAGGAGCTTGCGCTCCTCGGCGATGACGCGTAGCTGGCGTCTCATACCGCTGGCCTGTTCGCCGAGCGCCAATTCCCGTCCCCGCTGCGCCTCGTCATCGGTGACGCGAACGGTCTGGAAGGAGGTGGCACGCCGCAGGGCGGCAGTGATCGCGGCCCGGTTGTTGTGGAGGTCGTCGTCGCCTTCGATGAGGCCGTGGATACGAGCTTCTTCCAGCAGGGACCGGAGGCGTGCTTCGACGTCGCGGTTGAGGGCCTGGGCGCTCTTCAGTTCTCCTTGGGCGCGGCGCAGTGCGCGGCGGGCCTGGAGGAGTTCCTGTTGCCGGGCGGCCTGGTCCTCGGGGACGGCTCCCAAGAAGTAGGGCAGGGTGGTCTTGAGTGAAGCGCGGATGTTCGCGTCGTCGTTCTGGCGGTGGAACAGCCCCCTCTTCGAGGCCACCTCGTCCTGGTTCTGCAGGCACAGCAGAGCGGCGTGGCCGAGGTTCGCGCTCAGCGGGGAGGCGAGGCTGCCGGGCGCGGCCTGGGCGAGGGGATCGCCGATGCCGATCCGGCGCCCCAGCTGCTGGCGGATCTGGGTGGAGTCGGCGTTGATCCTCAGGTCGGACAGCTCCGGTGCCTCGAGGTCGGCTCCGATCTCGAGCATGCCGTTGCTGACGGACTTGGCGGCCCCGCGGGGCGCAGGACGGGCTACGAGGGCACGTGTGTCCGCGAGTTGGAAGATGACCGCGTACCAGGCCACCGTCGCGGTGATCGGGCCGACCGGCAGTGTCACCTCGTCCCGGCCCAGGCAGAAGTCCACGATGTCCAGCAGAGCGCTCTTGCCGGTCTGGGACGTGCCCGTGACGATGTTCAGTTCGCCGAGCCGGAAGTCGAGGACGCGCTTCTCGCCGCTCTTGCTGTAGAGGATGATCGACCGCAGCTGCACGCGCCTAGGGTCTCATGCCCAGCAGTGCGAAAACCGTCGAAGGGTTGTCGGTCCTGGTCATCCATCTCCCGGCCAGAGCTGCGGCTCGCAACAATTCGGCCAGTTCGCCGTCCGATCTGCCGGGACCGCCCAGTAGGCCTCGCACCGCACCTTGCTCCACGGCGAGCATGCGGTGCCGGACACCGAACCGCATGCCTTCACGGATTGCAGGCAGCAGCGAGGACGTCCGGGCGGGCAGCCCCGCTACCAGGACGGGATGCTCGCTGACCCAGGACGACAGGTGGGTACGGACCGAGCTTGGCAGGGCCCGGCGGGTGGGTCGGTGAAGGACCAGCGGCGCGACGACGAAGCTCAGTGGCCACTCCATAAGTCGGCCGCCGCTCTCGCGCTCGTACGCCCGGGCGGCGCAGGCCTGCACCGCGGCGAGCAGCGCGGGGTTCAAGAACGCGGCGCCGGCCTGCGGCCGGTCGCCCCAGCTAGGCACGGGCGGCCCTGGTCAGTGCCGTGACACGTTCCTCGAAGTCCGGGTGCCAGCCGATCCGGCCGCGGTCGGCGAGCTCGTGGTGCTTGCCCCGGGCGAAGAACGCCTCGTCGTAGCGCTCACGGATCTGATACCGAGTCTGGTCCAAGGTCTTCCTCAACAACTCGCGGCCGGCCCGCTCCCGCTCCGCGTCAGTGGCGTCCTCGCCTAGATCGTCGAGCATCCAGTCGAACTCACGCTCCCACTCATCGGAGAGGTTCCCCTCGAACCGCGCAAGCTCGTCAATACCGACCAGATCGTCTTCCAGCCACTCCACCGTCTGCCTGTACGCCCGGTAGTAGTCCACCATCGCCTTGTCCAGCTGCCGGGCAGCGCCCACCCACCGCAGCTGATGCACGAAGCACGCGTCGGTGAGCTCCTCCTCCGCCTCAGCAGTGAAGTCCTCCCTGCCGACCAGCGTCGGCAACCGGCCCGCGGTGTAGTCGTCCCTGATCCGGCTCACGGAAGCCATCAACCGGTCGACCGACACACTCGTCCGGCGCTTCTGCAGCATCTCCACCGTCTGCTCGTACCACCACGCCCACAGCTGCCGCATGAACGGATCCTCGTGCCCCTGCGGCAGGCCGGCCCGCAGCCGTGCACGGACCGCCGCGTCCACGTCGTCGATGGTGGGGGAGCCGTCGACCACCCGCATCCGCCGAACGAACACCGCCCGCTCGACAACCGGCAACTCCAGGAACCGCTCCCGCGCACCCTTGGTCCCCTTGGCCTCGGATTCCTGCGCCGCGGCGGTCAGCAGATCCAGCGCCGCAACGGGATCCCGCCCATCGAGGCGCAGCGCCGCCATCGCACTGCCCGGCCGAGCCTGCTGAGTGGTCATCAGCGTCAACCACGGCCCGTCCGCATCGCCCGGATCATGGGTGTCCATCCACGATTGAACCGTCCGCCAGACGTCGTCGTCCTTGTCGCCGAGCGCCCGCACACCCCGGATGTGGTGCTTGACCTGCAAGAGATCAACCGGCCGCCCCTCCGCCTCCCACGCGACATCGTCGTGCAGCTCCAAGCTGATCGCCCCGTCCGGGCGCTCCTCCGCCCCGCGCAGCAGCTCGAGCAGGGCCAGCTGCGCCTGGAACAGGTAGCCCAGAGCTGACGAGGAAGCCTCGTGTGTGGAGGATGCCATCTACCCAGTCTCCCGATCCTCTGTCCGCCCTGTCCAGAAGGCAATGAATCGAACATGTGAACCAAGGCGCAGGTTAGCGGCTCGACATGGGGCGGTGTTCCTTTTTCGGATGCCCGGTGTCCCCTGACCGGCAGAGCGGGTGTGTCTCGGTGGCCTCGGAGCGGTTGTCCTTCTGGCGTGGCCGGGGCGCCGGGCGTCCCGCACGCGGCGCACGAGGATGAGGCTGCCCAGCGAGCCGCAGGACATCCGCCGAATCCATGAGCGGCTTCCTGGGGCCCGGCTTGCGGGGGTGGCGGCCGCCGACGGTGTCTTCCTGGGCTTTCTCTTCGAGGCCGTCCGCCGGCTTGGGCTGTGAGCCGCTCACGGTGTTGGAGAGGCGCGAGGCTCCCCGGTCTGCTCGTTGCCGCGATCTCGGGGCGGAGACCCCTGTCCGGCTCTTGCTGCGGGGGCGCGGCGTCGTTCACCACCGCAGGGCGTCCGGAGCGGCCCTGCGGCGAGCGGTGCCCGGCGGCGGTTACTTGCCCTTCTTCTCCGGCTTGAAGGTCATCTGGATCCGGGCGAGGGTCGGCACGGAGCCGACCGTCCTGACGCGTCGGGCGAAGCTGCGGCAGGCTCTGGTCTCCGTCGAAGGCGATGGCGTAGGTGATGTAGTGGGGCGGCCTGGCCCGGGCTGCTCCCTCGAGGCGAGGGTTGACCGAGTTGATCGACTTCACCGCCTCGATGAAGGCGTCCCTGTAGGAGTCGTCCGAGACGATGGTCTGGGCGGCGACGAATCCCTGGGAGAACAGGTGGCTGAGAGTCTGGCTGCCGGTGTAGTGCTTGACGTGGATCAGGTAGCCGTCCTGGTGGAGGAGGTCGCAGGCCTCGACCTGGTCGCCGTTGCCCTCCTGTGGGAAGAGCCGGTGCCGGTCCAGGCAGACGAGGTCGTTGCGGCGATCGGTCGCGTTCTGGTTGTAGTGCTTCTCGTGGTTCTTCCCCGGCCCCCAGTCGTCCCAGGTGGGCAGGCCCAGCAGCGCGGTGACGTCCTCGATCCGTGCGAGATCCTCGTCCAGCTTCTCGTAGTAGCCCTCGGCGAGGGCGTACCACTTGCCGAGGGTGAGCAGGTATCGCTGCTGCCCGTCTCCCGCTTCGAAGACGAGCCAGTGCTTCAGCGGCTTGGCCTGGCTGGCCGGATCGCCGTTGTCGTCCCGTGCCTGGACCTTCACGCTCTTCAGGCTGCCGACGGTGTTCCTGCCGGGAAGTGCGGCGATGGCCGAGCGCAGGGACTCCAGTGACATTTCCTCGAACTCCTGAGACTGGCCGCCCTTGATGGCGATGAAGTCGTGCAGGTTCTCGATGGACAGGTCGTCCGGAGGGGCGAAGGAGAGCAGGTGCACGTCCCACGGGTCCGTGCCACCGGCCACGACCGTATCTGATGTTTTGAACAGCGCCTGGGCCAGGCACTGTTCCAGGCGCTTCACGATGTCGCTGGTGGCGCGAAGCGGTTCCAGCGAGTCGATGAATGCGAGGTCCCGAGATGCCTCGCTCCCCAATGTGACCTGAAGCATCTGCGCGAGAACATCGTGCACGGATTGGAGATCGGTTTCGAGTTTGAACGACACGGAATCGGTTGCGACAACGGCTCCGAGTTCGGGGAGCTCCACGCCGTCTTCGAGGTCGCCCACCAGTTTGCGCGTGAACTCACCGTCCAGCTCCACTTCGAAGCCGCTGATGGGGGAGTTGGACGGGATCTGGACCCATTGGGAGCGAGCCGAGGCGTCGATCCGCCGGCTTGCGATGCCGCTCACGGCGTTGCTGTCGAACGTTCGGGCGGCGAAGCGGAGCCCGAAGTTGGCCTCGATGTGCGACCACTCCAGGGTGGAACTGCCGTAGCCGAAGCAGACGGCGAAGGTGCGGCCGTGGACGGGGAGGAAGATGACGAGCCGGTGGGAGACGTTCTTGATGGCCTCGAGCTCGGAGAACGTAGGAGTCAGGAGCCGGGCCCAAGCGGGGACCTTCTCGGAGTTCTCCCTGAGGTAGGCCACGCAGCCTTCCGGGACACCTTCACCGGGCGCGAGGCGCCGCATGCCCTGGCTGTTTCCCGGACGGTACTGGACCCGAAAGGCGCGGTCGTGTGAATCGAGCCCGTCACGCAGAAGGAAGCAGTTGAACCTCAGCTTGGATTGACTCGATGCCACAAAGCCCCCAGGGAGCGGTGAGAGGCATCAGGATAAGGTCGTACGCGGCGTCCTTCAACCACTTCCACACAATGATGCATGCTCATATTCTGGCTGGCCACTGACAAGTGGTTCCGGTGGCAAAGTTGCGGCGCGCAGGACGTTGAGCGGCGGGGAGGTCAGGCGCGGCCGTTCAGGGTCCAGCCGTCGATGGCGGGAATCAGCTCGGTGGTGCGGAGTTCGCCCAGCTGCCAGGGCAGGCAGGAGCGTCCGCCGAGGGTGGCGTAGAGGTCGTGGTCGGTGGGTGTGGCGGGGGAGGGGAGCGGCCGGTGTCGGCCGCGGGCGGGTCGGGTCTGTGCGGAGCTCGTCCGTGCGTTGTCCCGCGCTCGGGGCATACGCGGGTGGTGGGATGCCCAGATCGACAAGGTGTGCAGGGCGGAACCGAGAGGGATGCCCCAGGTGTCGACGAGGTCGGCGGTCTGGGCCAGCCATGCGCCCTCGTGCCCGTCAGTCAGGGTACGGCGCAGGCGCATGCGTTCCCGGGCGGCGAGCGCGCGGGCGAGGCGGACGGCCTCCGGGTAGAACACCAAGGGCGCGACCCGCAGGTGGTCGTGGCCGGCCCGGCCCAGAACACGCCGGCGGTCCTCCCAGACGGGCGCGCGCAGGCTCGGCAGATTCCACCAGCACGAGAGCAGGCCGTAGGCGTCGGCGAACGCGGCCTGCCCGCCCACGCCCAGGCACCGCTCCAATAGCAACCGTTGCCGGTGCGCCTCGACGACCTGAGGCAGCGCGGCAAGGGGGATAGCGCCGGTGCCGGGCTCGCGGCGGTTGTCGAGCCAGCGGCTGTGGCGGGCGCACACCTGCCAGGTCGCCCCCGAGGCGAGGTAGGCCTCCAGGGAGGTGCCCTTGACGCGGGCGCACAGCTCGCACACCCGCACCAGGTAGCAGCCGGACGCGTCCCACGGCCAGTCCCACACCGCCGTGCCCTCACCCGGGAGCAGCCGGGCAGGGCGCAGGTTCGGCAGGGCGTGCTGCAACTCCGCGACCTCGCGGCCAGCCATGACCGCCAGGCGCTCCAGCGCGGGGGCGTTGAGGTACCCGTCGCTATAGCGGGGGTCGGAGGGGCTGCCGTTCTTGCGGGCGCACGTCCCGAGCATCGGCCAGAACTCCTCGTCCGGGATGCCGTTGGCATCCGCCAGACGCCGCGCGAACGACCCGGTCGACTCCTCGCCGATGAACCGCACCGACAGCGCCAGGCGCCGCGCCGGCCGCTGCGCCCTGCCCGCCCTGCGGGTACCTGCCTTGTTCACAGCCGCCACCGCGCACACCCCACCTTCCCGCGCGCCGCCGAGTCCGTGTTCCGGGCGCACGACCTCTTCTCTACGGCATTCCGCCGCCCCAGTGTCCCGTTCCGTCCCAGGTGCCCCCACGTTCCACGACTTTGACCGAAATGCCTCTCATCCCGCCGACTGGGTCCCGGCCCCGCCGCTACAGTCCCTGCGGCCGCCAACCCCACGACCAGGCAGAGGATTTTCGATGTTGCTGCGCCGGCACCAGACGGAGGCCCTCGATGCGATCCGCGCTGCTGCGGACAACGGGGAGCGGCGGATGACGGTGGTGGCCGCGTGCGGAAGCGGAAAGACC
>NZ_JBWKAW010000079.1:0-6946 GCF_056437345.1 Kitasatospora sp. NPDC042419
GCGCCACCTCCTCGATCACGATCACCGTCGCCAGCGCGTCCGCCCCCGCACCACCGAACTCCTCCGGCACGTGCACCGCGTGCAGGTCGCTCCCCCGCAACGCCTCCAACGCCTCCTGCGGGAACCGCCCCTGCTCGTCCACCTCCGCCGCGAACGGAGCGATCTTCGCCTCGGCCAGCGAACGCACCGCCTCACGGAGCATCCCGTGCTCCTCGGAGATCCGGAAGAGATCGAAGTCCGCCCCTGCGCTGCCCGCCATTGCTGCCTGCCTCTTCGGAGAGTCCGTGCCACTGGTGGAACCAGTTAGTTACCGTTGAGTAGCAGATCCTAGGGCTCCGGCCAGCGGCTGCCTAGATCAGTCGACGTCCGCCCCGAGCGTGTCGCCGGCCCGGTGCTCCTGGAAGTACTGCGTCATCCGGTCGTTGCGCATCGCCTCCCAGAGCTGGTCGGCCGGGTGCTCGTCCAGCAGCACGACGCTCTGCCCGTCCCGGGTGCCGAACCCGCCGAACGGCGCGTTCATGAACCGCACGTCGTCGGCGCGCAGCGAGCGCAGGCTCCAGGCGAGCTGGTACAGGTCGGTGTTGGAGAACCGGTCGTCGACGCTGACCACCTCGCCCACCGTGCCCAGCAGACCGCCGAGCCTGGCCGGACTGGTCAGCGTGCCGGAGTCCATGACCTTCAGCATCAGCGCGCGCAGGAAGTTCTGCTGGCGCTTGGTGCGGTCGAGGTCGCCGCCGGGCAGGCCGTAGCGCTCGCGGACGTAGAGGAGCGCCTGCGCGCCGTCCATGTGGTGGGTGCCGGCCTCCCAGGCGCGGGCCTCGCCGACGCCCTCGATGGTGCGCGGAATGGTGATGTCGACGCCGCCGACGGCGTCGGTCAGGGCCCGGAAGCCGTTCCAGTCGATCACCGCGAGGTGGTCGATGCGGATCCCGGTGAGGTTCTGCACGGTCTCGGTCATCAGCGGCGGGCCGCCCCAGGAGTAGGCGGCGTTCAGCTTGGCGTCACCGTGGCCGGGGACCCGCACCCAGGTGTCGCGGGGCAGCGAGACCAGGGTGGCGGAGCGGCGGTCGTCGGAGAGGTGGAGCAGCATCATGGTGTCGCTGCGGGCCGCACCCGCCTGCCAGACCGGGGCCTTCGCGGCACTGCCCGTCGTCGGGGTGTCGGAGCGGGCGTCCAGGCCGACCAGTAGCAGGTTGAGGCCGCTCGCCGGGACCGGCCGCGGCTGGGCGGACTCGGGGGCGGTCGGGAAGGCGTCCGGGATCCGGTGGACGGAGGAGGCGTAGTGCTCGGCCGTCCAGAACAGGGCGCCGCACCCGCCGACGACGAGGACCAGCAGCACCGAGAGGCTCCAGAGCAGGACCCGCCGGGTGCGGCGGCGCCGGGCCGGCGGCTCGGAGGCGCCGTCGGGGTCGTCCGGGTCGGCGGGGTCGCCTGGGTCGGCAGGGGCGTCCGGGTCGGCGGGATCCGCGGCGCCCGGGCCGGCCTGCGGCGCCCCGGGCCCCGTACGCGGCTCGAAGAGGCTCAGCCCCTTCCGGACCGGCGCGTCCGCCGGCCGCCGCGCCCCACCGTCCGCCCCACCGCCCGCCCCACCGCCCGCCCCGCCGCCCGCCCCACCGTCCGCCCCGCCGCCCGACCCACCGTCCACCCCGCCACCGGCGCTGTCGCCGCCCGCGTCGTCGTCGCCCGCCCGGCCGTCCACCCGATCGCCCTCCGACTCCATGTGCGCATTGTGCCGCCGGTCACAGTCCCCGCGCGGGGTTTCCGCCGAGCCCGCGCCCGCACCCGCGCCCGCACCCGATTTCACCCGCTCCATCCCGGGACGGCCTGGGCTCGACCCGTCTGGCCGGATAGCATCGGTGCGCGCGGCCCTACCGGGACCGTCACCCTCAGCCCGTCCCGAAGGGGAAACCGTGACCCTCCGCATCTCCGTGATCGGCACCGGTTATCTCGGCGCCACCCACGCCGCCGCCATGGCGGAGTTCGGCTTCGAGGTGCTGGGGCTGGACATCGACCCGGAGAAGATCGCCACCCTGACCGCGGGCCAGGTCCCGATGTACGAACCGGGTCTCTCCGAGCTGCTGCTCAAGCACGTGGCGGGCCACGAGGGTTCGACCGGCCGGCTGCGGTTCACGACCTCCGCGCAGGAGGCGGCCGAGTTCGGCGACGTGCACTTCGTCTGCGTCAACACCCCGCAGCGCAAGGGCGAGTTCGCCGCCGACATGTCCTACGTGGACGCGGCGATCGACTCGCTCGCGCCGTACCTGACCCGCCCGGTGCTGGTGGTCGGCAAGTCCACCGTCCCGGTCGGCTCGGCGAGCCGGCTCGCCGAGCGGCTGGCCGCGCTGGCGCCGGTCGGCGAGGCGGCCGAGCTGGCCTGGAACCCGGAGTTCCTGCGCGAGGGCTTCGCCGTCCAGGACACCCTGCGCCCGGACCGGATCGTGATCGGCGCCCGCGGCGGGCGGGCCGAACAGCTGCTGCGCGAGGTGTACGCGGAGCCGATCGCCGCCGGGGTGCCGTTCCTGGTCACCGACTACGCCACCGCCGAGCTGGTGAAGACCGCCGCCAACTCCTTCCTGGCCACCAAGATCTCCTTCATCAACGCGATGGCGGAGGTCTGCGAGGCGGCCGGCGCCGACGTCACCCAGCTGAGCAAGGCGCTCGCGCTGGACGAGCGGATCGGCGGCAAGTTCCTCAACTCCGGCCTCGGCTTCGGCGGCGGCTGCCTGCCCAAGGACATCCGGGCGTTCATGGCCCGGGCCGGCGAGCTGGGCGCCGACCAGGCGCTGACCTTCCTCCGCGAGGTCGACTCGATCAACATGCGCCGCCGCTCCCGGATGGTCGAGCTGGCCCGCGAGCAGTGCGCAGGCGGGTTCCTGGGCCGCCGGGTCGCCGTCCTCGGCGCCTCCTTCAAGCCCAACTCGGACGACATCCGGGACTCCCCCGCGCTCAACGTCGCCGCCCAGATCCAGCTCCAGGGCGCGCAGGTCACCGTCTACGACCCCAAGGCGATGGACAACGCCCGCAAGATGTTCCCGAGCCTGGCGTACGCCGGGTCGCCGCTGGAGGCCGCGGAGGGCGCGCACGTCGTCCTGCACCTCACCGAGTGGCAGGAGTTCCGCGAGCTCGACCCGGCCGAGCTGGGTGCCGTGGTCGCCGAGCGCCGCCTCCTCGACGGCCGCAACGTCCTCGACGCCGACGCGTGGCGCGCCGCCGGCTGGACCTACCGCGCCCTCGGCCGCCCGAGCTGACCCGCCCGGCCCCGGGCTCCGGGCCGCCCGGCGGACGCGCCGTCCCCTCCCCCGTCTCCCGGCTCCCGTCCCCTGGCGGGAGGTCGGTCGGATGCCTTGTGCCGGACCGCCACCACTCCCACACTGTGGGGGCGGCGGCCGGTCGACCGCCGCGGACCGGGGGTGCCGTGGGAGCCGTGACCTTCCTGTTCGTCGCCGCGGTCGCGGTGGTGGGCCTCAACGTGTTCCGGGCCTCGACCGCCGTGGCCGGCCTGCGCCGGGCCGAACTCGCCCCGCGGCGCTCGGGCTTCACCCCGGGCCCCTACGAACTCGCCTACCTGGCCGAACACCTGGCCGAGACCGCGGTCACGGTGATGCACGAGGAGGGACGCCTGGTGGCGTCCCGTTCGGGCACGGTGACCGTGACCGATCCCGCCACCGCCGCCGAGACCGCGGTCGCCGCCGAGGCCACCGTGGTCCTCGCCGCCGGACCGACCCGCACCCGCGCGCTGACCGAGCTGCTCGCCGACCGGCGCCTCTCCGACTGGCAGCTCGCCGAGGCGGCCGCGGAGATCCGGGACGGCCTGGTGGCGGCCGGCCTGCTCCGGGACCAGCAGCTGTACGCCAAGGCCCGGGCCGGCTACCAGTCGGCGCCCTACGCGCCGGTCCTGGTGGGGCTGATGGGGGCGGTCGCGCTCTGGCAGGCGGACCTGCACGAGGGCCCGGTGGGCCTGGTGCAGGCGGGATTCGGGACCCTGCTCGTGGCGGCCCTCGCCGTCGCCCTGTGGCCCCGCCCCAAGCCGAGCCGCACCACGGAGCGCGGCCGGAAGGTCCTGGCGCGGGCCCGGTCCTCCTCGGCGGGGGAGTCCCCCGCCGTCCTCGTCGCGCTCGGCGGGCTCGACGCCCTTGCGCCGGACCACCCGCTGGCGATCGCCCGGACCGCTCCCCCGGAGCCGCCCGAGCCCGTCCTGCGCGCCGCGCCGCCCGCGCCCCCGTCTCCGTCCGACGCCCCGTCAGGCGCTCCCTCCGACGAGCGGCCCACCCGGTCCGACGCCCCGCGCGGCGCCACCCGCCCGGATCCACCCGAGCCGGGGTGGGGCGGTGTCGGCACCGGCGGCCTCGGCGGCGGGGGCTGCGGCGGCGCGGGCTGCGGCGGGGGGCTCTAGCGAGCGTCCGGCCGGTCCTGGCGGGCTCCAGGGGGCGTCCGGCATTCGCGCTCGCGGCCGGGGCTACCCGGTGACCGGGCCGAGCCTCGGGATCTCGATCGCGGGGCACCTGTCCATCACCATCTCCAGCCCGGCGGCGCGGGTCCGCTCGTACGCGGCCTCGTCGATCACCCCGAGCTGGAACCAGACGGCCTCGGCGCCGATGGCCGCGGCCTCGTCCGCGACCGGGCCGGCGAGGTCCGAGTTCACGAACACGTCCACCACGTCGACCTCGAAGGGGATGTCCGCGAGGGAGGCGTACCCCGGCTCGCCGTGTACCGTCTCCGCCTTCGGGTGCACCGGCACGATCCGCTTGCCGAAGCGCTGGAGCACCTCGGCCACGCCGTAGGCCGCGCGCCGCCGGTTGGACGACAGGCCGACGACGGCCCAGGTGTCGCCCGTCTCGGTCAGGATCCTGCGGACCGTCTCCGGGTCGCCGTACATGCCCTGCCTCCTCGTGTCCCCGGCCGGGGACTCGTCATGCCAAGCGCCGCCCGGGGCCGGGTCATTCCCGCTCGCCGGCGGGCGATCGCCGTGCCGGCGGGCGGGTGGGCGGCCGCACGGGGCCTACTTCGGGTCGTGGTTGAACTTCGCGGTCGACCAGCGGTAGCCGAGCACCGCGAGGCCCAGGCACCAGGCGACGGCGAGCCATCCGTTGTGGCCGATCCCCGTGCCGAGCAGCAGGCCGCGGAGGGTCTCGATGGCGGGGGTGAAGGGCTGGTACTCGGCGACCGGCTGGAACCAGCCGGGCATGGACTCGACCGGGACGAAGGCGCTGGAGAGGAGCGGGAGGAGGATCAGCGGCATCGCGCTGTTGCTCGCCGCTTCGGCGTTCGGGCTGATGAGGCCCATGCCGACCGCGATCCAGGTGAGCGCGAGGGCGAAGAGCACGAGGAGTCCGAAGGCCGCCAGCCATTCCAGGGCGGTGGCGTCGGTGGACCGGAAGCCGATGGCCACGGCGACGGCGCCGACCAGGACCACGCTCATGACCGACTGCAGGACGCTGCCGACCACGTGTCCGACGAGCACCGACCCGCGGTGGATCGCCATGGTGCGGAAGCGGGCGATGATGCCCTCGGTCATGTCGTTGGAGACGGACACCGCCGTTCCGACCACGGTGCTGCCGATGGTCATCAGCAGCAGGCCCGGGACGATGTAGGCGATGTAGGCGGAGCGGTCGGAGCCACCGCCGCCGATGCCGGCGCTCATGGTGTCGCCGAATATGTAGACGAAGAGCAGCAGCAGCATGACCGGCGTGAGCAGCAGGTTCAGCGTGAGGGACGGGTAGCGCCGGGCGTGCAGCAGGTTGCGGCGCAGCATGGTGGCGGAGTCGCGGACGGCGAGGGAGAGGGAGCTCATCGGACGGTCTCCTCGGTCTGGTCGGGGGTGGTGGTGGCGCCGGTGAGGGCGAAGAAGACGTCGTCGAGGTCGGGGGTGTGGACGGTCAGTTCGTCCGCCTCGACGCCGGCGGAGTCCAGCCGGTCGAGGACGGCGCGCAGTTCGCGCTGGCTGCCGTCGCTGGGGATCTGCAGGGCCAGTGCTTCGTCGTCCCGGGTGACTTCGCGCAGCGTCGAGGCGGCGGAGTGGTACGCGGCCGGGTCCGCGAAGCGGAGCCGCACGTGGCCGCCGGGGACGAGCCTCTTCAGCTCGTCGGCGGTGCCGTGGGCGGCGATCCTGCCGTCGTTGAGGACGGCGATGCGGTCGGCGAGCTGGTCGGCCTCTTCGAGGTACTGGGTGGTGAGGAGGACGGTGACGCCGTCGGCGACGAGTTCGCGGATGATCTGCCACATGGTGTGGCGTGAGCGCGGGTCGAGGCCGGTGGTGGGCTCGTCGAGGAAGATGATCCGCGGGCTGCCGACCAGGGTCATGGCGATGTCCAGGCGGCGTTTCATGCCGCCGGAGTAGGTGGAGGCGGGCTTCTTCGCGGCCTCGACCAGGTCGAAGCGCTCCAGGAGTTCGGCGGCGACCCGGCGGCCCTCGCGCTTGGACAGGTGGTGGAGGTCCGCCATGAGGAGCATGTTCTCCTCGCCGGTGATCAGGCCGTCGACGGCGGAGAACTGGCCGGTGACGCCGATCGCCGCCCGTACCGCCTGCGGGTCGGCCACCGGGTCGTGGCCACCGACCCGCAGGTCGCCGGCGTCGGCGGTGGCGAGGGTGGAGAGGACCTTCACGACGGTGGTCTTGCCGGCACCGTTCGGGCCGAGCAGGGAGAAGATCGTCCCTTCCGGGACGGCCAGGTCGACGCCGTCGAGCACGACCTTGTCGCCGTAGGACTTGCGCAGCCCGTTCGCCGCGATGGCCAGGGTGGTCATGATGGGTGCTCCTCCAGGGGGTGCGGGGTCGGCGGCGGTGGGGTCAGATGCTGCGGGCGGTGATGTCGCCGTGGGTGGTGGTGGCGTGGATGGTGAGGGTGGGGGTTCCGTCGTTGTTCTTGAGGGCGTTGTGGACGCGGCCCAGGGTGGTGCCGGCGTCGAGGGTGGCGGTGACGCCGCGGGCGGCGCCGATCTCGATGTC
>NZ_JBWKAW010000080.1:0-6755 GCF_056437345.1 Kitasatospora sp. NPDC042419
TTGGGGTGCGGAGGGTGAGCTGGAGTGCCTGGGCCGGGCCGACGACCAGGTGAAGGTGCGCGGCTTCCGGATCGAGCTCGGCGAGGTGGAGTCGGCCCTGGAGCGGCAGGAGGGTGTGGGCCGGGCGGTGGCGGCGGTGCGCCGTGACACGTCGGGTGACGCGCTGCTGGTGGCGTACGTGGTGGCGGAGGCGGGCGCGGTGGCGGACCCGGCGGAGGTCCGGGCGGGTCTGGGCCGGGAGCTGCCGGGGTACATGGTGCCGTCGGCGGTCGTGGTCCTGGACGAGCTGCCGCTGACCTCGAACGGCAAGGTGGACCGCAAGGCCCTGCCCGCGCCGGACCTCGCCACCGGCTCCGGCCGCGGCCCGACGACCGTTCGGGAGGAGGTCCTCTGCGCGGCGTTCGCCGAGGTCCTCGGCCTCGAAAGCGTCGGTGTGGACGACGACTTCTTCGCCCTCGGCGGGCACTCCCTCCTCGCCGTCCGGCTGATCAGCCGGGTGCAGGCCCAGGGCGTGCCGGTGTCGGTGCGGGCGCTGTTCGACAGTCCGACGCCGGCCGGCCTGGCCCGCTCGGGCGGCGCGCGGAAGGTCGAGGTGCCGGAGAACCTGATTCCGGCGGGTGCGACCGTGATCACGCCGGAGATGCTCCCGCTGGTCGACCTGACCGCCGAGGAGGTCGAGCGGGTCGTCGCGACGGTGGACGGCGGCGCGGCGAACGTCGCGGACGTCTATCCGCTCGCCCCGCTCCAGGACGGCCTGCTCTACCACCACCTGCTCGCCGACGGCGGCGCCGACGCCTACGTCCGGCCGACCGTCCTGGAGTTCGGCTCGCGCGAACTCCTCGACCGCTTCGCCGAGGCGCTCCAGCAGGTCCTGGACCGGCACGACATCCTGCGCACCGGCATCGTCTGGGACGGGCTGCGCGAGCCCGTCCAGGTGGTGTGGCGCGCGGCGGTACTGCCGGTCCGCGAGGTGCCGCTGGACGGGCGCTCCGGCGACCCGGTGACCGAGCTGACCGAGGCGGTCGGACGGGTCATGGACCTGTCCCGGGCGCCCCTGGTCGAACTGCACACGGCCGCCGGACCGGATGGCCGCTGGCTGGGACTGGTGCTGGTGCACCACATGGTGCAGGACCACACCGCGCTGGCGGTGCTGCTGGGTGAGATCGAGGCCTTCCTCACCGGCCGGGCCGACGAACTGCCGGAGCCGCTGCCGTTCCGCGACTTCGTGGCGCAGGCGCGCGGCGGGGTGGACCAGGAGGAGCACGAGCGCTTCTTCGCCGAACTGCTGGGCGACGTCACCGAACCGACGGCCCCGTACGGGCTGACCGACGTGCGAGGCGTCGGAGCCGGGGCCGGACGCGCGTCCCAGCCGCTGGCCCCCGAGCTGGAGGCGCGGCTGCGCACGGTGTCGCGCCGGCTGGGCGCCAGCGTGGCGACGCTGGTGCACGTCGCGTGGGCCCGGGTGCTCGGCGCGGTCAGCGGCCGGGACGACGTGGTCTTCGGCACGGTGCTGTTCGGCCGGATGAACGCCGGCGCCGGAGCCGACCGCATCCCCGGCCCCTTCGTCAACACGCTCCCGGTGCGGGTGCGGACGGACGAACTCGGCGTCCTGGACGCGGTGTCCGCGATGCGCGGTCAGCTGGCGCAGCTCCTCGAACACGAGAACGCGCCGCTCGCCGTGGCCCAGCAGGCCAGCGGACTCACCGGCGGCGCACCGCTGTTCACGTCCTTCCTCAACTACCGCCACGCCGCCGGCCGGGCGGGTGAACCCGCGACGCGGGAGCCCGCCGAGGACGAGTCGGCCGGGATCCGGACCCTTCTCTCGCAGGACACCACCAACTACCCGCTCGCGCTGTCCGTCGACGACGACGGCAGCACGATCCGGACGGCGGTGGACGCCGTCGCGCCCGTCGATCCGGCGGCGGTCGTCGCCCTGGTCGGCACGGCCGTGGAGGGGCTGGTGTCGGCGTTGGAGGCGGCACTGGACGGTGGCCCGCAGGCTGCCCTGAGCGCGATCGATGTGCTGGGCGCGGTCGAGCGGACGCGGATTCTGACGGAGTGGAACGACACCGCGGTCGGGGTCGAGCCGTCGACGCTGCCCGGTCTGTTCGAGGCGCAGGTGGCGCGGACGCCGGATGCGGTGGCGGTGGTGTCCGAGGACGTGGAGCTCTCGTACGCCGAGCTCGACGCGCGGGCGAACCGGTTGGCGCGGTCGCTGGTTTCGCGGGGCGCGGGTGCCGGTTCCGTGGTGGGTGTGTGCCTGGAGCGCGGTGTCGAGCTGGTGGTGGCGCTGCTGGCGGTGGTGAAGGCCGGTGGTGCGTATCTGCCGCTGGACCCGGAGTATCCGGGGGAGCGGATCAGGTACTCGCTGGAGACGGCAGGCGCGCCGGTGGTGGTGGCCACCGCCTCGACGGCGGATGTGCTGCCGCCGGGTGTGGCGCGGGTGCTGGTGGAGGACCCGGTGCCGGCCGGGTCCGACGGTGGTGCGCCGGGTGTCGCGGTGGGGCCCGGGGATGCGGCGTATGTGATCTTCACGTCGGGTTCGACGGGGCGCCCGAAGGGTGTGGTGGTGTCGCACGAGGGCATCGTGAACCGTCTGTCCTGGATGCAGTCGCGGTTCGAACTCTCGGCCGCTGACCGGGTGTTGCAGAAGACGCCGTTCGGTTTCGATGTGTCGGTGTGGGAGTTCTTCTGGCCGCTGTCGGTGGGTGCTGCTCTGGTGGTGGCGCGTCCGGAGGGTCACAGGGAGCCGGAGTACCTGGCGGAGTTGATCGCCGACCAGAGGGTGACGACGGCGCACTTCGTGCCGTCGATGCTGGAGGTGTTCCTGGCGGAGCCGGCGGCCGCGGGTTGTGGTGGGGTGTTGCGGCGGGTGGTGTGCTCGGGTGAGGCGCTGCCGCTCCGTACCCAGCAGCGGTTCTTCGAGGTGCTGGGCGGTGTGGGGCTGCACAACCTGTACGGTCCGACGGAGGCGTCGGTCGACGTCACGGCCTGGGAGTGCGCGCCGGGGCAGACGGCGGGCGTGGTGCCGATCGGCGGGCCGGTGGCCAACACCCGGGTGTACGTGCTGGATTCGTCCCTGGGTCCGGTTCCGGTGGGTGCGGCGGGCGAGCTGTACCTGTCCGGTGTGCAGTTGGCGCGTGGCTACGCGGGGCGCCCGGGTCTGTCGGCGGAGCGCTTCGTCGCGAACCCGTTCGAGCCGGGTGTGCGGATGTACCGCACGGGCGACGTGGTGCGCTGGCGTGCGGACGGGCAGCTGGAGTTCCTGGGCCGTGCCGACGAGCAGGTGAAGATCCGCGGTTTCCGGATCGAGCCGGGCGAGGTGCAGTCCGTGGTGGCCGCGCACCCGCAGGTGGCGCAGGCGGCGGTCCTGGTCCGTGAGGAAGCCCCGGGTGACCTGCGCCTGGTCGCCTACGTCGTCGCGGACGACGCTGCGTCCGAACTTCCGGAATCCGTCCGTGAGTTCGTTGCCGTCCGGCTGCCGGAGTACATGGTGCCGTCGGCTGTCGTGGTCCTCGACGCGCTGCCGCTGAACGTGAACGGCAAGCTGGACCGCAAGGCCCTTCCCGCCCCCGAGTACGGCAGCTACGGCAGCAGCACCGGTCGCGGCCCGGCGAACGCCCGCGAGGAGATCCTGTGCGCCGCGTTCACCGAGGTCCTTGGACTCGAAAGCGTCGGTGTGGACGACGACTTCTTCGCCCTGGGCGGCCACTCCCTGCTCGCCGTCCGCCTGATCAGTCGGATCCGGGCGGCGCTGGGCGTCGAGGTGTCGTTGCAGACGCTGCTGCGGGCGCCGACGGTGGCCGGACTCGCACAACAGCTTGGACATGAGAAAACAGCTAGGCCGGCGTTGCGGCCGATGCGCAACCAGGAGGAGTTCTGATGGTTCCGTTGTCTTTCGCGCAGCGCCGGTTGTGGTTCCTCTCGCAGCTGGAGGGCCCGAGTGCCACCTACAACATCCCGATCACCAGGCGCCTCCAGGGCGAGGTCGACGCCGGTGCGCTGAACGCGGCCCTGCGGGACGTCCTCGGACGCCACGAGGTGCTGCGCACCGTCTACCGGACGGCCGGCGGTGAGCCGTACCAGCGCATCCTGAAGCTGGAGGAACTGGGCTGGGAGCTGGCGGTCGCCGACGTGGCACCGGCCGGGCTCGACGCCCGGGTCTCGGAGGCCGAGGCGTACACCTTCGACCTGGCCACCGAGGTGCCGATCCGGGCCACGCTCCTGCGGACCGGTCCGCAGGACCAGGTGCTGGTCGTGGTGCTCCACCACATCGCCGGAGACGGCTGGTCGCTGGGGCCGCTGATGCGGGACGTGACGCAGGCCTACCTCGCGCGTAGCGAGGGCCGGGTGCCCGAGTGGGAGCCGCTGCCGGTCCAGTACGCGGACTACGCGCTCTGGCAGCGCGAACTGCTCGGCGACCAGCAGGACCCGGACAGCCTGCTGGCCCGTCAGATCGCCTACTGGCGCGACAACCTCGCCGGCACCCCCGAGGAGCTCGACCTGCCCTTCGACCGCCCCCGCCCGGCGGTTGCCTCGCACCGCGGCCACGGCGTGGGGCTGGAGGTCCCGGCCGCCGTGCACGCCCGGCTCGCCGAGGTCGCGCGCGCCGAGGACGCCACGGTCTTCATGGTCCTGCAGTCCGCGCTGGCGGTCGTCCTGTCCCGGCTCGGCGCGGGCACCGACGTCCCGGTCGCCACCGCCGTCGCCGGGCGCACCGACGTCGCGCTGGACGACATGGTCGGTCTCTTCGTCAACACGCTCGTGCTGCGCACGGACCTCACCGGCGACCCGACCTTCCGCGAGGTGCTCGCCCGGGCACGGAAGACCGGGTGGGACGCCCTCGCGAACCAGGACGTTCCGTTCGAGAAGCTGGTCGAGGAACTCGCCCCTTCCCGCTCCCTGGCCCGTCACCCGCTGGTCCAGGTGATGCTGACCGTCCACAACAACGAGCGGATCGTGCTGGAACGCTCGGGCGGCGAGACCGACGCTCCGACGACGGCGGACGCCGTGGCCGATGTGCGGGCGGCCAAGTTCGACCTCGAACTCGACTTCGTCGAACTGTTCGACCAGGACGGCGCTCCGGCAGGCCTTCGCGGCTCGCTGACCGCCTCGGTGGACCTCTTCGAGCGCGACGCCGCCACGCGGCTCGCGAACTGGGTCGGCCGGGCGCTGGAACTGCTGGTTGCCGACCCGGGGATCCGGCTGAGCGGCCTGGAGCTGCTGGACGAGGCGGAGCGTCGTCGGGTGCTGGTGGAGTGGAACGACACTGCGGTCGGGGTCGAGCCGTCGACGTTGCCGGGGTTGTTCGCGGCGCAGGTGGCGCGGACGCCGGATGCGGTGGCGGTGGTGTTCGAGGGCACCGAGCTGTCGTATGCCGAGTTGGACGTCCGGGCGAACCGTCTGGCGCGCTACCTGGTGGGCCGTGGTGTGGGTCCGGAGTCGGTGGTCGCGGTGGCGTTGGAGCGCGGTGTCGACTTGGTGGTGGCGCTGCTGGGTGTGGTGAAGGCGGGTGGTGCGTATCTGCCGGTGGATCCGTCGTACCCGGCGGAGCGGATCGCGGTGGTGCTGGAGGACGCCGCTCCGGCGGTGGTGCTGACGGCGGAGGCGTTCGCGGAGTTGCTTCCTTCGGACATCGCTGTGGTGGTGCTGGACGAGCCTGCGGTCGTGGAGGAGTTGGCGGGTCTGTCGGGCTCGGTGCCTGGGGTCGACCTGCTGCCGGCGCATCCGGCGTATGTGATCTTCACGTCGGGTTCGACGGGGCGCCCGAAGGGTGTGGTGGTGTCGCACGAGGGCATCGTGAACCGTCTGTCCTGGATGCAGTCGCGGTTCGAACTCGCGTCCGCTGACCGGGTGTTGCAGAAGACGCCGTTCGGGTTCGATGTGTCGGTGTGGGAGTTCTTCTGGCCGTTGTCGGTGGGTGCTGCCCTGGTGGTGGCGCGTCCGGAGGGTCACAGGGAGCCGGAGTACCTGGCGGAGTTGATCGCCGACCAGAGGGTGACGACGGCGCACTTCGTGCCGTCGATGCTGGAGGTGTTCCTGGCGGAGCCGGCGGCCGCGGGTTGTGGTGGGGTGTTGCGGCGGGTGGTGTGCTCGGGTGAGGCGCTGCCGCTCCGTACCCAGCAGCGGTTCTTCGAGGTGTTCGACGGTGTCGAGCTGCACAACCTGTACGGGCCGACGGAGGCGTCGGTCGACGTGACGGCGTGGGAGTGCGCGCCGGGGCAGACGGCGGGCGTGGTGCCGATCGGCGGGCCGGTGGCCAACACCCGCCTGTACGTGCTGGATTCGTCGTTGCGGCCGGTGCCGGTCGGCGTCGCCGGTGAGCTCTACCTCGCGGGCGTCCAGCTGGCGCGTGGCTACGCCCATCGTTCCGGGCTCACGGCGGAGCGGTTCGTCGCGAACCCGTTCGAGTCGGGTACGCGGATGTACCGCACGGGTGACGTGGTGCGCTGGCGTGCGGACGGCGAGGTCGAGTACCTCGGTCGTGCGGACGAGCAGGTGAAGATCCGCGGCTTCCGGATCGAGCCGGGTGAGGTGCAGTCCGTGGTGGCTGCGCATCCGCTGGTGGCGCAGGCTGCGGTCCTGGTCCGTGAGGACGCCCCGGGTGATCTGCGCCTGGTCGCCTACGTGGTGGCCGAGGGCGATGGCGGGCCGGAACTTGCCGAGGCTGTGCGGCAGTTCGTTGCTTCGCGGCTGCCCGGGTACATGGTGCCGTCGGCTGTCGTGGTCCTCGACGCGCTGCCGCTGAGTGTGAA
>NZ_JBWKAW010000081.1:0-6638 GCF_056437345.1 Kitasatospora sp. NPDC042419
GAACTACCCCCAGCCGAACTACAACACGCACGCACCGTCAACACCCTCCACAACCTCCTCACCAAACTCCTCAACACCACCCCCACCCCAAACCCGACCACATACTGACCTCGGCGCGTCAGGGTGAACTGTCGCGAAGTTCCTGATGAGTGTGTGGTGGCGGCTGTATTTGATGGTGTGTGAGGTATGCGGATGGTGGCGGGCTGACTGCTGAGGGTCGGCTGCGTCGGGAGTCGGTGCGGGTTGAGGCGGCGGAGCTATTCGAGCAGGGGACCAGGCCGTCGGACGTGGCGGGTCGTTTGCGGGTGAGCCGGAAGTCGGCCTACCGGTGGCACGAGTTGTGGCGCGACGGCGGTGTAGGGGCTCTGGCCTCTCGTGGTCCAGGCGGGTCGAGGTGTCGCCTGTCGTCGCGGTGTCTGGAGAAACTTGCCGCATTCCTGGAGGAGGGGCCGGCCGCGCATGGCTGGGTGGAGGACCAGGTGTGGACTGCCGCACGGGTGGCCACGCTGATCGGCCGGAGGTTCCACGTTTCCTACAGCGTCTCCGGGACGACGAGGCTGATGCACCGGCTCGGCTTCAGCCCGCAGGTTCCCGCACGGCGGGTGGCCGAGCGCGACGAACAGGCCGTTACGGCCTGGAGGGAGGTGACCTGGACGGAGGCAAAGGCGCCCGGGCGGCCTGCGGGGGTTACATCTGCTTCGAGGACGAGGCAGGCTTCACCCGCCGACCGCCCCAAGGACGCACCTGGGGCCGGCGCGGCCGAACTCCGGTCGTGACGGTCAGCGGCCGCCGCTCGGGACGCCTGTCGGTGGCCGGGTTGATCGCCATGCGGCCCGGTTCACGGACCCGGCTGTGCCACCACCTGATCACCCACCCGGCGGGCCGAGGCAAGCGCCGCAGCATGGGCGAGCGCGACTTCATCGCACTGATCGACGGCGTCCACCAGCTCGTCAAGGCACCGATCGTGCTGGTCTGGGACCGTCTGAACACCCACGTCTCCCACGCCATGCGCAAGTTGATCGCCGAGCGCGCGTGGCTGACGGTGTTCCTGCTCCCGCCTACTCGCCCGACCTCAACCCCGTCGAGTGGGTCTGGGCTCACGTCAAACGCAGCCTGGCCAACCTCGCTGTCATGGCCCTCGACCGACTCGAGACTCTCGTCCGCAACCGGCTCAAACGCCTGCAGTACCGACCCGACACCCTCGACGGCTTCATAGCCGGTACCGGCCTGACTCTCGACACGCCGCACGCCTCCTAACCAACCGAAGTCAGCAGGCGTGCGGGGTGCAGGGGGAAGTGGCGGAGCCGCTACCCCCACCTGTGGGGAGGCGGCCGGGTGGCCGCCTCCCCACAGGTGGGGTGCGCAGCTCAGGGGAAGGTCACCTCGTAGTTGCCGTTCTTGAGCGTGAAGTGGGCGACACCGGTGACTCCCTCGTAGGCGTAGTTGCCACCGGTGATCGTGCCGTCGAACTCCTTGGCGGCGCCGTCACCGAGGGGCACGACCACGGACAGGGTGACCTGCTTCTCCGGGCCGTACTTGAGCAGGCTGGTGCAGTACAGCTGGTCGGGGCCGGCCTCGACCTTGCTGCAGGTGGAGTAGATCGTGCCGATGGTGTTCTCGCCGTACTGGTCGAGGAGCGGGGTCCGGGTGCCGAAGGAGTTGCCCAGCTCCTGCGGCACTCCGCCCTGGGCGGTGGTGTACCCGCTGCTGCTGATGGTGACCCACGGGACCGACACAGCCCGGTGGTGGGCTCCGCCCGGGTTCTGCCCGTCCGCCAGAGCCGGTGCACTGAACGCAGCGGCCGCGCCGAACGCCGTCCCGGCCAGGACGAGGGCGAGCGTGCGCTTGGTGCGCAGGGCATGGTGCATGGAGTCCTCCTCGGACACGGCGGGCTCCCTGCCCGCATTCGAGGGGTAGTCGAGCACACCGGGGCCGGCCGGCGCGGTGCCCGCAGGTGGCCTCTCCCGGGGTGGCTGAGGCAGCCGCTTCTCCTTGGGGCGCAAGCGAATCCGTCGCCTGCGGACCTCGTGCGGCTGGGCTGTCCGGGTGGTCACGACCCTCACCCGGACGCCCACGAGATTCACCCGAAGGCCCCGCCGGCGCTCGATGCACCGTCGCCCGGGGTGCCGCTTCCCACGCTCATGAGGGGCCTCGCGACAGTTCACCCTGACGCGCCGAAGTCAGTAACCACCACCAGCCCGCCCACGACCTGCGGCCCCCGGACCCCGGACCCGACCGCACAACGGCCGCCAGGCCGCCCGCAGCCCTCTGCCCGCGCCCTCTGCCTCCGACTGCCTCCACCCGCTACAACGGGTGGAGGCAGCCCCCTCACAACGCCACGCCGCCGTCGATACGCAACACCTGACCCGTCACGTACCCCGCCTCGGGCGACACCAGATACGACACCAACGCGGCCACCTCCTCAGGCCTACCGAAACGACGCAACGGTATACGGTCAAGGACCGCGTCCCTGGACACCGACGCAGCCATATCGGTATCGATGAAACCCGGCGCGACAGCATTCGCCCGCACCCCAAGCCGCGCGAACTCCCTGGCCATCGCCTGAGTAAGAGCGATAATCCCCGCCTTCGACGCGGAGTAGTTCGCCTGCCCGGCATTGCCGACCACACCCGCTGCCGACGACAGGGTGACGATCGCGCCGGCACCACGCCGCGCCATCGGACGGGCCAGAGCGCGCAGCAGACCGGCAGTGCCGTCGAGGTTGGTCCGCACGACGGTGTCCCACTCTGAGGTTCCCCCGAGGTGCGGAAGGTTGCCGGACATGGCCTGATGGGCCGTGAGAAAGGAGCCTCTGCCATGGCTGCACCGATGAAATACCCGCCCGAGTTGCGGCAGCGAGCCGTCGCCGCATACCGGGCCGCCGATCCCAAGCCCATGATCCGCCAGATGGCCCGGGACCTGGGCGTACACCACGAGGCCCTGCGCAACTGGATCCGCCAGGACGAGGCGGACCGAGGCGAGCGCGACGACCGGCTGACCACCGCCGAGAAGGAGGAACTGGCCGCCCTGCGCAAGGAGAACGCCGAACTCCGCCGGTCCTGCGAGATCCTCAAGGCCGCCTCGGCTTTTTTCGCCCAGGAGCTCGACCCGACCCGGCGACGGTACTGAAGCTCATCGACGAGCACCAGGACCGCTTCGGGGCCGAACCCGTACTCCGGGAAATGCAAATCCCCGCCTCCACCTACTACCGCTGGCGCCGCGAGGTGGCAAAGCCGTGCGCGCGCAAGCGCCACGACGCCGAGCTCACCGAGCACATCCGTAAGATCCACGCCGACTCCGACGCCACCTACGGCTCCCCGCGCATCCACGCCGTCCTGCGGCGCGAGGGCACCCACGTCGGCCGCAAACGGGTCGAGCGTCTGATGCGCCAGGCCGGCCTCCAGGGTGTCAGCCCGCGCCGGCCCCGCTCCTTCACCCGCCGCGACCCGACGGCCGACCTCGCCCCGGACCTGGTCCAGCGCGACTTCACCGCGGGCGCCCCGAACCGACTGTGGGTCGCCGACATCTCGCTGATCCCCACCGGCGAGGGCCCGTGGTGGCTGGCCACGATCCGCGACGCCTTCTCCCGCCGGATCGTGGGCTGGCACACCTCGGAACGGGCCGATGCCGACCTAGTCCTCACCGCGCTGGAATACGCCCTGCACGGCCGGCCCGTCAAGCCCGGGAAGCTGATCCATCACAGCGACCACGGCTGCCAAACCGGGTTCAAGGGGTCGTTGCAACACCGCTGATTTGGAGCGAGAGTAGCTGATCGTCGAGAGCCTCCGCAGGAGTTCTCCAGCCGAGTGTTTTCCGCGGCCGGGTGTTGAGCGCGCCTGCGACGGCTTCGAGGTCGCAGGCGGTCCAGCGGGCCAGGTCCGTGCCCTTCGGGAAGTACTGCCGCAGCAGCCCGTTCGTGTTCTCGTTCGTGCCCCGCTGCCAGGGGCTGCGCGGGTCGGCAAAGTAGACGGCGATGCCTGTGTCAGCCTTCAGCTGGGCGTGCTGGGCAAGCTCCTTACCTCGATCCCAGGTCAGCGATCCGCGCAACTGCTGTGGGATGTTGGCCATTTGGGCTGTGAGGGCCTTGCGCATCGCCTCGGCTCCGTAGCCGGCCAGCGCGGGGCCGTTCTTCACCCTTGGCTCGACGCCGTAGCCTTCCATCCGCGGAAGGTGGACCAGGATCGTGAACCTGGTCATGCGCTCCACGAGAGTGCCGATGGCGGACCGGGTCGTCCCGATGATCAGATCGCCTTCCCAGTGGCCCGCGACGGCCCGGTCCTCGGCCTCGGCGGGACGCTCGCTGATCATCACGTCGGGCGTGACGTGACCGGGCCGCCTTCCGGCGGGCGCGCGAGCGCGGAACCCGAAGGGCACGCCCGGTCCGCAGGCACGTGACCAGCTCACGCTCGAGCGCGCCGCGGCCCTGGACGTAAAGGGCCTGGTAGATCGCCTCGTGCGAGATCCGCATGGATTCGTCGTCCGGATAGTCGACCGGCAACCGCTTGGCTATCTGCTCCGGACTCCACGCCGTCGCCCAGCGCCGGTCCTGACGGCGGGGCTTGTTCCGCCCCTTCCACTCCTGGGTCGCCGGACCCGGCGCCGGCCTTCCGTCGGGAGCCTGGATCAAGCCGGCCAACCGGTCCTGCACGTACTCGCGCAGCCGCTCGTCGGCCGCGAGCTTCGCGGTCTTCGGCCGGCCTGCCGCCAGCTCGGCCTTCCACTGCGCGATCGAGGCCCGGTAGTCGAGCCTCCCGCACCTCGTGACTGCGTTGCGCCGTAGCTCCCGAGAGATCGTCGAGGGTGAGCGCCCCAGCCTGCGGGCTATCTCCCTCACGCCGGTGTCCTGGGCCCTCAGCAGGGCGATCTCCTCGCGCTCGGCGAACGACAGATACCGACCTGACAACGGACTGAGCTGGATCGAAGGCATCCCGCCACGATCGCGGAACCACCGCGAACCGACCGGCCCGGACACGCCGCACGCCAGCGCGGCATCCTCGCTTGTGAGTCCTTCGGCGATCTTCAACCAGAACGCGCGCTCCACGTCCCGACGCACCGGCGGCCGGCCCGGCGATCGCATCGCCGGACGCCCCGTCACCTTCGTCGTCCATCCCGCAGGCCGCCCCACCGACACCTCCACAATCGAGGTGTTGCGACGACCAGTTGAATCCACCCAATACACGTCGATCAAGCTCACAACCCGCCTGCTGAAGGCCGGAATCGAGCCGAGCATGGGCACCGTCGGCGACTCGTTCGACAACGCCCTGGCGGAGAACTTCTGGAGCGTCTTGAAGACCGAGTGCGTGCGCCGCACCGCCTTCGCCACCCGCACGGACGCCGACCTGGCGCTGTTCGGCTACGTCGACGGCTGGTACAACACCCGCCGGATTCAAAAGCGCCTCGGCTGGCTCAGCCCGGACGAGTACGAGGCGAAGTACTACGCCAACCAGGCGACGGCCGAATCGGTGGTCGTCGAGCCACCCACACCCGCTTTGACCAGGTAATCAGCACCTCCCGCGCAGCGGGGGAAGCCCACTCGTCGTCGGACATCAACATCAGCGGCCGGTCCCGGGTGATCCCCGCGGACGCCACGGCCGCCACGATCGACCCGAACCCGCTCTCGACCTCGGCGACGAAGCCACGGACCCCCTCACGGTCCGCGATATCGACACACCGGACCAACACCCGCCGCCCACAATCGCACCCCCGCATGCGGCCAGGCCTGGGCAAGCTTTAGCAGACCTGATAAGTCCATGCGTCTTCGGCCACGGTCAGTCCGTTACTGAGATTTCCCGTGAGCAGTAGCACCGAAAGCGACGAGCCAGGCCCTCGAAGGATGGGCTACTCCGGCACCCAAACAGGAATCTCAGGATCCAAAAACACAAGATCAGCCAGTTCATGAATCTCGCCAGTAATCACCGCGAGAAGGAACTCAGCCATCCCCATATTGTACCGACTCCAGGCGTTCAACGGGTGGCCCCTGCGCCAGATTACGACAGGCCATCGATCCGAGTCGTCATCCTCAGTCAACCAGAAGCAAATGTCACCGTTGTAATTCACCCCCCAAGCCAAAAGTCCACCATCTTCCGGGTAGACCGGATACGGACAGAGGTCAAACGAATCTTCCCGCATCTTTCGAAATTGAAGTCCAATATCATCGGATGTCCGCCGTGCCATCCGAATAATTCCGCCCTCCCCACCCATGCCAGGATCTGTCAGAGGATCTAGAATTCCGAGATCCCCCCGGACATAACCAGCCCCGAATACATCAACGAACTCTCGATAGTCTGCAGGGAAATTGAATCGGAGGAGTGCAGCAGAGCGCTCCCATGGAACACGCACAACCGCTTCAGGTGGCGACCAGCCAGAAATCTCAACAAGTCTTTTCACATCGTCGCGCATACTCGCACCGCCCGCACATCACCACTGATAGCCAGCCTCAAGATTATATCCATCTTTCTCATTGAAGATCTCCGGGGTTTCATAGCCGACAAGCTGTCCCCTTGAGTTCCATATACTAATGGCGCACTCCGGTCGCAGGGGACTGCCGGCACCGCGACCAGCCACCGGTCGGCTGCCGAGGACAGCATGCCCCCGTCCCCCGCTGGTGGTCACGGTTGGCGACGGTCCGGCCAGGTATC
>NZ_JBWKAW010000082.1:0-6086 GCF_056437345.1 Kitasatospora sp. NPDC042419
GTGGCGGGGACTCGGGCGTATGTGCTCGATGCCCGGTTGCGGCCGGTGCCGGTCGGGGTGTCGGGTGAGTTGTACCTGGCGGGTTCGGGTCTGGCCCGCGGTTATCTGGGTCGGGCGGGGCTGTCGGCGGAGCGGTTCGTCGCGAACCCGTTCGAGGCGGGTGCGCGGATGTATCGCACGGGTGACGTGGTGCGGTGGAACCCGGCCGGCGAGGTCGAGTACCTCGGTCGTGCCGACGAGCAGGTGAAGATCCGCGGCTTCCGGATCGAGCCGGGCGAGGTCGAGGCCGTCATCGCCGGCCACGACCTGGTCCGCCAGTCCGTCGTGGTGGTCCGCGAGGACACTCCCGGCGACCGTCGCCTGGTCGCCTACGTCGTCCCCGTCGTCCCCGTCGCCCCCGACGGCAAGGACACGGCCGGCGGGCTTCCCCGGCAGGTCACGGATCTGGTCGCCTCCCAGCTGCCCGGGTACATGGTGCCGTCGGCTGTCGTGGTGCTGGACGAGCTGCCGCTGTCGGTGAACGGGAAGTTGGACCGCGGGGCCCTGCCGCTTCCGGATCTCGCGAGTGGGACCGGTCGTGGTCCGGCGAACGCGCGGGAGGAGTTGCTCTGCGCGGCGTTCGAGGAGGTGCTGGGTCTTGAGGGCGTCGGTGTGGACGATGACTTCTTCGACCTGGGTGGCCATTCCCTGTTGGCGGTGAGCCTGGTGAGCCGGGTGCGCGCGGTGCTGGGTGTGGAGGTACCGCTGCCGGTGCTGTTCGATGCGCCGACGGTGGCGGGGTTGGCCGCGTGGATCGCGGGTGCGGGCGCGGGTGCGGGTGAGGCCCGGGCGGCGTTGACGGCGGGGGTGCGGCCGGAGCGGGTGCCGTTGTCGTTCGCGCAGCGGCGGTTGTGGTTCATCAACCAGTTGGAGGGGCCGAGCGCGACGTACAACGTGCCGGCGGTGATCCAACTGTCCGACGAGGTGGACCACGGGGCGCTGGGTGCGGCGTTCCTGGACGTGCTCGGGCGGCACGAGGTGCTGCGCACGGTGTTCCCGGTCGTGGACGGTGAGCCGTACCAGCGGATCCTTGATCCGGACGAGCTGGACTGGGAGTTGACAGTTTCGCAGGTGTCGGTGGAGGGCTTGCCGGCTGCGGTCGAGAGGGCGCTGAACCACACGTTCGACCTGTCGCGCGAGGTGCCGTTCCGGGCCTGGCTGTTCGAGGCCGGCGCGGGGATGCGGGCGCTGGTGGTGGTGATGCACCACGTGGTGAGTGACGGGTGGTCGCGGGGTCCGTTGGCGCGTGACCTGTCGGTGGCGTACGCGGCGCGTGCGGCGGGTCGGGCGCCGGAGTGGGCGCCGCTGCCGGTGCAGTACGCCGACTACACCCTGTGGCAGCGTGGTGTTCTCGGGGACGAGGGTGATCCCGAAAGCCTGATGGCACGTCAGATCAGTTATTGGCGTGAGGCGTTGGAGGGTGCTCCGGAGGAGCTGGAGCTTCCGTTCGACCGGCCGCGTCCGGCGGTGGGTTCGCACCGTGGGTTCCAGGTGCCGGTGGAGGTTTCGGCGGCGGTGCACGCGCGCCTGGTGGAGGTGGCGCGGGCGGAGGGTGTGACGCCGTTCATGGTGTTGCAGGCTTCGTTGGCGGTGCTGTTGTCGAAGCTGGGTGCGGGGACGGACATTCCGATCGGTTCGGCGAACGCGGGTCGTACGGACGAGGCGCTGGACGATCTGGTCGGGTTCTTCATCAACACGCTGGTGGTGCGGGCGGACCTGTCGGGTCGTCCGACGTTCCGTGAGGTGCTGGGCCGGGTGCGGGAGCGGACGTTGTCCGCGCTGGCGCACCAGGACGTGCCGTTCGAGCGGCTCGTCGAAGAGCTGGCGCCTGCCCGCTCGATGGCCCGCCACCCGCTCTTCCAGGTGGTCCTCACCAAGCAGAACACCGTGGACGCCGTGCTCGCCCTGCCCGGCATGCAGGCCGGGACGGCACCGGCGGATCCCGAACGGGCCGAGTCGACGCCGGCCGCTTCGGAGTCGACCGCTTCGGAGCCGACCGCGTACGACGCCGCGGCCAAGTTCGACCTCGACGTCCTCGTGGGCGAGGAATTCGGTGCGGACGGTCGTCCGGCGGGTGTGCGTGGCACGGTGACGGTGTCGGCGGATCTGTTCGAGCCGGTGTGGGCGGGGCGGATCGCGGCGGCGTGGGTGCGGGTGCTGGATGTGGTGACGGCTGATCCGGGTGTGCCGGTGGCGCTGGTGGACGTGGTCGAGGCCGGTGAGCGCGAGCGGGTGCTGACGGGGTGGAACGCCACGGACGAGGCGGTCGCGGCGTCCTCGGTGGCCGGGCTGTTCGAGGCGCAGGTGACGCGGACGCCGGACGCGGTCGCCCTGGTGGCGGACGGTGCCCAGGTCTCGTACGCGGAGCTTGACGCGCGGGCGAACCGCCTGGCGCACTACCTGGTCGCTCAGGGCGTCGGTGCGGAGTCGGTGGTGGGGCTGGCCCTGCCGCGTGGCGTGGAGATGATCGCGGGGATCCTGGCGGTCTGGAAGGCGGGCGCCGGCTATCTTCCCGTCGACGCGGAGCAGCACGCGGATCGTGTGGCGTTCACGATGAAGGACAGCCGGGTGGCGTTGGTCGTCACGACGGAGGAGATCCTCGGGGAGCTTCCTTCGGTGGGGGTTCGTCTGGTGGCGGTGGACGGGACGTTCACGCGGATGCAGTTGGACGCGCTTCCCGTGACAACTCCGGGGGTTGTGACACGGCCTGAGGGTCTGGCGTATGTGATCTACACGTCGGGTTCGACGGGTCGGCCGAAGGGTGTGGCGGTCACGCACGGGGCGTTGGCGAACTATGTGTCGTCGGTGCCGGGTCGGGTCGGGTTCGATGTGCCGGGTGGGCGGTATGCGTTGTTGCAGGCGCAGGCGACCGACCTGGGGAACACGGTGGTGTTCGCGAGTCTGACGTCGGGTGGTGAGCTGCATGTCCTGGCGGAGGAGGCGGTCACCGATCCGGGGAGGGTCGCGGCGTATCTGGCCGAGCACGGGATCGATTTCCTGAAGGCGGTGCCTTCGCATCTGGCGGCGCTTGCCACGGGTGCCGGGGTGGGTGGTGTGCTGCCGGCGCGTTCGCTGGTGCTGGGTGGCGAGGCGGCGGCGCCGGAGTTGGTGCGTGAGTTGGTGGGGTCGGCCGGTGGTGGTGCGGTGTTCAACCACTACGGGCCGACGGAGACGACGATCGGTGTGGCGACGACGCGTCTGGGTGTGGAGGATGCCGCCGGGGGTGTTCTGGTGCCGGTGGGTTCGCCGGTGGCCAACACGCGGTTCTATGTGTTGGACGATGCGTTGCGTCCGGTGCCGGTGGGTGTGGCGGGTGAGTTGTATGTGGCGGGTGCGCAGTTGGCGCGCGGCTACGTCAAGCGCCCCGGCCTGACGGCGGAGCGGTTCGTGGCGAATCCGTTCGAGTCTGGTGTGCGGATGTATCGCACGGGTGACCGGGTGCGGTGGGCGGCGGACGGTCGGGTGGTGTTCCTGGGTCGTGCGGACGAGCAGGTGAAGGTCCGTGGTTTCCGGGTGGAGTTGGGTGAGGTGCAGGCCGGTGTGGCCGCTCATCCGCTGGTGGGGCAGGCGGCGGTGGTGGCCCGTCGGGACGCGCACGGTGACACCCGGTTGGTGGCGTATGTGGTGGCGGATGATCCGGACGAGGACACCGGTGGTATTCCGGCGGCGGTGCGGGAGTTCACGGCTCGTCGGTTGCCGGAGCACATGGTTCCGGCCGCGGTGGTGGTGCTGGACGCGCTGCCGTTGACCGGGAACGGGAAGCTGGACCGCAAGGCCCTGCCCGCTCCCGCCTACGGCAACACCGCCACGGGTGCCGGGCGGCGTGCGGGGAACCTGCGGGAGGAGCTGCTCTGCCTGGCCTTCGCCGACGTCCTCGGGCTGGAATCCGTGGGCGTGGACGACGACTTCTTCGAACTCGGCGGCCACTCCCTCGCAGCGGTCCGGCTGGTCAGCCGGATCCGGACCGTCCTCGGTGTCGAGACCGAGATCCGCATGGTGTTCGAGGCACCGACCGCTGCCGGCCTCGCCGTCCGCCTCGCGGGCGCCGACAGTGCCCGCATCCCGCTCACGCGGATGCCCCGCCCCGACCGCATCCCGCTCTCCTACGGCCAGCGCCGACTGTGGATCATCAGCCAGATCGACGGGCCCAGCAGCACCTACAACATCCCGGTCAGCTCGCCGATACCCGGCGACGTGGACACCGACCTGCTGAACGCGGCGTTCCTGGACGTGATCGAGCGGCACGAGTCGCTGCGCACCGTGTTCCCGACCGTCGACGGCGAGCCCTACCAGCGGATCCTCGAAGTCGAGGAACTGGACTGGGAACTGCACGTCGAGGACGTGGAGCGGGAGGCGCTGGGGGCCACGGTCGAGCGGGCCGAGCAGTACGTGTTCGACCTGTCCGCCGAGATCCCGATCAGGGCGACGCTGCTCCGGGTGAGTCCGGAGGAGTGCGTGCTGGTGATCGTGGTGCACCACATCACCAGCGACGGTTGGTCGTGGGGCCCGGCGATGTCCGACCTGAAGACCGCCTACGGGGCGCATCTGGAGGGTCGGGCGCCCGACTGGGAGCCGCTGCCGGTCCAGTACGCGGACTACGCGCTCTGGCAGCGCGAGGTGCTCGGCGACCCGGCCGATCCGGAGAGCCTGGGGGGCCGGCAGGTCGCCCACTGGCGCGAGGCACTGGCCGGGATCCCGGCGGAGCTGGAGCTGCCCGCCGACCGGCCGCGCCCGGCGACGGCGAGCCACCAGGGCCACCGGACCTGGCTGGAGGTCTCGTCGGAGGTGCACGCGCGGCTTGCGGAGCTGGCGCGGGCCGAGGGTGTGACCATGTTCATGGTCATGCACGGAGCGCTGTCGGTCCTGCTGAACCGGCTCGGCGCGGGCACCGACATCCCGATCGGGTCGGCCGCCGCGGGTCGTACGGACGAGGCGGTGCACCATCTGATCGGAACCTTCGTCAACGCCTTCGTGGTGCGGACCGACGTGTCGGGCGACCCGACCTTCCGCGAGGTGCTCGCGCGGGTCCGGGAGGCCGCGCTCGGCTCGCTCTCCCACACGGACGTGCCGTTCGAGAAGCTGGTCGAAGAGCTGGCGCCGCCCCGTTCGATGGCCCGCCACCCGCTCTTCCAGGTGATGTTCCTGCTGGAGAACGCGATCGGCACGAAGGCCGACGGGCCCGGCTACTGGACCGACGGGGGCTCCTACGAGGCCGCCGACGGCGGCGTCCTGGCCAGCCGCTCCTCCGCCGTCAAGTTCGACCTGGACTTCAACATGGTCGAGGTGCACCACGAGGACGGCACGCCGGCCGGGCTGCACGGCGGGTTGACCGCCGCGGCGGACCTCTTCGACCTCGAAACCGGCGTGCGTCTCGCGAAGTGGTGGGTCCGGCTGCTGGGGACCCTGGCCGCCGACCCGGACATGCGGCTCGGCGAGGTCGATCTGCTCGGTCCGGAGGACCGGCAGCGGGTGCTGGTGGAGTGGAACGACACGGCGGTGGAGGTCGAGCCGTCGACGTTGCCGGGGTTGTTCGAGGCGCAGGCGGCGCGGACGCCGGACGCGGTCGCGGTGGTGTCCGAGGACGAGTCGGTGTCGTACGCCGAGTTGGACGCGCGGGCGAACCGGTTGGCGCACCTGTTGGCGGGTCGGGGCGTCGGTCCTGAGTCGGTGGTCGGTGTGGTGATGGAGCGCGGTGTCGACCTGGTGGTGGCGCTGCTCGCGGTGGTGAAGGCCGGCGGTGCGTACCTGCCGGTCGACCCGGGGTATCCGGCCGAGCGGATCGCCTACGTTCTCGCGGACGCGGGTGTGCCGTTGGTGGTCTCGCAGGCGGCGGTGGCGGGTGTCGTGCCGGCGGGTGTTCCGGTCGTCGTGGTCGACGACCCCTCCGTGGTGGAGGAACCGGCCGCTGCGGGGGACGCGTTTCCTGGCGCCGTGGTGGCTTCCGCGAACACGGCGTACGTGATCTACACCTCGGGGTCGACGGGTCGTCCGAAGGGTGTGGCTGTCTCGCACGGCGCTCTGGTGAATCACCTGTTCGGTGCGGGTCG
>NZ_JBWKAW010000083.1:0-5849 GCF_056437345.1 Kitasatospora sp. NPDC042419
CTGACTCCCCTGCCCCGAGAACAGGAACGCCAGCCCACCAGCCCCAGCCGTACCCCGCACCACACCCGGACCGTCAAGGTCACGCAGCGCCGCCGGATCGTCCAGCACCACCGCCCGCTCCTCGAAGCTCGCCCGGGTGGTGACCAGGGCGCGCGCCAGATCCACCCGCCCGGTCTCCCCGGACACCTCGGCGGATTCCGCCGACTCGGCTATCCGGCGGGCCTGTTCGCGCAACGCCTCCGGAGACCGCGCCGACACCACGAACGGCACCACCGACGGCACCACGGGCGACACCCCGGACGGCGCCACCGACGGCGCCCCGGGCGCCACCGCAGACGCCTCAGCGGATTCCGGCGTGGGCTCCGCCTCGGAGACCGCCCCCGGCACGGCCACCGACTCCGGCGCCTGCTCGATGATCACGTGCGCGTTGGTGCCGCTGGCCCCGAAGGCCGAGACGCCGACCCGCCGCGGGCCTGCCACCGAAGGCCACTCCCGCGGCTCGGTGAGCAGTTCCACCGCGCCCGCCGACCAGTTGACGAAGGGCGTCGGCTCCTCCGCGTG
This sequence comes from Kitasatospora sp. NPDC042419, assembly GCF_056437345.1. Taxonomy (NCBI): domain Bacteria; kingdom Bacillati; phylum Actinomycetota; class Actinomycetes; order Kitasatosporales; family Streptomycetaceae; genus Kitasatospora; species Kitasatospora sp. NPDC042419. The sequence goes on from NZ_JBWKAW010000083.1 coordinate 562, forward strand.
CAGGGTGCGCGGCAGTACGCCGTGCCGGATCGCCAGCACCGACTTGATCACCCCGGCCACCCCGGCCGCCGCCTGGGTGTGCCCGATGTTGGACTTCAACGAGCCGAGCAGCAGGGGCTGTTCGGCCGGGCGCTCCTGCCCGTAGGTGGCGAGGATGGCCTGTGCCTCGATCGGGTCGCCGAGCCGGGTGCCCGTGCCGTGCGCCTCCACCGCCTGGACGTCGGCCGTGGCGAGCCGCGCGTCCGCGAGGGCCGCCCGGATCACCCGCTGCTGGGCCGGCCCGTTGGGCGCCGTCAGGCCGTTGGATGCACCGTCCTGGTTCACCGCCGAACCGCGCAGCACCGCCAGCACCTCGTGGCCCGACCGCCGCGCGTCCGAGAGCCGTTCGACCACCAGCAGGCCGACGCCCTCCGCCCAACCCGTACCGTCCGCGTCCGCCGCGAAGGCCTTGCAGCGGCCGTCGGTGGAGAGCCCGCGCTGCCGGGAGAACTCGACGAAGCCCTGGGCCGTCGACATCACGCTGACCCCGCCGACCAGCGCCAGGTCGGACTCCCCCGACCGCAACGACTGGGCGGCCAGGTGCAGGGCGACCAGCGAGGAGGAGCAGGCCGTGTTCACGGTGACCGCCGGGCCCTCGAACCCGAAGGTGTAGGAGATCCGGCCGGACGCCACGCTGTCCAGCCCGCCGATGCCCAGGTAGCCCTCCAAGTCGCCCGGAGCGTCGTGGAGTCGGGGCGTGTAGTCGGTGCCGGCGAGGCCCGCGAAGACGGCCGTCCGGCTGCCCTTGAGCGAGGTCGGGTCGATCCCGGCCCGCTCGAACGCCTCCCAGGCGGTCTCCAGCAGCAGCCGGTGCTGCGGGTCGGTGGCGACCGCCTCGCGCGGCGAGATGCCGAAGAACTCGGCGTCGAACTCGGCCGTGGTGTCGAGGAATCCGCCGTGCCGGGTGTACGAGGTGCCGGGGTGGTCCGGGTCCGGGTCGTACAGTCCGTCGAGGTCCCAGCCCCGGTCGGTGGGGAACTCGGTGATGGCGTCGACACCGTCGGAGACCAGTCGCCAGAGGTCCTCGGGCGAGCCGACCCCGCCGGGCAGGCGGCAGGCCATGCCGACGATCGCGATCGGCTCGCGCTTCGCCCGTTCCACCTCCTCCAGCCGCCGGTTGGCCTGGCGGGCGTCGGCCAAGGCGCGCTTCAGGTAGTCGCGGAGCTTCTGGTCGTTGGACATCGGTGCCTCTCGCATCACGGTCGTTCGGGTGGTGGCAGGGGGCCGGACGGCCGTCAGTGGGTGTCGGACGGGGACGCGTCGCGGTCCATCAGCGCGAACAGCTCCTCGTCGGTGGCGTTCTCCAGGTCGAGGTCGTCGAACCCGTCGCCGCTCGGCCCGTCCGCGGGACCGACGTCCCAGCGGTCGACCAACGCCTTCAGCCGGGCCAGGACGGAGGCGCGCTCCGCGCCCGGGCCCGCCGGGCCGGCCAGGACCCGCTCCAGTGCGGCCAGCGACTCCAGCGCACCGATCTCCGACTCCGGCTCCCCGCTGGGCAGTTCGCCGAGCAGGTACTCCGCGACGGCCGCCGGGGTCGGGTGGTCGAAGACCAGCGTGGCGGGCAGGTCGAGGCCGGTCCCGGTGCTGATCCGGTTGCGCAGCTCGACGGCGGTCAGCGAGCTGAGGCCCAGCTCCCGGAACGCCTTGTCCGCGGCGACGCCGCTGGTGTCCGGGTGCCCGAGCACGGCGGCGGCCTCCCGGCGGACCAGGTCGAGCAGCGTCGCCGCGCGCGCCTCCGGCTCGTCGAGCGCGGCCAGCCTCACCACCCAGGGCGCGGGGCCGTCGGCCGCGGGCCCCGCCTGGACCACGGAGGCGGTCACCGTCGCGTTGGTGACGGTCGCGTCCAGCCAGTACCGCTGCCGCTGGAACGGGTAGCCGGGCAGCGCCACCGGGCGCGGCCGGGCGCCGGCGAACAGGCCGGGCCAGTCGACCGGCACCCCGCGCACCCACAACTCGGCGGCGGACAGCAGGAACCGGTCCAGCCCGCCGTGGTCGCGCCGGAGCGTACCCGCGACCACCGAACGGCGGGCCGCGTCGGCCGCCTGGAGGGTCTCCTGGATCGGCACCGTCAGCACCGCGTGCGGGCTGACCTCGACGAAGACCGTGTGCCCGGACTCGGCGAGCCGGCGGGTGGCCTCCTCGAAGCGGACCGTCTCGCGCAGGTTGGTCACCCAGTACCCGGCGTCCAGCCCGGCCGTGTCGAACCAGTCGCCGGTGACCGTGGAGAGCAGCGGGACGTCCCCGGTGCGCGGGCGGACCGGTGCCAGCAGCTCCAGCAACTCCTCGCGCAGACCGTCCACCTGGGCGGAGTGCGAGGCGTAGTCGACCGGGATCAGCCGGGCCCGGACGTCCTCCGCCCGGTAGCCGGCCACCAGTTCGGCCAGCGCCTCGGGCTCGCCGGAGACCACCGTCGCCGACGGGCCGTTGACCACGGCGACGGAGAGCCGCTCGCCCCAGGCGGTGATCCGCTCCCCGACCTCGGCGGCGGGCAGCGCGACCGAGGCCATGCCGCCGGCGCCGGAGAGGGCGAGGATGGCGCGGCTGCGCAGGGCCACCACGCGGGCGCCGTCGGCCAGTGAGAGGCCGCCGGCGACGACGGCCGCGGCGATCTCGCCCTGGCTGTGGCCGACCACCGCGTCCGGCCGGACGCCGTGCGCCCGCCAGAGCTCGGCGAGCGAGACCATCACCGCCCAGAGCACCGGCTGCACCACGTCCACCCGGTCCAGGCCGGGGGCGTCGGGGGCGCCGCGCAGGACGTCGAGCAGGGACCAGTCGGTGTGCGGGGCCAGGGCGGCCGCGCACTCCTCGATCCTGGCGGCGAACACCGGTGCGGTGTCGAGGAGTTCGACGGCCATGGCGGCCCACTGGGAACCCTGGCCGGGGAAGACGAACACCGTCCGGCCGGTCACGTCGGCGCTGCCCGTGACCAGCGCGGCGGCCGGGTCCCCGGCGGCGAGCGCACGCAGCGCGGCCGGGTCGCCGACGGCCACGGCCCGCTCCTCCAGGCCGCCCCGGGCGGTTGCCAGGGCGTGTGCGACGTCCACCCGGTGGTCGGTGGCGGGCGCCGGACCTGCGGGCGTCACCTCCGGCGTACCGGCGTCCGACGGCACCGCGTCCGACCGCACCGCGTCCGGCGAGCCCGCGTCCGGAGCCGTGCCGGCCGCCCCCAGCAGGTCGGCCACCTGGGCGGCCTGGGCGCGCAGCGCCTCGGCCGTCCGGGCGGAGACCGGGTACGGCAGCACGGCGGGTGCGGTGCCGCGCGCGGCCGGGGCCGCCTCCGGGGCCTGCTCGATGATCACGTGCGCGTTGGTGCCGGAGACCCCGAAGGAGGAGACCGCCGCCCGGCGGGGCCGCCCGCTCGCGGGCCACTCACGGGCCTCGGTGAGCAGTTCCACCGCGCCCGCCGACCAGTCCACGTACGGCGAGGGCTCGTCGACGTGCAGGGTCTGCGGGAGCACGCCGTGCCGGATCGCCTGGACCATCTTGATCACGCCCGCCGCGCCGGCCGCCGCCTGGGTGTGCCCGATGTTGGACTTCAGCGAACCGAGCCAGAGCGGACTCTCCTCCGGCCGCCCCTGCCCGTACGTCGCCAGCAGCGCCTGTGCCTCGATCGGGTCGCCCAGCGTGGTGCCGGTGCCGTGGCCCTCGACCGCGTCCACGTCGGCGGTCCCCAGGCCCGCGTTGGCCAGCGCCTGGCGGATCACCCGCTGCTGGGACGGGCCGCTGGGCGCGGTGAGGCCGTTGGACGCGCCGTCCTGGTTGACCGCGCTGCCCCGGACCACGGCGAGCACGGGGTGCCCGTTGCGCCGCGCGTCCGACAGCCGCTCGACCAGCAGCAGCCCCACGCCCTCGCCCCAACCGGTGCCGTCCGCCGCACCGGCGTAGGCCTTGCAGCGGCCGTCCTCGGACAGGGCGCGCTGGCGGGAGAACTCGACGAAGGTGGTGGGGGTGGACATCACGGCCACCCCGCCGGCCAGGGCCAGGTCGCACTCACCGGTCCGCAGCGACTGCGCGGCCAGGTGCAGGGCGACCAGCGAGGAGGAGCAGGCCGTGTCCACGGTGACCGCCGGGCCCTCGAACCCGAAGGAGTACGAGATCCGGCCGGACGCCACACTGCCCGCCGTGCCGTTGCCCAGCCAGCCCTCCAGCTCGGCCGGCACCTCTCGGACTCGCGGCGCGTAGTCGTGGTACATCACGCCGGCGAAGACGCCGGTCCGGCTGCCGCGCAGGGTCGCCGGGTCGATGCCGGCACTCTCCAGGGCCTCCCAGCTGGTCTCCAGCAGCAGCCGCTGCTGCGGGTCGGTGGCCAGCGCCTCGCGCGGCGAGATGCCGAAGAAGGCGGCGTCGAAGTCGGCCGGGCGCTCCAGGAACCCGCCGTGCCGGGTGTACGAGGTGCCCGGGCGGTCCGGGTCCGGGTCGTACAGCGCGTCGAGGTCCCAACCACGGTCGTCCGGGAACTCGCTGACGGCGTCCCGGCCTTCGGCGACCAGCCGCCACAGCTCCTCCGGCGTGGCGACCCCGCCGGGCAGGCGGCAGGCCATGCCGACGATGGCGATCGGCTCGTCGATGCGCGCCGCCGTCGAGGTCTGGGACCTGAACGCCACGGCAGCGTCCGGGAGTTCGGCACCGGCGAGGGCGCCGAGGAGCTCGCTGCGCAGGTGCTCGGCGAGGGCGGTCGGGTTGGGGTGGTCGAAGACCAGCGTCGCGGAGAGCCGCAGACCGGTGGCGGTGGTGATCCGGTTGCGCAGCTCGACGGCGGTCAGCGAGTCCAGGCCCAGGCTGGTGAACGACCGCTGGGCGCCGACCGATTCGGCGTCGGCGCCGAGTACGGCGGACACCTCCTCGCGGACCAGCCGGAGCAGCGCCGCCTGGCGCTCGGCGTCGTCCGGCAGCGCGGCGAGCCGCTGGGCGAGCGTCGCCTCGCCGGCCGCCGCGGCCGACCCGCCGGTGCCGGCCGTGCGCCGGGCCGGGCGGACCAGGCCGCGCAGCAGCACGGGGACGGGGCGACCGCGCAGCGCGGCGAGGTCCAGCGGGGACGGCACCAGGGCGGCGTGCTCCGGCAGCCGTTGGGCGGCGTCGAACAGCCGGACGCCCTCGGCGGAACCGATCGGCCGGATGCCGAACCGGGCCAGCCGGGCGTGGTCGGCGGCCGTGAGGTGGCCGGTGATGCCGCTGGCTTCCTCCCACTGGCCCCAGGCGAGGGACTGGGCGGGCAGGCCGATGGAGCGGCGGTGGGCGGCGAGCGCGTC
>NZ_JBWKAW010000084.1:0-4801 GCF_056437345.1 Kitasatospora sp. NPDC042419
CCGACGGTGCAGTCTGACGAGGGTATCCACCGGGCTGTGTCGGTGTCCGTCCCCCGCAAGGGTGACAACGCGCTCGCCGGCGCCGGCGAGCGCCGGCCGCGTGAGCACGATGTCGGTGCTTCGGCGGACGGATGCGGCAACGCGGCTGCGCCTCGGACCCGCGCAGGGCGCGGTCGGCGGTGTCGCGATGGCATGGGCGAGGGCGAGGGCCGCTGTGGCGCGTGCGCGGACCGTATGTGGCGTCGTGGGCCTGGCGGTCGCTCATACCCCGCTCGCCTGGGCGGCGGGAGCGAGGCCGCCGGCGGCCGCCGTGTCGGCGTCGGCCAGCCGGGCCGCGAACGCGACGTCGTCGATGCTGGCGCCGGGGAGAGGAGGTCGGCGTGGACGAGGGCGGGCGGGCCGGCTGCGGCCTCGTGGACGGCGGGGTTGGCGTAGTGGGCCGAGGCATGCGTCGATGTCGACCTGGACATAGGAGCCGGCGCGGCGGGTGAGCTCGTTGCGGACCGACTCGTCACCGGCGCAGGCTCCGTCCAACCCCGGTGGCCACCAGGTGAGTTGGAGACCAGGTTCTGGTGGAGCTCCGGGGCGGTCTTGGGCCCGGCGGAGAGCGCAGCCGCGTTGCGACAGGCGCCCGCGGCGCTCTGGGGGCGGGACCGGCCGCCTTCGCGCCGCCGAGCGCGTGCTCCAGTGCGTTCAGCGGCCTCCACGCCCCTCCATACCCTGAGGTCGCACCCCGCCATGCGGAGAAGACCACTGAAACGCTGAATGGGTGCGAATTCAGAAATGGAATAGGCGGCGAAATTTGCGAGAATTGCAGAAGGTGTTATGCGGGTCTATTGTCAAGTGTTTTGGAGGGGTGCGGGGGAGAGGGAGACGAGTCCGGGTCAGGGGAGGCCGCTGGCCCGGGTGACTGGTGACCGAATCCCACCCGGCCGTGTGCCGCGGCCGCGTACGCTCGAGGCGCCCTTCCCCTGCGACGCGAGGTGCCGGACACATGACCGCCATCGGCCATCACCACGACCACGGAGCAGAGGGCGACCATCGTCGCCGGTTCTTCGCCCCCGCGACCGACCGCCGCGACCAGCGGGACCCTGACCAAGACGCGCTGCTGGCCGAGTTGTACGACGCGGACCTGGACGGCTGCTGGCCCTGCCAAGGCCGCCTGGCGGGCCTCCTCGCCCACCACGCGCAGACCACGACCGACCTGGTCACCTGGGCCTGCGTGATCACGGCCGAGATGTACGGGGAGATCCCCGAGGCACTCCTCGACGACGGCGTCACCGACACCGGCCCGCTCTCCGAGCCCTTCCGGCAGCTGGCGCGCGTCTACGAGGAGCACTTCATGGCCGGCACCGAGTACAAGGAGATGCTGGCCGTGAGCTCGTCCATGACGCCCGGTGAGCGCGAGCAGGCGATCACGACCGCGGTCACCCTCGCGGTGGGGCTCGGCGACTTCGGCGTCGACTACCCCTTCCCGTAGCCCTCGCCTCCAGGCCGCCGGGTGCGAGCCGGCGCTCCCCGGTCCAGCGCGGCCCCGCAACGCCGCGGGCGGTAACACCTGCCCCGGCGCCCTGCGGGCGAACGTCCTGTAGCGGCGAGCCGGCGTCCGTCAGTACGCCGTCACGGGCCCGCGTCGTCCTCCGAGCCTCTCGACAGCCGCCCGGCCCCCCTGATGTGCCCGACCGGCTCCGCCGGCCGCGCCCCGACGGCATCCGCCGCCGCTGCGCCACCTCGGCGTGTCACCCGCGTTCGGGGCGTCAGGTGCTCGCCGGCCCGTCGTGCTGCGGGCCGGTCTCGGTACGAGTGAGGGCGTCGTCGAGGGCGTCGAGCCACGTGGCCGCGTAGGCCTTGCCGTTGGTGTGTGGGCTGCCGGGGCCGGTGAGCAGCCCGTCTGTGGCGTGTTCGGCGAGGAGGGCGTGGCCGAGGTCGGCGAGTTGGGTGCCGGCGGGGGTCAGGCAGGTGGCGAGGGCGTGGGGGACGCCGGTGGGGTTGAGCATCTGGGGGAGCATCAGCTGGATGAGCGGGGTCAGGCCGGTGGCATTGATCGCGGCCCGGAGGGCGGCGAGGGCGGGGGTGTCGGGCATGAGGAGCCCGTGGAAGAACAGCAGCCCTGCGACGCCCGCGAGCTGCTGCGCCCGCTCCCGCGCGCGGGCCATGTCCTGTTCGCTCGCGGCGGTCAGCAGGGCGAGCGGGTCGTACGCGCCGGCCACGGCCCAGGTGCCGAACGTCCCGTCGTTCTCGGCCTGTTCGGCGGCGGCCGCGAGCGCCTCCGGGCTCATGCCGGGCAGGAGCACGCGGAGGGTCTCGAGGAGCACCTCACGGCCGACCTCGTCCGCGCCCAGCCCGCCGAGCGCGACCAGGTGCGCGCCCGCCCGCCGCCGTGCCGCGTCCTGGCCGCGCACCTCCGGCTCCACGGCGGCGCCCTCCGTGAGCTGGCGGCGCATCAGGTCCGGGTCCGGCATCCCGGCGGGCCCGTGCGCGAGCGCCCGCTCGACGCCGACGTAGAACGCGTCCTGCTCCCGCTCCCCGCCCGTACCGGCCTGCTGGGCCCGGGCCATGAGCCGGTACGCCCGCGAGCGCTCCATCGCCCACAGCAGCGCCTCCCGTACGGCCGCCCACGGCGGCTCCGGCACCGCCCACACCCCCGCGAACGCCGGCCGCCCGGCCTCCGCGTACCAGCCGATCGCCGCCCACCGCAGATCCCGCCCCTGGCGCGCGTGCCGTGACAACGCGACCGCGACGTCCACCACCTCCTCCCGCAGCACCGACACCGAGCCCCGCCCGCGGCCCAGCCACCGCCGCTCATGCGCCGGCAGCAGCCCCGCCGCCCGCCACCGCTCCAGCTGCGCCGCCGACACCACGGCCCCGAGCGCCGACAGGCGCTCGATCAGCTCCCGATCCGCCCCACCGGGCTCTCCTCGCACCACACCCCACAATTTAGAACCCCGCGAAGCACCCGAGAACCACCCTCCCCGCCCCTGGCTGACTGGACCCCACGGCCCCGGAGAACACCCTCCAGCCGACCCGTCCAACACGCTCCAGGAGGCACCCACATGAACGCCGCCCGCGCCCGACACCTCACCACCGCCACCATCCCGCTGCTGCTCACCACCACGGCCGCCGGCCACACCGCGCTCGCCCTCGCCAGCACCGCGCTCCTCCTCCTGCTCGTCCCGGCGGCGGCCCTCGCGGTGCGCGCCGGCTGGGCACGGAATTCCGCTCACCGAATTGACGCGTACCAAACTCTCCACCTTCTCCTCCGCCTCGTTCCCTGGTATCCCGACCGCCCAGAGAAGACACCCCAGACGCCCCGCCGGAACGCGCACCGACGACCGGAATAGAAAAAGCCCTCAGCACTTCCGCCGAGTTCCCCGGAACCGCATCGGGCCCACCGTGCGCACAGAGGCCATGCCATATTTCCGGGGACGCCGCGCAGGCTCTTTCTCACTGCTCTCAGGAATGCAGTCACCCACCGACCGGCCAGGCACAGAAAATCCCTTGCGACGGGAAGATACGCTTTCCCTGGCCGGCCCGATGACCGACCAGTAACCGGGCGGTGCCCGAACCGCACCAGGGGGAACAGATGACCATCAGGAAGAACCAGCACACCGCCGTCACCACGGCGGCCCACGTACCGGACAAACCGGTCGTCATGTTCAGCGACGAAGCATCCGCAGTGATGAGCCCCTTGCCCGGCCCTGGGCGTCGCCTGCCCCTGCCACTGGACATCCTCGTCTTCCAGGCCCCACAGGCCCCACAGGCCCTGGAGGACACCGAGGACTCGCGCTGACCGCGCCCCAGGCCACGCGGCCGAGACCGCTCCCCAGACCAGGAGCCCGCCCCACCTGACACCTCTCCGGGCCCGCGAGGACCCCACGGCCCTGGAGAACCGCGAAACACCCGCGCCCCGGTGCGCCCCACCATCCACACGAGCCGGCCGGCACGACGAGCCCACAGCCGCGAGCACCGAGAGCGGCCCCCTTGCCCGCACAGACCCAAGGCACCCGTCGGCCGGCCCCGGTCCGCAGGGGCCAGTGCCGCCGCCTCTCGCCCCAGCGGCCAGCACCCCGCCCCAGGCTTCCACCGACAGGCGCCCGAGCCCAACCCAGGCGACGGGAACCCCACGCAGGGCAGCGAGCAACCCCCGCTCAGGAACAGCACGCCCACTTCGGGTCTCACCGAACCCCGGCCAGATCCCGGTAGCCCTCCGGCGCCAACGGCGCGCCCACCAGGACAAGGCCCACCCAAGGGGCACACGATGTCGGCCGCGCCCCCGGGACCCCCCACCCCACCCCACCTCACCCCGCCGCTGGCGGCGGCCCCACACCCCAGCGAGCCGAGCTCACACAAAACCCCACGCCAACGGCGCCAACAGGCACCCACCCACTCCCCAACACCCGCCCCAACCCCTCGAGGTGAGCACACCTCAACCCCCCACCACCAGACCCCCACTGGCAACGAACCAGCACCCCCACCCACACCCCGGCCCAACGGGCCCGAACCCGCCCTCCCTTCACCCCAGCGCCGAAGGCGCCCCAACCCAAAAACGCCCCGAACCGGGGCGGACAACCACCAAACACAACAACAAAACTGAAACCAACTCAAAAGCGCCGACAGGCGCGGAAATTCCAAAGGAATTTCCAAAACACACCACAAACCAGAAATTCCCCAACGGGGAATTCATCCCGCAAAGCCAAGGCCCCCAACGGGGGCCGACATAAACCACCCAAGAATTCCCCAACGGGGAATTCCCCTGCGAATTCAGCCGAAAGGCTGAATTCAAAAGGCATTTATGCCTCTG
>NZ_JBWKAW010000085.1:0-4789 GCF_056437345.1 Kitasatospora sp. NPDC042419
CGACCCGCACCGAACAGGTGATTCACCAGAGCGCCGTGCGAGACAGCCACACCCTTCGGACGACCCGTCGACCCCGAGGTGTAGATCACGTACGCGGCGTTGCCGCCGTCCACCCGCACACCCGCGGACGCCCCCGGGGCGCGCTCCCACTCCCGTGCCACGGCAGGCTCGTCCAGCACCAGCACCGGCACACCCGCCGGCACCGCACCGGCCACCGCCGCCTGTGTGAGCACCAACGGCACCCCCGCGTCCTCCAGCACGAACGCGATCCGCTCGGCCGGGTACGACGGGTCCACCGGCAGGTACGCACCGCCGGCCTTCACCACCGCGAGCAGCGCCACCACCAGCTCGGCACCGCGCTCCAGGCAGACCCCCACCACGGACTCCGGCCCCACACCCCGGCCCACCAGCAGGTGCGCCAGACGGTTCGCCCGCGCGTCCAACTCGGCGTACGACAGCTCCACGCCGTCGGCGACCAGCGCCACCGCGTCCGGCGTCCGCGCCGCCTGCGCCGCGAACAACCCCGGCAACGTCGACGGCTCGACCTCCACCGCCGTGTCGTTCCACTCCACCAGCACCTGACGACGCTCCGCGGTGTCCAGCACCTCGATGGCGCCCAGGGCCGCCTCCGGGCCGCCGTCCAGCGCGGTCTCCAGGGCCGCGACCAGCCGTTCGGCGGCCGTGCGCACCAGTGTGCCGACCGCCTCCGGATCGATCGCGCCGACCGCGTCGACGGTCAGCGCGAGGCCGTCGCCGTCGTCGTCCACCGCCACTCCGAGCGGGTAGTTGGTGCGTTCCCGCGCGTACAGCAGCCGGATGCCCCGGTCCTCGGACGGCTCCTCGGGCCGCGGCTCGGCGGACGGGTCGGCGGCGGACGGCTCCCCGGTCGCTTCCGCCGCGTCCCGGCCGGGATTGTGGCGGTAGTTGAGGAAGGAGGTGAACAGCGGGGCCTCCGCGGCGAGGCCGCCGGCCTGCTGGGCGGTGGAGAGCGAGGCGTGCTCGTGCTCCATCAGTCGGGCCAGCTGGGCCCGCATCCCCGACACCGCCGCGAGCACGCCGGTGTCGGACGAACGGACGCGCACCGGAAGGGTGTTGATGAACGGACCCGGCACCTGGCCGGCACCCGTTCCGCCGGTCATCCGGCCGAACAGCACGGTCCCGAAGACGACGTCGTCCCGGCCGGACATCGCCGCGACCGCCCGGGCCCAGGCCACGTGCAGGACCGTCGCGGCACTCACCCGCAGCCGGCGGGCGACCGCGCGCAGACGGCGCTCGGACTCCGGCGGGAAGGGCACCACCCCGCGGCGCACCTCGGTGCCGTCGCCGTGCACGTCGGTGACGCCGTAGGGCGCGGTGGTCCCGTCCAGGTCGCCCAGCAGTTCGGCGAAGTAGCTCTCGTGCCCGGCCCGTTCGGCCTCGCCCCGGGACCGGGCGACGAAGTCCCGGAAGGGCGACGGCTCGGGCAGGTCGGCGGCCCGGCCGGCGAGGAAGGCGCCGACCTCGGAGAGCAGCAGCTCCAGCGCCATGTGGTCCTGCACCAAGTGGTGGATCCGGACCAGCGCCAGCCGGCGCCCGCTGCCGGGGACCTCCGCCCGGTGCACCGTGAGCAGCGGGGCCCGGCCCAGCTCCATCGACAGGCCCGCGACCGCGATCAGCTCGGCCGCGAGGTCCTCGCCGGCCGGGTCGAGCACGACGTCGGTGATCGCCATCGGCGCGCGTCGCCACACCACCTGGACGGGCTCGGGCAGTCCCTCCCAGACGACGGAGGTCCGGAACACGTCGTGCCGGTCCAGCACGCTCTGGAGCGCCGCCAGGAACGCGTCCAGCACGTCCGCCGAGTCGAACTCCAGCACCGCGGGCATCACGTAGGCGTCGTCGCCGCCGTCGGCCATGAGGTGGTGGAAGAGCAGGCCCTCCTGGAGCGGCCCGAGCGGGTAGACGTCCGCGACGTTCGCCGCGCCGCCGTCCACCGTCGCGACGATCCGCTCGATCTGCTCGGGGGTGAGGTCGACCAGCGGCAGCATGTCCGGCGTGATCGCGGTCGCGCCGGCGGGGATCAGGTTCTCCGGCACCTCGGCCGGGGCGGCGCCCGCCACCGCGGCCAGCCCGGCCGGGGTCGGCGTCTCGAAGAGCGCGCGCACCGGCACGGTCACCCCCTGCGCGCGCAGCCGCTCGACCAGCCGGACGGCGAGCAGGGAGTGGCCGCCGAGGGCGAAGAAGTCGTCCTCGGCGCCGACCCGCTCCAGTTCCAGGACCTCGGCGAAGACGCCGCAGAGCAGCTCCTCGCGGGGGTTCGCCGGGCCCCGCCCGGTGCCCACCGGGTACGACGGCGGCGCGGGCAGGCGCTTGGTGTCCACCTTGCCGTTGGCGGTGAGCGGCAGTTCGTCGAGCAGCACCACGGCGGCCGGGACCATCGCGTCGGGCAGCTGGTCCCGGAGGAACGCGCGCAGCTCCGCCGGGTCGACCGCGGCGCCCGGCGCGGGCACCACGTAGGCGACCAGCCGGCGGTCCTCGGCCCTGCCGGACGGCGGGGGGACCCGACCGCCGGCCGGACGGCCCGGGAAGAGCGCCTCGGCACCCGAGCCGTCGGTGACCGGCACCGCGCTCAGCGGCAGCTCCGGACTGCCGGCCACGGTGTCCAGCACGCCGGCCAGGCAGTCGGCGAGCAGCCGGGCCGTCCCGGCCTCGAACAGGTCCGAGGAGGCCGTGAGCGAGCCCCGGACGCCGGACGCTGTTCCGTCCGGGCCGAACACCTCGGTGAACGACACCTCCAGGTCGAACTTGGCCACCGACGTGCCGGCGGCGGAGACCGCGGACTCCTCGACGCGCTCGGCGTCCAGGACCGTGCGCGCGGCGTTCTGCAGGGTCAGCATCACCTGGAACAGCGGGTGCCGGGACAGGGACCTGGACGGGGCCAGCTCCTCGACCAGCCGCTCGAACGGCACGTCCTGGTGCCCGAGGGCCGCCAGGCCGGTCGCCCGGGCCCGGCGCACCGTCTCGCGGAACGTCGGGTCGCCGGACAGGTCGGTGCGCAGCACCAGCGTGTTCACGAAGAAGCCGACCAGGTCGTCGAGTGCCTCGTCGGTCCGGCCGGCGACGTCCGTGCCGACGGCGATGTCCGTCCCCCCGCCGAGGCGGCTCAGCAGCACCGCCAGGGCGGCCTGGAGCACCATGAACACGGTGGCGCCCTCGGCCTGGGCCAGCTCCACCACTCGGGCATGGGTCCGCGCCGAGACGTCCAGCCGCACCCGGTGGCCCCGGTAGGAGGCGACCGCGGGGCGCGGACGGTCGACGGGCAGCGCCAGCTCCTCCGGCAGGCCCTCCAGCGCGCCGCGCCAGTGGGCCAGCTGCCGGTGCAGCAGGCTGTCCGGGTCGTCCGCCTCGCCCAGCAGCTCGCGCTGCCAGTACGCGTAGTCCGCGTACTGGACCGGCAGCGGCTCCCACTCCGGCGCCCGGCCCTCCAGGCGCGCCCCGTAGGCCGTCATGAGGTCACGGGTGAACGGCCCGGTCGACCAGCCGTCGCTGGCGATGTGGTGGAACACCACGACCAGCACCTGCTCCTGCGGCGACACCGACAGCAGCCGGGCCCGGACCGGCACCTCGGCCGCCAGGTCGAAGGCGTGCGACTCGGCGGCCGCGATCGCGGCATCGAGCCCCTCCCGGGGCACGTCCTCGGCGGACAGCGCCCAGTCGAGGTCGTCGAGCTTCAGCACGCTCTGGTACGGCTCGCCGTCCACGGTCGCGAACACCGTCCGCAGCACTTCGTGCCGGCCCAGCACGTCGCGCAGTGCGGCGTCCAGTGCCTCGCGGTCCGTCCCCCCGCCGAGCGGGAGGACCAGCGGCACGTTGTAGGTGTCGCTCGGCCCCTCCAGCTGGGAGACGAACCACAGCCGCCGCTGGGCGAAGGACAACGGGATCATCAGGACTCCTCCTGGTTGCGCCGCGGCCGCAGGGCCGGCCTGGTCGGTGCGGGGGCCGTCTCCCGGGCCAGCCGGACGGCGAGTCCGGCCGGGGTCGGGGCGTCGAACAGGGCCGCGATCTCCACCTCGACGCCGAGCAGCGTCCTGATCCGGTTGGCCAGCCGGACGGCGAGCAGGGAGTGCCCGCCGAGGAGGAAGAAGTCGTCGTCGACCGTCACGCTCTCCAGGCCGAGGACCTCGGCGAACGCCTCGCAGAGCACACGCTCGCGCTCGTCCGCCGGTGCCCGTCCGGTGCCCGCACCCGCACCGAGGTCCGGGGCCGGCAGGGCCTTGCGGTCCAGCTTCCCGTTGCCCGTCAGCGGCAGCGCGTCCAGCACCACCACGGCGGACGGGACCATGTACTCCGGCAGACGCCCACCTGCGAAGGTCTGCACCTGCGCGGGCAGGGCAGCCGGGTCCTCGTCCGGATCGTCGGCGACGACGTAGGCCACCAGGCGCACGTCACCCGGCACGTCCTCGCGGGCGACCACCGCCGCCTGCGCCACCTGCGGATGCGCGACCAGGACGTTCTCCACCTCGCCCGGCTCGATCCGGAAACCACGGACCTTCACCTGCTCGTCCGCACGACCCAGGAACTCCAACTGGCCATCCGCACGCCAACGGGCCACATCCCCCGAGCGGTACATCCGCGCCCCCCGCTCGAACGGGTTCGCCACGAACCGCTCCGCCGTCAGACCGGAGCGCTTGACGTAACCGCGCGCCAACTGCGCACCAGCGATGTACAACTCGCCCGCCACACCCGGCGCCACCGGACGCAAGGCTGCGTCCAGCACGTACAGGCGGGTGTTGGCGACCGGACGCCCGACCGG
>NZ_JBWKAW010000086.1:0-4106 GCF_056437345.1 Kitasatospora sp. NPDC042419
GGACCCTGTGGGAGAGTAGGACGCCGCCGAACAATCATTCACAAAGAACCCCCGTCCGGGATCCGGACGGGGGTTCTTTGCGTTGTGGCGGAATCGGCGGAGCCAGGCGGAATCAGCGAAGTCACCGGACCTACCGGAGCTGCCTGGGTGGCCGGGGTCAGCCCTGCGGCGCCGCGGTGCCCCAACTCGGCCGGCTCTCCGAGCGCTCGGGGGTGTCGGTGAGCCGGGTGGGGCTGCCGCCGTCGGGCTGCATGACGTAGAGGTCGGAGGACGTCCCGGTGCCGGTCGCCTGGGTGAACACGATGGACCGACCGTCGGGGGAGTAGGACGCCGGGCCGTAGGAGAGGTCGGAGGGGCCGGGGGTGAGGGCCTCGATCGCACTGCCGTCGGCGTGCATGGTGTAGATCCCGCCTCCGGGGGTGAAGTCGGGGCCGGCCGGGAAGGTGGTGAAGACGATCCGCCCGCCGTCGGGTGACCAGCCGGCACGGCCGCCGGCCCGCAGTTCCCACGGGGTGAGCTGGCGCAGGCCGGTGCCGTCGGCGGCGACGGAGAACAGGGCGCGGCCGTCGGCGGGCTGGCCGGTGGCGCTGGTGCGGTACTCGAAGACGAGCTGCTTTCCGTCGGGTGACCAGCTCGGGCTCGTCACCTCGCCGGAGTAGGGCTTGTCGTTGGTGAGGAAGGTCAGGCGCTGGACGTCGGTGCCGTCGGGGCTCATCAGGTAGAGGTCGGAGTACTGGACCTGGCCGCTCTCGGGGTCGCCGGCCCCCCATGTGCGGTTGAAGGCGAGCCGCCGGCCGTCCGGGGAGAACGCGGGGTGGCTCTCCGCCTCGTTGACGCAGTCGGGGGCGCCGATGCTGCAGAGCGGACCGACCTGGTGGGCGCCTTCGCCGGTGGCCGTGGTGAGCCAGATCCGGGCGGCCTCGGCGTCGGCGCCGGTGCGGTCGAACGCGAGCGTGACGCCGTCGGGGGACCAGGAGGGGTTGTCGTCCCGGGCGCCGTCCGGCGGTTGGGTGAGCGGGCGCTCGCCGGTGCCGTCGGGCCCGGTGGAGAGGATGGCGCCGGTTTCGTGCTCGGTGCTCGGGGCGACCTGGCTGGCGATCAGGCCGTTGCGGACGGGAGGGGCCGTCGGGGTCGCCGCGGCGGCGCCGATCACGCCCGGGGCGGCGGCCGCTTCGGCCGGAGGCGTGGGTGTGGGTGTGGGGGAAGGCGACTCGGCACGGATCTCGCTGAGCGGGATGTCGCCGGGCTGAGCGCCGCAGCCGGTGAGCAGGGCCCCTGCCAGCAGCAGGCCCGCACCGGCGCGAGCGCGGGTGCGGGCCGTGGTGGTGGGGGTGGTCCGTGAGAGCCGTGTGCCGGTCATGCGCGTCTCATCTCCGTCTTCGAACCGCCGGGTGAGTCCGGTCGGGTCCCGAGGGAGCTGTCACTTTGTCAGATCGGGCACGGGAGAGAGGGGGCGACACGCGACGCTGTGCGTCCACCCGGGCACCGGGAGTAGTCCTTCCGGAGGCGTGGAAGGCGGGTGGGCGCGTGCCGGTGTCAGCCGCGCGCGGCGCGGCGTTCGGCCTGGGCGGCGGCCTCCGCCTCGTCCTCGGCCTCGGCGGTCTCCAGGGTGGGAGCGGTGCCGCCGAGGTGAGTGGGCAGCCACCAGGTGTCGTCGGGGCCGGAGGGCTTGCCGGGGTACTCGCGCTGGGCCTGGTCGAGCATCTCGGACATCGCGGCGCGGAGCCGGCGGGTGACCATGACGGGCTTGTCGGTGGGCGCCAGCTCGATCGGCTCGCCGATCATGATGGTCACCGGGACGTGCCGCTTGGTGAGGGTCTTCGGGCGGCCCTTCGTCCAGAGCTGCTGGGTGCCCCAGAGGATGACCGGCAGCAGCGGGGTGCCGGAGTCGGCGGCCATCCGGGCGGCGCCGGTCTTGAACTTCTTCAGCATGAAGGAGCGGCTGATGGTCGCCTCGGGGAACACCCCGACCACCTCGCCGGCCCGCAGGGCGCGGACGGCGGCCTCGTAGGCGGGCTGGCCGTCGGTGCGGTCGACCGGGATGTGCTTCATGCCGCGCATCAGCGGGCCGGAGACGCCGTGCTTGAAGACGGCGTCCTTGGCCATGAAGCGCGTCTTGCGCTTGCCGCCGCGGTAGGCGCCGAGGCCGGCGAAGAGGAAGTCCAGGTAGCTGATGTGATTGCTCACCAGGACCGCTCCGCCCTTGGCGGGGATGTGCTCGGCGCCGACGATCTTGATGCGCACGTCGAGCGCGCGGAAGACGGTCAGTGCGGCGCCGATCACCGGCGGGTACACGAACTCTGCCACGGTCAGTCCTGACTTCGACGGGCCTCGCGGCCCGGTACGGCGGGTACCCGCGCCGTACGTGGGGGCCGACCGGGGGCGCGGCACGCCGCGGCGGCCACGGGTGATACACGGAGATGATCCCCCGAAGGGGTGCCCGCTGTCACCTGAGGCGTGCTGCCAGGCGGAATGTGAAGGTGTGATGTGCGTGATGAGCCCGGCCGGGAACTTTTTCCCGGCCGGGCTCATGAGGCGGGGGCGGCGGCGCGTGGGCGGGGCGGTGCCGGGGCGTGTTCAGGCGGCGATGTCCACCCGGCCCTGGGCGCGGCGGACCAGCAGGTACATCTCGCAGCCCAGGCAGTAGCCGAAGGCGGCGTTCAGGAAGGCGGCGGCCAGCGCGAACCCGGTCGCGAGCAGGCCGAGCCAGGCGACCCCGGTGAGGAAGCCGAGCGCGCCGACGACCGCGAAGACCAGGCCGACGCCCTGGGCGAACCTGGGCGGGCGCTCGTCCTCGGTCTCGGTCGGCGGCGCCAGGCGGGGCCGGACCAGCGTGCGGTACAGCCACCCGTACGGGGAGCGGCGCAGTCCGGCGAGGGCGCCGAGGGCGAAGACGAGGGCCTGGGCGGTGAGCAGGATTCCGCTGCCGGTGAGCAGGACGGCGATCAGGACGACGGTGGTGAGCGCGGCGGCGAAGCGCGGGCCGCGGGGGTCGATCTGCACGGGGGCTCCGGGAGGGGGCGGCGACGGGGTGACGGCGGGGGCGCGTCAGCGACAGCGCGAGGCCGTGGCCCGGCACAGGTCGACCACCCGGCGGGCGGTCAGCAGCGGCTGTGCGGGGCGGTCGGAGTCCACCCCGCGATCGTACGCGGGCCGCGGGCCGGCGGTCGACCGGTTTGCGGGGTCCGCTCCCGGCGCCCGGAGGGGCTGGCGCAGACTGGGGGCATGACCGGGTTGGTGGTGTGCGTTGTCGTGCTCGCGCTGGCGAGTGCGTTCGGGCTGCTGCGGGCCAAGCGCGACGGGAGGCTGCGGGTGCGGGCGAAGGACGGGGCGGTGGGGCTGTCGGCGGCCGAGCTGGGGGCGCCGCTCGGCGAACGGGCGACCCTGGTGCAGTTCTCCACCGCCTTCTGCCAGCCCTGCCGGGCCACCCGCCGGGTGCTCGCCGAGGTGGCCGGGATGGTCGACGGGGTGGCGCACGTGGAGTTGGACGCGGAGGAGCGGCTGGAGCTGGTCCGGCGGCTGGACATCCTGCGGACGCCGACCGTCCTGGTCCTGGACGCGGGCGGCCGGGTGGTGCGCCGGGCGGCCGGGCAGCCGAGGCGGGCGGACGTGATCGCGGCGCTGGGCGAGGCGGTCTGAAGGGTCTCCGCGCCCCCGGCGCGGACGGCGCGCGTGGCTCCCGGGGTGGACCCGGAGGGGGAAGGAGCGCCCCGCGGGGTGGAGCAGGGGTCGGGCTGGGGCAGGATGGCCCTGACGGCAGTGCGGCCGTCCCGTGGCCGCCCGCCGGGCCGGGGACCTTCCCCGGGCAGGTCGGAGGGCCCGCGGGACGCTCGGACGGGACCGCCCGGCGTAAGCTACCGGCCAGTAGTCACCGTTGTGCTACTGCCGGGTATGCTGCCAGGAAGTTCCGGACCGGCACGGGAACACGCTGCCCGGAGCGGGTGCGTGCCGTGTTCGCGCCCGCTTGCACAGCCGCAGCCGCCGGACGAGACCAGTACAGGAGACAGGCCGTGAGCTTGAGGATCGTTGTCTGTGTGAAGTACGTGCCGGACGCGACGGGTGACCGTCGTTTCGCGGACGACCACACCACCGACCGGGAGGGCGTG
>NZ_JBWKAW010000087.1:0-4029 GCF_056437345.1 Kitasatospora sp. NPDC042419
CCGCGGAGACCACCACCGTGTGCGACACCCCGGGGGTGTTGTCCACGAAATTGGTGATCAGCCAGTTCAGGTTCTGTGCGGCCTGGCTCATCTGACTCAACTCAACGCTCCTGGTGGTTCGAGCCGCCGAAGAGATCGGTGCTGCGATTCTGCTGTCCGTTGCCGGACGGGTCTACCTGATCGGGGTCGATCCGGAAGCTTCCGGTGCCGCCGGCGCTGCGGCCCTGTTCGACACCGCGACGCAGGTTGGTGAGACGGCCACGGACCTCCTCGGGCGAACGGGAGACCTGCGGCCCTTCCTGCGGGGTGGGCTTGGCGTTGCCGGCCACCAGGTTCTGCTTGGGTACCCGCCGGGGCAGGCCGGACGGGGTGGTGCCGCTGGAGGAGGGCTCGCGGAGCTGCTCGGCGCGCTGCCAGTCGCCGTCGTTGGGCGACTGCCAGGCGGCGCTGCCGGCACCGGTCGGGCCGGTGGGCCCGTACCCGCCGAGGGCGGACACCTCGTGGCCGCGCGGCTCGGCCGACGACCCGGAGGTGTCCTTGGCGCCGGCGAACCAGTTCGGGCTGTCGCCGCCCTGGCCCGAGCCGGCCGGCCCGGACGGGAACCCGCCGCCGGCCAGCTGCTGGCCGGGGCGGCGCTGGGGCAGCCCGGACGGCAGGGTGGAGGGGGCGGCGTCGGCGGCGGGCAGCGCGGGCTGCTCCGGGGCGTACGGGTGGCCGGCCGGGGCCTCCGCGGCCTGGTGGCCGTACTGCTGGTCGCCGTAGCCGTCGTACCCGTCGTAGCCCTGGCCCTGGAGGTCCTGGTCCTGGTACTCCTGCCGGCCGTACCGGTCGTCGCCGTAGCCGGACTGGTCGTAGCCCTGCTGCGGGTACTGGTCGTAGCCGTCCTGCTGGTAGCCGTTGGCGTCGTAGCCGCCGTCCTGGCCGTAGCCGTACTGGTCGTCGCCGTAGCCGGACCGGTCGTAGCCCTGCTGGGCGTACTGCTCGTCCTGGGCGTAGACCTCGTCGTTGCGGCGGCCGTACGAGGGGTACTCCTCGTCGACCTCGGCGTCGAGGACCGGCGGCTCCTGGCCGCCGTCCGGCCCGGCCTCCAGCGCGGCCCGGCGGACCTGGTCCAGGCGCTGCGAGCGCTGGACCGCCTCCAGGGCCGGGCTGAAGCCGCTCGACCCGGAGTTGCCGATGCCGGTGAGGTGGTCGTCGAAGCCGAGTTCGGCGGCGCTGCGGGCCTGGTCCCGGCCGGGCGCGGCCCAGTCGGCGGTCGGCTCCTGGTCGGCGAAGATCCGGGAGACGGTGAACTGCTCCTCCGGCTCCGGCGCCGCGGCCATCTGGGTCAGGAACGGCGGCAGCATGACCAGCGAGGTGGTTCCGGCCGACTCGCCGGACGGGCGGAGCTGGACGCGGATGTCGTGCCGCTGGGAGAGCCGGCCGACCACGAAGAGGCCCATGCGGCGGGAGATGGTGGCGTCGACCGTGGGCGGCTCGGCCAGCTTCTCGTTGATCTCGGCGAAGTCCTCGGCGGTGAGGCCGATGCCCTTGTCGTGGATCTCGACCAGCACCCGGCCGTCGGGCAGGCGGGTCGCGTTGACCAGCACCCGGGTCTGCGGGCTGGAGAACGAGGTGGCGTTCTCCAGCAGCTCGGCGAGCAGGTGGACGAGGTCGGTCACGGCGGCGCCGACGACCTCGGCCTCGGGGATGCCGGAGAGCTCGACGCGCTCGTACTGCTCCACCTCGGACGCGGCGGCGCGGAGCACGTCGACCAGCGGGACCGGGGTGTTCCAGCGGCGGCCGGCCTCCTCGCCCGCGAGGACGAGCAGGTTCTCACCGTTGCGGCGCATACGGGTCGCGAGGTGGTCCAGCTTGAAGAGGTTCTCCAGCTGGTCCGGGTCGGCCTCGTTGTTCTCCAGGTCGGTGATCAGCGCCAGCTGGCGCTGGATGAGGCCCTGGCTGCGGCGCGACAGGTTGGTGAAGATCGCGTTGACGTTCCCTCGGAGCAGCGCCTGCTCGGCGGCGAGCGCGACCGCCTGCCGGTGGACCTGGTCGAAGGCCCGGGCGACCTCGCCGATCTCGTCCTTGCCGTGCAGCGGGATCGGGTTGATGTTGGTGTCGACCCGGTCCGGGTCGGTCTTGGAGAGCTTCTCGACCAGGTCGGGCAGGCGGTGGTCGGCGATCTCCAGGGCGGCGTTGCGCAGGGTGCGCATGCCGAGAATCATCGAGCGGGCCACGTAGCCGGTGAGCACACCGGCGAGGATCAGCGACGCGAGGACGATCAGCGCGTTGAGGATGGCGTCGAAGCGCGCGTTGTCCCGCAGGGCCGCGGCGTCCTGGAGCACGTCGTCCAGCAGCACGACCTCGGTCGCGCGGAGGCTGGCGATGTGGGTGTTGGCGGCCTGGTTCCAGTTCTCCGGCGTCAGGCCGGAGTCCTTGGCCTCCTTGTAGGCGCGGTCCGCGGCGTCCTTGCCCTGGGCCTGGCCGATGGCGGCGGCCTGGCTGTACGCGGCGCCGAGGTTGAGCAGGCCCTGCATGGTGGGGACGGTGCCGTTGGGCATGCGGTACGCGGCGCGCTGGTCGGCGGTGGCCTGGGCGACCTGGGCGTCGGAGTAGCGGCGGGCGTCCTCGGGGGCGCTGCCGGTGTTGAACTCGGAGAGCGCGGTCTGCTCCAGGCGCTGGGCGACCAGCAGCTGCTGGATCAGGTCCGAGTTCTCGTACCGGGTGGTGGCGCCGGCGGAGATGCCGACCAGCAGGTGCAGCATGAGCGCGCGCTGGGTCGAGGCGGAGGCCTTCGCCAGCGACATGGCGTAGATCGAGCGGCCCTTGCTGGTGAGGTTCGAGGAGCCGAGGCCGACCGAGTTGTCGTAGGCCAGCAGCGGGGCGAGCATCACCGAGTAGGCGGAGGCGGTCGCGGAGGCGAACAGGTCCTGGCTGTAGGCGTTGGCGCGCAGGTGCGGCAGGGCCACGACGACGCCCTTGAAGGCCTCGTGGCGGCGCGGGAGCTCACCGGACTTGTCGCTGGCCTCGTAGGCCGCCTCGTACGCCTTGAGGGCGGCGTCGGTGGTGGAGCGCGCCTTGGTGACGTCGTTGTTCGGGTCCTGCTTGGTGAGCAGGGGTATCAGGGTCTTGTCGCGCTCGCTCTCCAGCGCCTCGGCCAGTTCGGTGGCGGCCTTGGCGAGGGTGGCGGTCCGCTGGGCGCGGTCGGCCTTGATGAAGCCGTCGAACGAGGTGTTGACGCGCAGACCGCCGAAGATCAGGCCGATGACGACCGGGATCAGGAGGATCGCGATCAGACGGGCCGGCACGCGCCAGTTGCGCGGGCGCAGGAAGTCGTACCGGCTGCCGCCCTTGCCCTCGCCGGCGTCGTCCGTGCCGGAGCCGCCCTGGCGGTCCCTGCCGGGGCCGGGCGGCTGTGGTGCGGGGACGGCCGCCGGCCGTTCCTCGGTCGGCGTGAACGCCGAGAACCCTGCCGGGTCCGGTGCGGTGCCGTTCGGCTCGCTCTGGCGGGGCTCGGAGCGCCGCTGCGGGGCGACCTGCTGCTTACGCCTCACTCGACAACTACCTCTCGGCCGACAGCCGGCCATGGATCAATCCAGCGCTACCCCCGGGGTCCGTCCGTTCCGGGGAACGACGGCCGTATGGATTCAGGGGTAGCTGGAATTTCAGCACGTGCAGGGATGGGGGACAAACAGCTGCCGGTCAGCGCAGTGCGGGGAACAATTGGGACATTCGGCGACATGACGTCGCAAAACTGTGGTCTTCTGGCGCTGAGTGATGCTGATTCGCTACAAACAGTCATTGTTGATCACAAAATGCCTACCGAACTGTTATCCGCCGCTTATGCAGGGGTCTTGCGCGGGGCGTCCGGACGACATCTCCCCGCAAGCGGACGCGCCCCGGCACTCCGCCGCTATGGCGGGGCGCCGGGGCTGCCGACCTGCGGGTTCCGCTCAGCGGAGCCGGGCGAGGAGGGCGTGTTCGACGAGGGTGATGAGGGCGCTCTTGGCGCTGTCGCGGCGTCGGGCGTCGAGGGTGATGACGGGG
>NZ_JBWKAW010000088.1:0-2728 GCF_056437345.1 Kitasatospora sp. NPDC042419
TCACGGCGCCGCTCCTGCGCCGCGAGCGTGACGAAGTCACCACTGCCCTCACGGCGTTGGCGACCCTGTACGTCCACGGCGTCACGGTCGACTGGGGCCCGTTCTTCACCGGGGTCCGTCCGGCCGAGCTGCCGACCTACGCCTTCCAGCGGGAGCGCTACTGGCCTGAGAAGGGGGCGCGGCCCCGTACGGACCGTGACGACGACGGGTTCTGGGCGGTGGTCGAGTCGGGCGACGTCGGCACGCTCGCCGACCGCCTCGGGGTGGAGGCCGGCGCGCTGGAGGGCGTGCTCCCCGCACTCACCGCCTGGCGTGCGCGCGGCCGTGAGCGGTCGCTGATCGACGCGTGGCGCTACCGCGTCACCTGGAGCCCCGCCACCGTCGCGGGCCGCGGGCGGCTCACCGGGACGTGGCTGCTGGTCGGTGACGACCGGTTCGGCCTCGCCGAGGTGCTGTCCGGCCTCGGCGCCGACGTCGCGGTCGTGCCGGCGGGTTCCCGCGCCGAGCTGGCGGCCCGGTTGGCCGGGCAGGAGGCGGCGGGCGTCGTCTCGACGCTCGGTACGGTCGGCGGGGCGCTGGCGCTCGTCCAGGCCCTGGTGGACGCCGGGAGCGGCGCGCCGCTGTGGCTGGCGACCCGGAACGCGGTGGTCACCGGGCGGGCGGACGGCGCGGCGGACGTCGCGCAGGCGCAGCTCTGGGGCTTCGGCCGTGCGGTGGGGTTGGAGCACCCCGGGATGTGG
The DNA here is from genome assembly GCF_056437345.1 of Kitasatospora sp. NPDC042419. Classification (NCBI taxonomy): domain Bacteria; kingdom Bacillati; phylum Actinomycetota; class Actinomycetes; order Kitasatosporales; family Streptomycetaceae; genus Kitasatospora; species Kitasatospora sp. NPDC042419. The sequence continues at coordinate 741 of NZ_JBWKAW010000088.1, forward strand.
GGCGGCCTGCTCGACCTCCCGGCTGTTCTGGACACCCGCGCGGTGGATCGCCTCGGCGCGGTCCTGGGCGGCGCGCTGGGCGCGGAGGACCAGGTGGCGCTCCGCAGCGGCGGCGTGCTCGTCCGGCGCCTCGCGCATGCGCCCGCCGGTGTCTCCCCGGCCTGGACTCCGCGTGGCACGGTGCTGATCACCGGTGGTACGGGTGGCCTGGGCGTGGAGGTGGCCCGTTGGGCGGCCGCGAACGGCGCCGAGCGGCTGGTGCTGCTGTCGCGCCGTGGCGCGGACGCCCCCGGTGCGGCGGAGCTGCTGACCGAGCTGCCGATCGCGGAGATCCACGCCTGTGACCTGTCGGACCGTGCGGCGGTCGAGGCGCTGCTGACCTCGGTCGGCCGGGTCGACGCGGTGGTGCACGCGGCGGGTGTGGGCGAGGACGTGTCGCTGGTCGACGCGGACGAGGCCCACCTGGACCGCGTGATCCGGGGCAAGGTCGAGGGTGCGCTGCACCTGGACGAACTGGTCGGCGACGTCGACGCGTTCGTGGTGTTCTCGTCCATCTCGGCGACGTGGGGCAGCGGCCGGCAGGCGGCGTACGGGGCGGCGAACACCGCCCTCGACGCCCTGGTCCTGCGCCGCCGCGCCGCCGGGCTCTCCGGCACCTCGGTCGCCTGGGGCCCCTGGGCGAGCGTCGGCATGGCGGCCGATGACGAGGCCGCGGCCTCGCTCCGCCGGCAGGGCCTGGCCGGGATGGACCCCGGGCGCGCCGTGGCCGCGCTGGCCCAGGCCGTGGGTGCCGGGGACGACCTGGTCACCGTGGCGGATGTGCGGTGGGCGGAGTTCCTGCCGTTGTTCACGGCTGCTCGGGAGCGGCCGTTGCTGGTGGATCTGCCGGAGTTCGCGGAGCTGGGCGTCGCGCCGGAGTCGGAGTCCGGTCTGGCCGGGCGGCTGGCGGGTCTGTCGCCGGGCGAGCGTCAGCGTGCGGTGCTGGAGTTGGTGCGGGCCGAGGTCGCGGCGGTGCTGGGTCATGCGTCGGCGGGGGCGGTGGAGCCGTCGCGGGCGTTCAAGGAGTTGGGCTTCGATTCGCTGACGGCGGTGGAGCTGCGGAACCGGCTGCGGTCGGCGACCGGGCTGGTGCTGCCGGCGACGCTGGCGTTCGACTACCCGAGCGCGGAGCGGCTGGCCGCGTACGTCCTGACCGAGATCGGCGGCGCGGTGGCGGCCGCTCCGACTGCTCCGGCGTCCGTGGCCGCGGCGGCCGAGGACGACCCGGTGGTGATCGTCGGGCTGGGCCTGCGGCTGCCCGGCGGTGTCGATTCCCCGGAGCGGTTCTGGGAGTTGCTCTCGGCCGGGGAGGACGGGATCGGCGCGTTCCCGACGGACCGCGGCTGGGACCTGGAGGGCCTGTACCACCCGGACCCCGAGCACGCGGGGACGTTCTACGCCCGTGAAGGCGGATTCCTGTACGGTGCGGGCGAGTTCGACGCCGGACTGTTCGGCGTCTCGCCGCGTGAGGCGCTGGCGATGGACCCGCAGCAGCGGCTGCTGCTGGAGACCTCGTGGGAGGCGTTCGAACGGGCCGGCGTGGACCCGCGGGGCGGGTTGGCGGGCCGACCGGTCGGCGTGTTCGTGGGTGCCTCGTTCATGGGGTACGGCTCGGGGCCGGTCGAGGCCTCCGAGGGTGTGGAGGGGCACCTGCTGACGGGCACGGCCTCGTCGGTGATGTCCGGCCGGATCTCGTACTCGTTCGGGCTGGAGGGCCCGGCCGTCACCGTGGACACCGCCTGCTCGTCGTCGCTGGTCGCGCTGCACCTCGCGGTGCAGGCGCTGCGCTCGGGTGAGTGCTCGATGGCGCTGGTCGGCGGTGTGACGGTGATGCCGACGCCGGACGTGTTCGTGGAGTTCTCGCGTCAGCGCGGGCTGGCTCCGGACGGCCGCTGCAAGTCCTTCGGGGCGGGTGCGGACGGTACGGGCTGGTCCGAGGGTGTCGGCAT
>NZ_JBWKAW010000089.1:0-2645 GCF_056437345.1 Kitasatospora sp. NPDC042419
CCAGTGTGGCCGGTCGCCCTCTCAGGCCGGCTACCCGTCGTCGCCTTGGTAGGCCATTACCCCACCAACAAGCTGATAGGCCGCGGGCTCATCCTTCACCGCCGGAGCTTTCAACCAGCTTCCATGCAGAAGCCGGTGTTATCCGGTATTAGACCCCGTTTCCAGGGCTTGTCCCAGAGTGAAGGGCAGATTGCCCACGTGTTACTCACCCGTTCGCCACTAATCCACCCCGAAGGGCTTCATCGTTCGACTTGCATGTGTTAAGCACGCCGCCAGCGTTCGTCCTGAGCCAGGATCAAACTCTCCGTGAATGTTTACCCGTAATCGGGTCACACTCGCGTTGAGCGGGACAGTCATGCCGGAATAAGGCCGACTGTCCACAGCGTCCTCGCTGTGTAATTGCCACCCCGAAGGGTGGACTTTTTCAAAGGAACCTCGACCATCCGAAGATGGACGGGGTATCAACTAATCTGGCGTTGATTTTTGGCACGCTGTTGAGTTCTCAAGGTGCGGACGCTTCCTTTGTACTCACCCTCGCGGGCTTTCCTCCGGGCTTTTCCTTCGTTTCCGACTCTATCAGATCTTTCCGATCCGATTTCCTCGGTGCTTTCCGGTCCCGTTCGCTTTCGCTCCGGGCCCTTCCGGCGGTTCCGACTCTATCAGATCCTTTCGGCGCCTGATCCCCAGTCAGCGGGGTTTGTCTTTCCGGCTGTTGGGCCGTTCCGACGACTCAAACTCTAGCGGATTCTTCCCGTCAACTCATAATCGAGTTTTCGAATTGAATTTCGGCATGCCGAAATTCATCCCGGTGGGGAGATCGTGCAGAGAAGAGGTGCCGCATCTGCGGCGTGAGTGGCTGTCGAAGAACCGTTCCGGCTCCGTGACAACTCGGAGAACATTACGGATCCGGAGGGGGCGTGTCAACCCCCTGCCGGGTGGCCGTGGTGGTGGCGTCAGTCCAGGTCAGTGAGGCGGCCGCCGGCGTCCGGCTGGGTCAGCTCGACGCGGCGCAGGAGACGGATGAGGACCTCGCCGAGGACTCCCCGCTCGTCCGTCGTGAGGTCCTGGAGGAGCTCCTCCTCGAAGTCCGTGGCCATGCGCATGGCCTCCAGCCACTTCGAGCGGCCTTCGTCCGTGAGCTCGACGATCACGCGGACCCGGTTGTTCTCGTCGCGGTCGCGGGTGACCAGGCCTTCGCCCGCCATGCGGTCGATGCGGTGGGTCATCGCGGCCGGGGTGAGGCCCAGTCGCTTGGCGAGCTCGCCCGGGCCGAGGCGGTAGGGCGCTCCGGCGAGGACGAGGGTCTTGAGGACCTCCCACTCGGCGTTGCTGATGCCGAGGTCGGCGAGCTGGCGGCCGTACGCCACGTTCATCCGGCGGTTCAGCCGGCCGAGGGCGGAGACGACCTTCTCCACCTGGGGGTCGAGGTCGCGGTACTCGCGCTGGTAGGCCGCGATCTGCTCGTCGAGGCTCGGCTCCTGCGGGGCCTGCGGGCCTGGGCGCTCGGGGGTGTCGGACATGCGGCGAGTATCCCACGTACCCCGTTGGCATTGAAGTCCTTCGGTGTGTACTGTTAAGACGTTAACTTTAGGAGTTAAGTCTTCAAGGTTCAGGGCTACACCTCTGAACCTGCGACCGAAGTGGGTGAGTGTGACCAAGGCGAGGGGCGCTGCGATGCGCCGTATTCAGGCAGGCAGCGCGCTGAGCGCGTTCGGACTCGGCTTCACCGTGCCGTACCTCTATGTGTACGTCGCTCAGGTGCGGGATCTGGGCGCGGCGACCGCGGGCATCGTTCTCGCCGTCTTCGCCATGGCCGCGCTCGTGGTGCTGCCCTTCAGCGGGCGGGCCATCGACCGGCGCGGGCCGGTGCCCGTGCTCCTCGTGGCCTCGGTCGTGGCCGCCGTGGGTGCGGTGGGCATGGGCTTCGCTTCGAGCGTGCCGGCGGCCGTGGGGGCCGCGGCGCTGCTCGGTGCCGGTACGGCGGTGCTCCAGCCGGCGCTCGCCACGATGATCGTCTGGTGCTCGACGCCGGTGGGCCGGACCCGGGCCTTCGCCATGCAGTTCTTCCTGCAGAACCTCGGCCTCGGTGTCGGTGGTCTGATCGGCGGCCTGCTGGTCGACACGAGCCGGCCGGGCAGCTTCATCCTGCTGTTCTCGATCGAGGCGGCGATGTTCCTGGTGCTCGGCGCGGTCGTCGGGACCGTGCGGATGCCGGGCTCCCCCGCGCTGCGGGGCACGCGGCCCTCCGAGGGCGGCAAGGGCGGCGGCGTGCGCGCGCTGCTCGGGCACAAGGCGATGGTGCAGCTGTGCGTCCTCGGCTTCGTCCTCTTCTTCGCCTGCTACGGACAGTTCGAGTCGGGTCTCGCCGCCTACGGCACGGAGGCCGCCGGGATCGAGCCGTCGACGCTCGGGATCGCGCTGGCCGCCAACACGGCGGTCATCGTGGCGGCCCAGTTCCTGGTGCTGAAGTTCGTCGAGCGCCGGAAGCGGACCCGGATGATCGCGGCCGTCGGTCTCATCTGGACCGTGGCGTGGCTCATCGCCGGGTACGCGGGCCTCGGGCACGGCAGCCAGACCATGGCGACCGCCGCGTTCATCTCCACGTACGCGCTGTTCGGGCTCGGTGAGGCGATGCTGTCGCCGAC
>NZ_JBWKAW010000090.1:0-2290 GCF_056437345.1 Kitasatospora sp. NPDC042419
GCCGTAGGACTTGCGCAGGCCGACGGCGGAGACGGCGATCGGGGACGGGTGGCCGTTCCCTCGCCTGGGCGTGGGCATGACAGATGAAGGCATGGAGCCCTCCCGTTCGGAGGCTGGAGTGGCGGAGGTGGCGGGGGAGGGGTGAAGCGGCGGGGTGTGAGCAGGGCGGGGCGAGGGGGCCTGGGGCCCCGGTGTGCTCAGGGCTTGGCGCGGCGGATGTCGATGTTGCCGTGCCGGGTGCGGGCGTGGACCTTGACGGTGTTGTCGGTCTTCTCCGGGGCCTCGGAGGGGGTGAGGGTGTTGCGCACCTGGCCGGAGCCCGAGCTGACGTCGAGCCAGGCGGCGGTGTCCTGGCGGATGCCGACCTCGATGGCGCCGTAGGAGGTCTCCAGTTGGACGGTGCCGCGGGCGACTTCGGCGACGCGCAGGGTGCCGTGGGCGGTGGTGGCGGCGACGGAGTCCTCGGCGCGTCGGATCTCGATGTCGCCGTTGGCGCCGCTCACCCGCAGTTCGCCGGTCGCGGTGCCGACGGCCGTCGTGCCGTGGGAGTTCTTCAGGACGGCGGGGCCGTCGACGAAGTCGACGCGCATGCTGCCGGAGCTGGTGGTGATCTCGGCGGGGCCTTCGACGCGGTCGACGGTGATGGAGCCGTGGGAGGCGGTGAGCGTCAGCGGGCCCGTGGTGTCGAGGCGGACGTCGCCGGAGGAGGTCTTCACGCGGGTCTCGCCGAGTCGGCCTTCGCCGAGGACCTGGGTCCAGGCACCGGTCGTGTCGACGTCCGAGCCGGTGGGCAGTTCGACGGTCACGTCGACGATGCCGGTGCGGCCGATGCCGAGGAGGTTGGGCTTGGGTGTCCGGACGGTCAGGACGCCGTTCGCGTAGCCGATCTCGGTCTGCTCGGCCGTTCGCGCGTCCCGGTCCTTCTTCGGGTCGCGGGGTCGTACCTCGACGGTGGTGTGGAGGTGCTCGCCGGCGATGAACTGGATGGAGCCGGCTTCCACGTGCGCGGTGACCGAGATCGGGTCGGGAGTGTCGAAGGTGGGCATGGCTGGTCCGTTCTCTTGAGTCGTCGGGGCGTCCCCGCTGGTGGGGGTGCGGTGTCGGTGGGGGGCGGGTGGGGCGTGGTGGCGCGGGTGCGGTCAGCGGACCCAGCCGGTGATGCTCTGCCCGATGGTCCGGGGTCTGTTCGTCGTGCGGGGCCGGGCGGTGTCGTCGACCGCGGCCGACACGGCGCGTACCAGCCAGGCGTTGACCGACAGGCCCTCGCGGCTCGCGCTGTCCTCGGCGCGGGCCTTGAGGTGGGCCGGCAGCCGCAGGCTGATCCGGGCGGTGGCGCCCTCGTCCTCGTCGGCCGGGACCGGGCTCGGGGCTCTGGGTGGTGCGGCGGGTTCGGCGTGAGCTGCCGGTTCCACGGGGGCGCCGGTGCGGGCGGGTGGGGGCGTCACCACGAAGTCGGGGTCGAGTCCGCGCAGTCGTACGTCGACCGAGCCGGGGGCGAGCTCGCGGGTGATCTCGTCCATCGCGGCGGAGAGCACGTTGAGCATGGTCAGGCGGGTGGCCGACATCAGCGGAGCGGTGAGCCGCTCGGCCAGTTCGCGGGCGTCCTCCCCGCCGGCTGCGGCGGCCACCGCTAGTTCGCGCCGGAGGGTGTCGACATACGGGGCGAGGTCCATGACGTCATCATGGCATCACTGTGGCGCCATCGGCAAGCCCAAATGGCATCGGGTGTGGCGCGGGTTCCGAGCCGGCCGTCCTGGCTGCGGAAACGCAGGGAGGGCGACCACGGCTCACGGTGGCGCCATGCGTGTGCCTGCACTCTCCGGCGATCGTCGAATGGCGCCGGTGGTGCCACGTGGCGGCGATCGGGCCGCCGGGGTCGGGGCGGTCGGAGTCGGGTCCGCGGCGCGGCCTCGGCCTGCCGGTGCCACGGTCGGCGGCGCCAGGAAGTGGCTCCCGGCCCGCACCGCTCTTCGGATCGGGCTCGGGCGACAGCCCCTGGTGTCGCACGAGGCGCCAACGGCGACTGGCAATGGCGCCACACATGCGCCATGATGGCGTCATGGGGGGTGCACCCCTCGGCCTCACCGGCCGAGGGGTGCACGTTTCGCGGTGTGGGACATCCGAGGGGGCGGGTCATGGAGACAGCACAGAACCGGGAGCAGGCGGCGCCCGGAGCCTTGGCGGCCTTCGCCCGTTTCGTCGTCTGCGGCGGCGGGGTGGGGCTCGCCTCCAGCTTCGCCGTGACGGGTCTCGCGTCCTGGATGCCCTGGGTCCTGGCGAACGCCCTGAC
>NZ_JBWKAW010000091.1:0-2043 GCF_056437345.1 Kitasatospora sp. NPDC042419
CCGGCGAACCTGATTCCGGCCGACGCCGTCGTGATCACTCCGGAGATGCTGCCGCTGGTCGAGCTGACGGCGGAGGAGGTCGAGCGGGTCGTCGCCACCGTCGAGGGCGGCGCCGCGAACATCGCGGACGTCTACCCGCTCGCCCCGCTCCAGGAGGGCCTGCTCTTCCACCACCTCCTCGCCCGCGATGAGGACGACGCCTATGTGATGCCCATGGTGCTGGAGTTCAGCTCGCGCGAGTGGCTGGACACCTTCCTCGGCGCCCTGCGGCAGGTGGTCGCCCGCCATGGCATCCTGCGCACGGGCATCGTGTGGGACGGACTGCGCACGCCCGTCCAGGTGGTGTGGCGAAACGCCGAACTGCCGGTGACCGAAGTGGCCTTGGACCCGGAAGACTCCGATGTGGTCGAGCAACTGCTGACCGGAGTCGGCATGTCGATGGACCTCACCCGGGCGCCCCTGATCACCGCCCATGTCGCGCCCCTCCCCGGGGCCGGGACCGGGGCCGGGGGCTGGGTGGCGCTGGTGCGGCTCCACCACATCGTCCAGGACCACACCGCACTTGAGGTGCTGCTCGCCGAGCTGGACGCCTTCGTCAACGGCCGGGGCGACGAGCTGCCCGAACCGTTGCCGTTCCGGGACTTCGTGGCCCAGGCTCGGAGCGGGGCGGACACCGCCGGGCACGAGCGCTACTTCACCCGCCTGCTGGCGGACGTCACCGAGCCGACGGCCCCGTACGGGCTGACCGACGTGCGAGGCGACGGGGCCGGCGTGGTGCGCGCCAAGGTGGCGTTCGAGCCCGAGCTGGACCAGCGGTTGCGCGAGGTCGCCCGCCGGCTCGGCGCGAGCGCGGCGACGGTCATGCACGTCGCCTGGTCACGGGCCCTCGCGGTGCTGGCCGGGCGGGACGACGTGGTCTTCGGCACGGTGCTGTTCGGCCGGATGAACGCCGGCCTGGGTGCCGATCGCGTTCCCGGACCGTTCATGAACACGCTCCCGGTGCGGGTGCGGACGGACGGACTCGGCGTTCTGGACGCGGTGTCGGCGGTGCGTGACCAGCTCGCGGAACTGCTGGAGCACGAGCACGCCCCGCTGGCCCTCGCCCAGAACGCCAGCGGTGTCCACGGCGGCGCCCCGCTGTTCTCCGCGCTGTTCAACTACCGGCACAACACCGAGCAGCGGACCCCGGCTCCGGCGGAGCCCGTGGACCGGCCGGAGGGCGGCTTCCGCACGCTGTTCGCCCGGGAACTGACCAACTACCCGCTCGCCGTCTCGGTGGACGACGACGGCGACGCGATCGGCCTCGCCGTGGACGCTGTGCCGTCGGTCGACCCGGTGGCGGTCGGTGTGTTGGTGCGGAGGGCTGCCGAGGGTTTGGTGGCGGCGTTGGAGGTGGCGCTGGACGGTGGTCCGCAGCTGCGTCTGAGTGCGGTGGAGGTGTTGGGCGAGGTCGAGCGTGGTCGTCTGCTCACCGAGTGGAGCGGTGCGGCGGCGGTCGAGGCTCGGGAGGACACGCTGCCCGGTCTGTTCGAGGCGCAGGTGGTGCGGACGCCGGATGCGGTGGCGGTGGTCGCCGACGGCGTGGAGCTGTCGTATGCCGAGGTGGATGCCCGGGCGAACCGCCTGGCCCGCTTGTTGGTGGGTCGTGGTGTGGGTCCGGAGTCGGTGGTCGCGGTGGCGTTGGAGCGCGGTGTCGAGGCGGTGGTGGCGCTGCTGGCGGTGGTGAAGGCGGGTGGTGCGTATCTGCCGGTCGATCCGGCGTATCCGGTGGAGCGGGTCGGGTTCATGGTGGCGGATGCCGCGCCGGTCGCGGTGGTGACTTCGCGGGCCGTGGCCGGGGTGGTTCCGGTGGAGGTGCCCGCGGTGGTGCTGGACGAGCCGTCCGTGGTCGCCGAGTTGGCGGGGTTCGACAGTGGTGCGTTGACGGATGCCGGCCGTCGGGCTGCTCTGCTGCCGTCGCATCCGGCGTATGTGATCTACACGTCGGGTTCGACGGGTCGGCCGAAGGGTGTGGTGGTCGAGCATCGTTCGGTGGCGGGTCTG
>NZ_JBWKAW010000092.1:0-2036 GCF_056437345.1 Kitasatospora sp. NPDC042419
CACCAGCGTGCTGACCCGCGGCGAGGGCACCGAGTTCGACAGCCTCCGCGAGTACGTCCCGGGCGACGACACCCGCTCGATCGACTGGCGCGCCACCGCCCGCCAGACCGCGGTCGCCGTCCGCACCTGGCGCCCGGAGCGCGACCGCCACATCCTCATCGTCCTCGACACCGGCCGCACCTCGGCCGGCCGCGTCGGCGACGTCCCCCGTCTGGACGCCGCCATGGACGCAGCGCTCCTCCTGACCGCGCTCGCCTCGCGAGCCGGCGACCGCGTGGACCTCGTGGCCTACGACCGCCGCCTCCGCGCCCAAGTCCAGGGCCGACCCGCGAGCGACGTCCTGCCGGCCGTCGTCAACGCCCTCGCCCCTCTCGAACCGGAACTGGTGGAGACGGACGCCCGCGGCCTCGCCGCAACAGCCCTGTCCCGCGCCCCCCGCCGCTCACTGATCGTCCTCCTGACGGCCCTCGACGCGGCCCCGATCGAAGAGGGCCTCCTCCCGGTCCTGCCGCAGCTCACGCAGCGCCACACGGTCCTGCTGGCCTCTGTCGCCGACCCGCAGATCGCCGCCATGACAGGCACCCGCGGCTCGATCGAAGGCGTCTACGAAGCCGCCGCAGCCACCCAGACCCAGTCCCAGCGCGCCCGTACCGCGGACCAGCTCCGCCGCCACGGGGTCACGGTCGTCGACGCGGCCCCCGACACCCTCGCCCCCGCCCTGGCCGACGCCTACCTCGCCCTCAAAGCAGCCGGCCGCCTCTGACCCACATATCCGCCCCCGACCCACCACCGAAAGGAATACCGGCCCCAGAACGCAGAAAAGCCCCGCACCATAAGGTGCGGGGCTTTCCCACAATGATTGTTCGGCGGCGTCCTACTCTCCCACAGGGTCCCCCCTGCAGTACCATCGGCGCTGAAAGGCTTAGCTTCCGGGTTCGGAATGTAACCGGGCGTTTCCCTAACGCTATGACCACCGAAACTCTATGAAGATATGAACCGCCGCACCACCCAAAGGGGGGCGTGTTCGTTACTTCAGAACTAACACAGTGGACGCGAGCAACTGAGGACAAGCCCTCGGCCTATTAGTACCGGTCAGCTCCACCCATTACTGGGCTTCCACATCCGGCCTATCAACCCAGTGGTCTACTGGGAGCCTTACCCTCTCAAGGAGGTGGGAATACTCATCTTGAAGCAGGCTTCCCGCTTAGATGCTTTCAGCGGTTATCCCTCCCGAACGTAGCCAACCAGCCATGCCCTTGGCAGGACAACTGGCACACCAGAGGTTCGTCCGTCCCGGTCCTCTCGTACTAGGGACAGCCCTTCTCAATATTCCTACGCGCACAGCGGATAGAGACCGAACTGTCTCACGACGTTCTAAACCCAGCTCGCGTACCGCTTTAATGGGCGAACAGCCCAACCCTTGGGACCGACTCCAGCCCCAGGATGCGACGAGCCGACATCGAGGTGCCAAACCATCCCGTCGATATGGACTCTTGGGGAAGATCAGCCTGTTATCCCCGGGGTACCTTTTATCCGTTGAGCGACGGCGCTTCCACAAGCCACCGCCGGATCACTAGTCCCGACTTTCGTCCCTGCTCGACCCGTCGGTCTCACAGTCAAGCTCCCTTGTGCACTTACACTCAACACCTGATTGCCAACCAGGCTGAGGGAACCTTTGGGCGCCTCCGTTACCCTTTGGGAGGCAACCGCCCCAGTTAAACTACCCATCAGACACTGTCCCTGATCCGGATCACGGACCGAGGTTAGACATCCAGCACGACCAGAGTGGTATTTCAACGGCGACTCCACCATGACTGGCGTCACGGCTTCAAAGTCTCCCACCTATCCTACACAAGCCGAACCGAACACCAATATCAAACTGTAGTAAAGGTCCCGGGGTCTTTTCGTCCTGCTGCGCGAAACGAGCATCTTTACTCGTAGTGCAATTTCACCGGGCCTATGGTTGAGACAGTCGAGAAGTCGTTACGCCATTCGTGCAGGTCGGAACTTACCCGACAAGGAATTTCGCTACCTTA
>NZ_JBWKAW010000093.1:0-1915 GCF_056437345.1 Kitasatospora sp. NPDC042419
GTGCGCCGCATCGCGGGGTGCCGTTAACGAGCGGCGAACCAGGTGACAAGTAACCCGCCAGTAGCTTTCGGACCGAAGGGGGCGCATGAGCTGGTCCGCCCGCGCCGTACGGGCACTTCATCTGTCCGGCTGATCCGCCGGGTTCCGCACCCGTACGCTCCAGAGCCATGACCACGACCGTCACCGCCCTGCCCACCGCCGAGCAGGTGCGCGCCCTCGCCGAGTTCGCCGCCGACCAGGTGCAGCAGACCGCCGACAAACTCAAGCAGCGCTTGCCCGAACTGGTGGAAGAACCTCTCTCCGCCGAAGCGGAGCTGATCCTGAGCGTCCCGGAGACCCTGGGCAAGGCCATCAACCACTACGCCCGCCTGCTCCTGGACGCCCTCGACGGCCCGTTCGCCGACCCGGAGGCGGCCCGCTCGATCTGGCGGAGCATGCTGAACACCTGCGTCGTCTGGCGCGACCACCCCGCGCTTCCCGCCGATCTGCGCGACGCGCTGGCCACCGCGGAGCCGCTGTAGCCCCGTCGGGTTGAACAGCGGAGGACCCCGGCGGTGACTTGACCGTCGGGGTCCTCCGCGTCGTGCCGTTCCTCGGCGGTCAGGCTGCGGTGCCGGCGGCTTCGTGGAGCGCTTGGCGGAGCTGGTCGAGCCCGGGCGCCCCGGCCGGGCCCTGCGGGGTGCGGTAGATCCGGCAGGAGAGCGAGGGCCTGGTGCCGGGCTCCGCGAACGGGTCGCGGCCGTCGATCAGGATCGTCGGGGACCCGGTGAAGGCCGACCGCTCGGCGTCGGCCTGGTCGGCGACCACCCGGGTGGTGAAGCCGGTCGCGTCCAGCCCGGCGTCGTCGAGGGCCTGCCGCAGCCGTTCCTCGGCGAGCTGCTGGTGAGGGCAGTCCGGCACGACCAGGACCTCGATCTCCATGTCTCCAGGATCGCTCACGCCGGCGCCGTACGGGCCGAAGGGCCCGACCTCGCCGGACAGTGCTCCGAGAAGCGGGGCGCCGCCCTTCATCCGGTGCGGGGCCGGGATCACTGGACGGCTCCCAACGTCTGCGGCGCCTCGTCGTTCGTACCGCGAGGCTCGGGGACCGCGCCAGCCTTCAGGGCTGCGAAGTCTGCGTGCGCGGCCTCGACGGCCTCGGGATATGCCTCGCGCTTGGCGTGTTCGGCGAGGGCCCGATAGATGCTGGCGACGGAGGGGCTCTGTCCCTTGCGTTTACCGGTGGGGATGATCAGGTCGGGCTGGATCTGCTCGACGGACTCGCCGCCCGCGCGGCGCCGCAGCACGGTGTGGAGCATGTCGTCGGTGATGACCGGGGGCCGGCCGCCGTGCTTGCCCTTGCGGGCCGCGGTGTCGAGCCCTTCCAGGGTGGACTCGCGGATGTTCTCCCGCTCGGTCTCCGCCATCGCGGCGAAGAACGCGAACAGCAGCTTGCCGGGGCCGGTGGGGTCGTAGATGCCGGGCAGGGGCCCGGCGAGCATCTCCAGGACCAGGCCGTGGGCGGTGAGGTGGTCGGCGAGCGCGGTGAGTTCGGCGGCGTCGCGGCCGAGGCGCTTCATCTCGTACACGGTGAAGATGACCCGGCAGTGCGGGGCGTGCGCCTTGACCTCCCGCGCCGTTCGGAGGGCCTCCTCGAACCGGGGGCGGACCCGTACCCGGGTGCTGATCTTCTCGCTGAAGATCTTCTCCCTGGGGATGCCGTGCTTGCTGAGCGCGTCGAGCTGGGAGTCGAGTTCCTGCCCGAGGGTCGAGCAGCGGGCGTAGCCGATGCGGATGTCCGCGCTCGGCAGCTCCGGGTCGATCGGCGCCGGCGGCGGGGTGCCCGGCCGCCACGGCCGGCCCGGGCCGCGGTCGGCCGGGGTCGGCACCCGCAGCGCCTTCTTCAGCCGGGGCACCATGGTGAAGCGGCGGGTGT
>NZ_JBWKAW010000094.1:0-1769 GCF_056437345.1 Kitasatospora sp. NPDC042419
GAGAACTCCTCGACGGTGTCGAGCAGGATCATCGGAGGGCGTTGCCGTAGCAGGCCGCGTACCTGTGCGTGGTCAAGCATGGGTCCTCACCGCCGTGAAGGTGGCGTCGAGTTCGACGGCCAGCCGGCGGTCCGAGCGCACTATCCGGGCACTCGCGAAGATCTCCCCGCCGAAGCCCCCTTCACCGCCGACCCCTTCACCGTCGGCCCTCCCACCGCGGATCCCTTCGCCGTCAGTTCCCTCACTGTCGATCCGCTCACCGAAGGTCCCCTCGATGTCGGTGCCCGCACCGAGGGTCCGCGCATCGTCGGTCCCTTCGCCGAGGGGCCGCGCATCGTCGGTTCCTTCACTGTTGATCGGCTCACCGTCGGTTCCCTTACCCTCGGTGCTCTCACCGAGGGGCCGTTCACGGTCGCTGCCTTCACCGAAGGTCCCTGTATCGTCAGCCCCTTCACTGTCGATCCCCCCACCCTCGGTGCCTTCGCCGAGGGTTCGCGCATCGTCGGTCGCTTCACCGTTGATCCGTTCACCGTCGGTTCCCTCAGCCTTGGTGTCTTCGCCGAGGGTTCGCGCATCGTCGGTGCCTTCACCGAGGGTCCGTTCACCGTCGGTTCCCTCAGCCTTGGTGTCTTCGCCGAGGGTTCGCGCATCGTCGGTGCCTTCGCCGAGGGTCCGTTCACGGTCGCTGCCTTCACCGAAGGTCCCTGTATCGTCAGCCCCTTCACCGTCGGTTCCCTCAGCCTTGGTGCCTTCGCCGAGGGTCCGAGCACGGTCGGTGCCTTCACCGTGGGTCGGCTCACCGTCGGTTGCCTCACTGTTCGGTTCGTGGGGGTGTGTCCGGATGGTGAGTTCCAGTACGTCTCCCGGTAGGAGGGGCCGTGCGAAGCGTGCCCGGTGCAGGTGGCGCAGCCGTAGGCCGCCGCCGTGGAGGTTGTCGACGGCTTGTTGTACCCAGTCCAGGACGACCACGGCTGGCAGGATCGGGTGGCCGGGGTAGTGGCCGGCCATGTGGTCGGCGCCGAGGTCGGCCGGGAGCCGCAGGACGGCGTGGGTGCCGTCGGGTGAACGCTCGCTCCATGCGAGGGGCGTGGGCAGCGCGGACATGGTCGCTTTCGCCGTCGAGGCGGGCATGGCGGTCCTCAGCCCAGGCCCAGGCCCAAGCCCAAGCCCGGGCACGGCGGTCCCAGGCCCAGGCCCGGGTGTGGGCAGGGCGGGCGTGGCGGTCCCAGGCCCAGGTCCAGGCCCGGGTGTGGGCAGCGCGGGCGTGGTGGTTTTCGGTGTCGAGGCGGGCATGGCGGTCCTCGGCCCGGGTTCGGGTGTGGGTGTGGGCCCGGCCGGGGGCTCGGGCAGCGCGGGCACGGCGGTCCCAGGCCCAGGCCCAGGCCCGGGTGTGGGCAGGGCGGGCGTGGCGGTCCTCGGCTCAGGCCCGGGCGTGGGCCCGGGTTTGGGTGTGGGCCCGGCAGGGGGCGCGGGCAGCGCGGGCGCGGGCCCGGTGGTCCTCGGCCCGGGCCCGGCCGGGGGCGTGGGCAGGGCGGACACGGTGGTTTTCGGTGTCGAGGCGGGCACGGCGGTTCTCGGCCCAGGCCCAAGCCCGGGTTCGGGTTCGGCCGTGGGCAGGGTGGGCGTGGTCGTTTTAGGTGTTGGGGCGGGCACGGTGGTGCTTCTCCCAAGCCCGGGCCCGGGTTTGGGTGTGGGCCCGGCAGGGGGCGCGGGCAGCGCGGGCGCGGGCCCGGTGGTCCTCGGCCCGGGCCCGGCCGGGGGCGTGGGCA
>NZ_JBWKAW010000095.1:0-1627 GCF_056437345.1 Kitasatospora sp. NPDC042419
AGAAGCCGTTGTCGTATCGATCTTGGTGGACGTGGGTTCGACTGGACAGCACGGTCGGGTGATCTTGCCGATTGCCGAGCATGAAGACAGGGCCTCTGGTGCAGCTCGGGGTTGTCGAGACCTTGAGCACGCCAGGAGGCCCTGTTGTCGCTGTTGTACGCCCTTGCGTCGACTGACTCCAACTCAGCTGCCCGGGAGTGTGATTGTCTCGCGCACCGGTTCGGGAACGCCGGCGACCAACCGCACAGGCGACCGAGGTATCCGTCCGACATGAACGACGCGGAGTGGGCGGTCGTGCGCGACGCGATGCCCGTCCCGGGCTGGCTGGAGGGCCGCGGAGGCAGGCCGGAGGGCTATTGCCACCGACAGATGGTCGACGCGGTGCGCTACCTGGTCGCGGGCGGCATCACCTGGCGGGCGATGCCCGGGGACTTCCCCGCGTGGGACCGCGTCTACGCGTTCTTCCGGCGCTGGCGCGACAAGGGCCTGGTCGCCGAGTTCCACGACCGGCTGCGCGACCGGGTCCGTGAGGCGGCGGGCCGCGACCGGGAGCCGACCGCGGGGATCATCGACGCGCAATCGGTGAAGGCGGCCGCGTCGGTGCCGGCCGAGAGCCGGGGCTTCGACGGCGGGAAGAACGTCAACGGCCGCAAGCGGCACATCATCGTCGACACCCTCGGGCTGCTGCTGACGGTGATGGTCACCGCGGCCTCGATCACCGACCGCGAGGCCGGACGGACGCTGCTGGCCCGGCTGCGCGAACGGCACTGGCACATCACGCTGGTGTGGGCCGACGGCGGCTACACCGGGCGCCTGGTCGACCTTGCCCGCGACGTCCTGCGGATCGCGCTGACGGTGGTCAAACGCAACGACGACGCGGCCGGGTTCACCGTGTTGCCCAAGAGGTGGCTGGTGGAGCGCACGTTCGCGTGGTTGATGCGCTCACGCCGCCTGGCCCGCGACTACGAGACGCGCACCGATACCTCGGAGGCGGTGATCCGCTGGTCGATGAGCATGGTCATGAGCCGCCGCCTCGCCCGGCGGGCACGCTGAACAGCCCCGGGCGGTCCTCGACCAGCCAGCCCCGCGCGGCCAGACGCTTCGCCTTCGACCGCAACCCCTCAACCTTCGCGGGAACCGGTTCCAGCCCGAGCGCCCCGGCCAGCTGCCGGCAGTCCATCGCCTCCCCGCCCGCCCCGTTCCCGCCGGCCAGGACATCCGTGATCCGCTGGTAGTCCGGTGCCAGCACCGTTGGGGCGAGTCCTTCCCGCCAGTGCGGCACGACCGAACCCGGCACCGCCGCCTCGACCCGAACCGGCCGTTCGCCCGCCACCACGACCGGCGACGCCTCCTCGCCCGCGCGTGGTCCCGCCAAGACCTCGCTCACCGTCTCACGGGCGATCACCAACCGCTCCCACGCAGCCTCCGCCTCCCGCAGCTCGACCTGAAGGACCTCCACCCGCTGCCGAGCGACGCGTTCGTGCTCCTCCAGCAACCCCATCACCGACGGCATCCCGGCACCTCCACCGAAGAGACGACACGACACCCCGTCTCTGCCGCCGAAGCACCGACCCTATGCCTGACCAGCGGAAACGCACCAATCACTCTCGGAAAGACAACGGCTTCT
>NZ_JBWKAW010000096.1:0-1611 GCF_056437345.1 Kitasatospora sp. NPDC042419
GACAAGACACCCCATGCAGCTATCGGGTCAAGCAGCTGCGGTGAGTGGGGCTGGCGTCGGCGGGGCGAACGCGATGTCCTCATCGAATTTCTGGCGGCTGGTCAGGCAGTGATGGAGCTGGCCGAGCATGCGGTTGAACAAGTGGCGGAGGGCCGCGTAGTAGCGGTCGCCGGTGTCCCGCCGGCGGTTGTAATGGGCGTGGGCGCCGGGTGAGGCGGTGAGCGCGGCGAACGCCCAGTGCCTGCCGGTTGCGGCCAGGCGGCTGTTCTTGATCCGGCGGTGGCTGACGTGGCGGCTCTTGCCGGACTCCCGCGTCACGGGGGCGCTTCCGGCATAAGCTTTCAGGTCGCGGGCCGTGTCGAACCGGGTGCGGTCGTCGCCGACCTCGGCGAGTATCCGGGCACCGGTGAGTACGGCGAGACCCGGGAAGCTCGTGATGATCTCCGCGTCGGGATGCTGCAGGAAGAGCTCCTCGGTGGCAGTTGCCAGCTCGTCGCATGCCTGGCAGGCCGCTTCGAGCTGGGCGAGCAGGGCGAGTGTCTGGCGTCCCATCGCTGTTTCCACCAGCGCCGGCTGGCGGAGCCAGGTCCGGCGGAACACCTCGAGCAGACGATCGGTCTCGGAGTCGATCCGGCGTTGGCGGCCGGCCCGTATGAGGGCGGCCTTGAGCTTGCTCCGAGTGAGCTTGGCGGCTTCGGCCTGTGTGGGCGCGATCGCCAGAATCGCGCGGGCCTCGCGCGCCAGTAGCCGTTCACGCTTGTCGGCGAACGCTTCGAGGATCGCCGGGTAGTACTCGCGAAGGTGCGAGCGCAGGCGGTTGTGGGCCCGGGTACGGTCCCAGACCGCGTCCTGCTGGGCCCTGGCGAGGACGGCGATCGCCTTGACCAGGTCGGAGTCTCCGGGCAGAGGCCGGTGGAGCTCCGCGTCGGTGCGCAGGATGTTCGCCAGGACGACGGCGTCCTGGTGGTCGGATTTCTTGCGGGAGACGGTGTGTCGGTCCCGGTAGCGGGCCACGGCCATCGGGTTAATCGCGAAGACCCGACGCCCGGAGGCCCGCAGGCAGGCCACCAGGAGTCCGCGCGAGGTCTCGATCGCGATCGGGATCGGATCGTCCGGGCTGTCGCCGTGCTCGACGAGCAGACGCAGCAGGTCCTGGAAGCCCGCCGCGTCGTCACTGATCCTGAGCTTGCCGAGCAGGCGGGCGTCGGAGTCGACGACCGCCACGTCGTGATGATCCTCGGCCCAGTCGATCCCGCAGGTCACGTGCATGCGCACCCCTTTCGAGCCTTCCCTGTCCCTCGGCGTCGAGCCGCGGTAGGACCACTCGGCGACCTAATAGAAGCGCTCGCCGGCGCACCACCCCATCAGCCGTTCGTGGCCCCAGCTATCCCCAGGGTCCTCGCTCTCGTGAAGAGCTCCACGGCTCCGGCTGATCAAGAGGTGGCCCTGGGAACGGCTCGAACCACGGCACGCTACGGCGACCGAGTCCTGAACGGCAGGGGCCGCGCACGCGTCGCTCTTGTCGAAGCGCTCGAAGCGCGGCATACAGCAAGACATCTCGCCCGGCCCCTGCCAGAGCTGATCCAACTCCCAGCCCTCAACGCCTATTAG
>NZ_JBWKAW010000097.1:0-1606 GCF_056437345.1 Kitasatospora sp. NPDC042419
GGACTTCAAGGCAAAGAACGACCGTGCGATACTGCGCACATGGGCGACACCCCCGGCCCCAGCGAGCCGACCCTCGAAGAGCAGATCGCCGCGTACCAGCGCGAGTTCCAGGACCTCGACCCCCAGGTCGAGCAGATCGTCTCGGCCCTCTCCCGCCTGAACCGCCGTATGAACGTCGCCTACGGCCGTCAGACCTCGACCCTCGGCATCAGCAACACGGAGTGGGAGGTCCTCAAGGCCCTCGTCCTCTCCGGCGCTCCCTACCGACTGGGCCCCAGCGACCTCGCCAAGCGCCTCGGCCTCACCCCGGCCGCGATGACTCACCGGATCGACCGCATGGTCGCCGAATCTCTGGTGACCCGTGAGCGAGACGAGTCCAACCGCGTACGAGTCATCGTGGAGCTGACATCCGAGGGGCGAGAGAAGTGGCTGGAGGCGATGCGCCTGGCGTCGGTCTTCGAGGAGGACCTGCTCCAGGACCTGACCCCCGACGAGCGCACGGCGCTGGGCGAAGTGCTCACGCGCCTACTGCGACGGGTCGAGGACGCCCAGCCGGACGCCGGCGGACGCCTCACCGACCTGGACTGAAGCCCGGGACGAAAAGATCTTGACAGGGCCGCTTGACAGCCCCCTGGCTGATCCGTAGAGTTCTTCGGGTTGCCGCGGAGCCGTAACGGTTCTTCGACAGCACTTCCGCCGCAGCAGCGGCACCCAAACCACCAGCTCGACCTCCCGACAGGGTTGATTTCGGCACGCCCGAATTCAATTCGAATTGGGACTCGACGACCGATCGACTCCACACCGGCTTCGATTTGGGAATCGCCGAGAGGGCGCGCTAAGGTTAGGGACGTCGGAACGGCCCAACAGCCGCGAAGACAAACCCCGCTGACCGGGGATCAGGCCCGAAAGGATCTGATAGAGTCGGAACCGCCGGAAAGGGAAACGCGGAAGCGGGAACCTGGAAAGCACCGAGGAAATCGGATCGGAAAGATCTGATAGAGTCGGAAACGCAAGACCGAAGGGAAGCCCGGAGGAAAGCCCGAGAGGGTGAGTACAAAGGAAGCGACCGTTCCTTGAGAACTCAACAGCGTGCCAAAAGTCAACGCCAGATATGTTGATACCCCGTCCATCGGATACCCGATGGTCGAGGTTCCTTTGAAGAAAACACAGCGAGGACGCTGTGAACGGTCGGGCCTATTCCGCCTGACTGTTCCGCTCTCGTGCGTGTCATCCCGATTACGGGAAAACATTCACGGAGAGTTTGATCCTGGCTCAGGACGAACGCTGGCGGCGTGCTTAACACATGCAAGTCGAACGATGAACCACTTCGGTGGGGATTAGTGGCGAACGGGTGAGTAACACGTGGGCAATCTGCCCTGCACTCTGGGACAAGCCCTGGAAACGGGGTCTAATACCGGATACTGACCACTGGGGGCATCTTCAGTGGTCGAAAGCTCCGGCGGTGCAGGATGAGCCCGCGGCCTATCAGCTTGTTGGTGAGGTAGTGGCTCACCAAGGCGACGACGGGTAGCCGGCCTGAGAGGGCGACCGGCCACACTGGGACTGAGACACGGCCCAGACTCCTACGGGAGGCAGCAGTGGGGAA
>NZ_JBWKAW010000099.1:0-1475 GCF_056437345.1 Kitasatospora sp. NPDC042419
CCGGCGAACCTGATTCCGGCCGACGCCGTCGTGATCACTCCGGAGATGCTGCCGCTGGTCGAGCTGACGGCGGAGGAGGTCGAGCGGGTCGTCGCGACGGTGGACGGCGGCGCGGCTAACGTCGCGGACGTCTACCCGCTCGCCCCGCTCCAGGAGGGCCTGCTCTTCCACCACCTCCTCGCCGAGGGCGGCGACGACGCCTATGTGCTCCCGTCCGTCCTGGAGTTCGGTTCGCGCGAGCGCCTGGACGCGTTCGCGGCCGCGCTGCAGAGCGTGATCGACCGACATGACATCTTCCGCACCTCCTTCGTCTGGGAGGGCCTGAGCCAGCCGGTCCAGGTGGTGTGGCGCAAGGCCGCCCTGCAGGTCGACGAGGTGGTGCTGGACGCGCGGCAAGCCGACCCGGTGGGCGAGCTGGTCGCTGTCGTCGGCTCCTCGATGGACCTCGGCCGGGCACCGCTCTTCACCGTCCACGCGGCGGCCCTTCCCGACAGCGGCCGCTGGCTGGGCCTGGTGCGCGTGCACCACCTGGTGCAGGACCACACCGCCCTGGAGACGCTGCTCGGTGAGGTCCTGGCCTTCCTCACCGACCGGGGCGACGAGCTGCCCGAGCCGCTTCCCTTCCGCACCTTCGTGGCCCACGCCCGCGGTGCCGCCGCGGACGAGGCCTCCCACGAGCGCTACTTCGCCGAACTGCTCGGTGACGTCACCGAACCCACCTCCCCGTACGGGCTGGTGGACGTCCGCGGGGCCGGTGCCGACGTGGTGCGCGAGGTCGTACCGTTCACCCCCTCCGCCGAGGCTCGGCTGCGCGAGGTCGCCCGCCGGCTCGGCGTCAGCGCCGCGACCGTCCTGCACGTGGCGTGGGCCAGGGCCCTGGCGGTGGTCAGCGGCCGCGACGACGTGGTCTTCGGCACCATCCTCTTCGGGCGGATGAACGCCGGCCTGGGTGCCGATCGCGTCCCCGGGCCGCTCATCAACACGCTTCCGGTGCGGGTGCGCACGGACGAACTCGGCGTCCTGGACGCGGTGTCCGCGATGCGCGACCAGCTCGCGGAACTGCTGGAGCACGAGCACGCCCCGCTGGCCCTCGCCCAGAACGCCAGCGGTCTCGCCGGCGGGACCCCGCTGTTCTCCGCGCTCTTCAACTACCGCCACAACACCGGCCAGGACGCCGACCGGGCGTCCGCCGAGGCGGCGGAGGACCGCGCTGAGACGGACGGCATCCGGCTGCTCTTCTCCCGCGAGCGGACCAACTACCCGCTCGCGGTGGCGGTCGACGACAACGGTGAGAACCGCGGGCTGTCGCTCGCCGTGGACGCTGTGCCGTCGGTCGACCCGGTGGCGGTCGGTGTGTTGGTGCGGAGGGCTGCCGAGGGGTTGGTGGCGGCGTTGGAGGTGGCGCTGGACGGTGGTCCGCAGCTGCGTCTGAGTGCGGTGGAGGTGTTGGGCGAGGTCGAGCGTGGTCGTCTGCT
>NZ_JBWKAW010000100.1:0-1422 GCF_056437345.1 Kitasatospora sp. NPDC042419
GCGGACGCCCTCGCGGGACTCGTCGGCGAGCCAGGCCTGAACGGCCGCCAGCGTCGCCGACAGGTCGGCCTCGGCGTGCAACGGCTCCCAGCCGGTCCCGGTGGAGGTGCTCCCGGTGAAGGTGCTCCCGACGGAGGTGCTCTCGACCGAGGCGGTCCCGGTGGAGGTGGTCCCGGCGAGGGTGCCCACCGCCGGCTCGCGCCACTCGACGGCGAAGAGGGTGTCCCGGCCGACGGCCGGCGCGGTGCCCAGCCCCTCCTCCTGGACCGGCCGGGTGACCAGCGAGGCGACCGAGATCACCGGCCGTCCGGCCGGGTCGGTGGCCTCCAGGGTGTAGGCGTCCGGGCCGGTGGCGGTGACGCGCACCCGCAGTTCGGTCGCGGCCGAGGCGTGCAGGGTGACGCCCCGGTAGGCGAAGGGCAGCCGGCGGGGGCCGCCGGTTCCGCCGTCGAGGGCGGGCAGCTGGGCGGCCGCGTCCAGCAGGGCGGGGTGCAGGCCGAACCGGGCGGCGTCGCCGGTCAGCTGCTCCGGGAGGACGGCCGTCCCGTGGAGCGTGGAGCCGTCCCGCCAGACCTCGCGCAGGCCGCGGAAGGCCGGCCCGTAGTCCAGCCCGACGGCGGCGAGCAGCGCGTACGCCTCCTCGGGAGCGAGCCGCTCCGCGGTGTCGGCGGGCGGCCAGGCGAAGGGCTCGGCGGCGACGGGCGCGGTGGAGAGCAGACCGCTCGCGTGCCGGGTCCAGTCGCCGGAATATGTCGACCGGTCTACAGAGGATCCGGTGGATGAGGGGGAGGAATCGGCAGACCGGTCTACAGAAACGGAATCTACCGATCGGTCTACATATTCGTCCTGCCCTGCCTGCGGGGCGGGCCGCGAGTGGACGGTCACCGAACGGACGCCGGCCCCGTCCGGCTCGCCGACGGCCACCTGGAGCTGCAGCGCACCGTGCTCCGGGAGGACGAGCGGGGCTTCGACGACCAGCTCGTCGAGGGTGCTCGCCCCGACCTCGTCGCCGGCCCGGATCGCCAGCTCGACCAGGGCCGCGCCCGGCGCCAGCACCGTCCCCAGGGCGACGTGGTCCGCCAGCCACGGGTGGGTGGACAGCGAGACGCTACCCGTGAGCAGGAGACCGGCCGAGCCGGCCGGGGCCACGACCGCGCCGAGCACCGGGTGCTCGACGGCCGCCAGGCCGAGACCGCCCGCGTCGGCGGTCCGGGCGGCGTTCTCCAGCCAGTAGCGGCGCCGCTGGAACGGGTACGTCGGCAGCGCCACACGCGGACGGCGCTCACCGCCGAACAGGGCGGTCCAGTCGACGTGGTGGCCCTGGACGTGGATCCGCGCCAACGCCCCCACCACCGTCCGCGCCTCCGCACGATCCCGCCGCAACGCAGCCACCGTCACCGGAGCATCCAGAATCCCCTCGAC
>NZ_JBWKAW010000101.1:0-1395 GCF_056437345.1 Kitasatospora sp. NPDC042419
GCGGACGCCCTCGCGGGACTCGTCGGCGAGCCAGGCCTGAACGGCCGCCAGCGTCGCCGACAGGTCGGCCTCGGCGTGCAACGGCTCCCAGCCGGAGTCCACCGGCGCTCCGGCGGACGACGCCGACGGCGCGGACCGCGCGGTCGCGGCGGACGGCAGCTCCGGCCAGTCCAGCCGGAACAGCGCGTCGCGGTCGGCGCCGCCGGCCGGGGCGAGCTGCTCGGCCGAGACCAGGCGGGCCCGGAGCGCCTCCACCGAGGCCACCGGCGCGCCGGTCCCGTCCGCGACGTCGATCGCGAGCACCTCGGGCTCGGTGTACCGGAGCCGGACCCGCAGCGTGCTCGCGCCGGTCGCGTGCAGCCGGACGCCGCTGTAGGCGAACGGCAGCCGGCTCACGCCGGGCGGGCTGTCGACCAGCCGGTGGTGGACGGTGATGTGGACGGCGGCGTCCAGCAGGGCGGGGTGCAGGCCGTACCGCTCGGCCTCACCGGCGAGCGTGTCGGGCAGTGCGACCTCGGCGTAGAAGGTGTCGCCGTCCTGCCAGGCGGCGCGCAGGCCCTGGAAGCCGGGTCCGTACGCGAGGCCTGCGGCGGCCAGGTCCTCGTAGAGCCGCTCGGTGTCGAGCAGTGTCGCGCCCGGCGGGGGCCAGGCCTGCAGGCCCTCGGCCGGCGCGGCCGGGCCGCTCAGCAGGGTGCCGCTCGCGTGCCGGGTCCACTCGCCGGAATATGTCGACCGGTCTACAGAGGATCCGGTGGAAGGCGAGGAATCGGCAGACCGGTCTACAGAAACAGAATCTGCCGATCGGTCTACATATTCGCCCCGCCCGGCCTGCGGGGCGGGCCGCGAGTGGATGGTGACGGGCCGGAGGCCGCTGTCGTCGGGGTCGCCCACGGTCACCTGGATGTGGACGGCACCGCGTTCGGCGAGGACGAGCGGGGCCTCGACGACCAGTTCGTCGAGCGTGCCGGCGCCGACCTCGTCGCCCGCGCGGATCGCGAGCTCCAGCAGTGCGGTACCGGGGAGGATCACGGTGCCCTGCACCGAGTGGTCGGCGATCCAGGGGTGGGTGGACAGCGAGAGGCTGCCGGTCAGCACCGCGCCCTCGCCGTCCGGAAGACCGACGGCCGCCCCGAGCAGCGGGTGACCCAGCGGGGCCAGACCCAGGCCGGCGGCGTTCCCCGTCCGGGCGGCGTTCTCCAGCCAGTAGCGGCGCCGCTGGAACGGGTACGTCGGCAGTGTGACGCCCGACGGCCGGCCGGTGCCCAGCAGGGCGGTCCAGTCGACGTGGTGGCCCTGGACATGGATCCGCGCCAACGCCCCCACCACCGTCCGCGCCTCCGCACGATCCCGCCGCAACGCAGCCACCGTCACCGGAGCATCCAGAATCCCCTCGAC
>NZ_JBWKAW010000102.1:0-1114 GCF_056437345.1 Kitasatospora sp. NPDC042419
TCGTCGGATACGAGATGGCCCTGCTCGTCGACCGAGCCGGCGCCGTCCTCACCCCCGCACTCCGCGCAGAACTCCAGGGCAGTCTCCTGCACTGACGGTCCGTCGGATACCGTCCAGGTATTCGAAGCACCTCCGCGCCCGTCCCGGGCCCGCTTCGGCGGGCTCGGGTTCGGACGTTGTACGGCCTTCGCAACACCGGCTCAGGACCAGTGCCCGAGCTCGCACCGCACCGCCGCACCCTGTGAGGAGAGGAACCGTGACACCGCCCGACGACCGCAGCGGCCAGTACGGCGTTCCGTACCCTGGCACAGGCCATGACGCCTTCGGAGCACCCGGCGTCGTCGGCCACGGTCAGCAGTACGGCCAGCCGCTCCACGGCCAGCACGGCCAGCACTACGGACAGCCGCAGTACGGCCAGCCGTACCCGCCGGGGCAGTACGACCAGTACGGTCGGCCCCAGCAGCCCTCCTACGACGCGCCCCCGGCGGGCTACCCGGCACAGGACGGGACGTCCGGCCGGCAGCCCGGCCCCGTCACCGGTGGCCGGCCGACCGTCGGGCAGCAGTCCGGCCGGTCAGCCCAGCGGCCCGGGCAGGCCGA
Organism: Kitasatospora sp. NPDC042419; assembly: GCF_056437345.1. Classification (NCBI taxonomy): domain Bacteria; kingdom Bacillati; phylum Actinomycetota; class Actinomycetes; order Kitasatosporales; family Streptomycetaceae; genus Kitasatospora; species Kitasatospora sp. NPDC042419. Next base: position 601 of record NZ_JBWKAW010000102.1, read on the forward strand.
GGAGTTCGAGGACGAGCAGGACTCCGGCCCGCTGATCCGGCCGTTCGCGATGACCGGAGGCCGCACCCGGCCCCGCTACGAGCTCGCCCTGGAGGCGCTCGTCTCGGCCGACGTGGATCCGCAGCGCCTGGCCACCCTGCTCCCCGAGCACCAGCGGATCTGCACCCTGTGCACGGAGGTCAAGTCCGTCGCCGAGGTGTCGGCGCTGCTCTCCCTTCCCCTGGGAGTGGCCCGCATCCTCGTGGCCGACCTGGCCGAGGCCGGCCTCGTCGCCATCCACCAGCCCGCTTCCGGCGGCGAATCCGGAAACCAGCCCGACGTCACGCTGCTCGAAAGGGTCCTCAGTGGACTTCGCAAGCTCTAACGCGGCCGCCCCCACCCGCGCCACCACCTCCGCGAAGATCGTCGTCGCGGGCGGTTTCGGTGTCGGCAAGACCACGCTCGTCGGCGCCGTCTCCGAGATCAACCCCCTGCGAACCGAAGCCGTCATGACCTCCGCGTCCGCCGGCATCGA
>NZ_JBWKAW010000103.1:0-1059 GCF_056437345.1 Kitasatospora sp. NPDC042419
CATCTCCGGCGCCATCCAGCACCGGGCCGGCATGCAGACCTCGAAGACCATCGTGGCCGTCAACAAGGACCCCGAGGCCCCGATCTTCGAGCTGGCGGACTACGGCGTGGTCGGCGACCTCTTCGAGGTGCTGCCGCAGCTCACCACCGAGGTGAAGTCCCGCAAGGGCTGATCCGGCCGAGCGGAACGCCGGAGGGCGTGGCACCGAGTACCCCGGGGTACTCGGTGCCACGCCCTCGCTGCTGCTGCCGACACGCCGTACGACACGCCGCACGGCACGGCACCGGGCCCGGCCCCCGGCCTGCCGCCCGGCAGGGTGCACCGGGCGGCCGCCCCGCGCCCTACTCCGCGAACGCCGCCAGGTGCTGGGTGAAACCGCCCTGGACGGGCGGCAGCGGGCGCGGGTCCAGGGACGGGACGCGCTCCGGCTCCTCCTGCGGAAGCACCGTCAGGGCCGGGTGCTCGGCGCCCGCCGGCGCGGTCAGCCGCACCCGGGTGCCCACCGGCACGGTCGAGCGCAGGCCGTTGACGATGCACCAGACGTCGAACCCCTCGGCCATCCGGATCAGCGACTTCTGCCGGGCCAGCGGCGTCCGGGCCTGCTCGACGGCGCAGCGCCGCACCACCCCGGTGCCCTCGCTGCGCTCCAGTCGCAGGTCGGTGGACCCGCAGGTCGGGCAGAGCAGCCGCTGGAAGGTCGGGTTGCTGCACCAGGCGCAACGCTGGAACACCAGCGGGGCGCTGTCGATGTCGATGTCGGCGTCGATGGCTGAGTGGACCACGTTGTCATCTCCCTGCGCTCGGACGGGCTTTCCGGTTCTGCGACTACCGCCGCAAAAAGGATAGGGAACTCAGTGCCGCTCTGGGAAGGCACTGAGTTCCCTTTCTGTCCCGTACGTGCATAATGAAGGGTACTGAGTACCGTCGTGACCGTCGTGAAACAGGAGTGGCCGCTCATGAGCCAGGACTTCGATCTCTTCCGGATCTCCGAGGAGCACGGGATGCTCCGTGAGGCGGTGCGTTCGCTGGCCGAGGCGAAGATCGCTCCGTTCGCGGCGG